>JAIPCF010000009.1 GCA_021738385.1 Sulfuritalea sp. | reverse complement strand
GTTGACCGACAGCGTTTTGCCGGTCGAGCGTTGCTTGAGTTTGCTGCCGCGCTCGAACTTGCCCGAGCAGACACGGACGAAGAGGATGAGGTCGCGGTGCTTGGGGACCATGTTGGCCTGGATCTTGAACACGAAGCCGGAAAACTTGGGCTCGCTCGGCTGCACCAGACGTATTTCGGAGGCTCGCGGCTGCGGGCTGGGCGTCAGATCAACCACTGCGTCGAGCAGGGACTGGACGCCGAAGTTGTTGATCGCCGAGCCGAAGAACACTGGCGTCTGCTTGCCTGCAAGATAGGCTTCGCGATCGAAGGTGTGTGAAGCACCGCGCACCAGTTCGACCTCCATGCGCAGCTCGTCCGCCTGATCCGGGATCAGTTGGTCAAGGCGTGGATTGTCCAGCCCCTTGATGACTTCGGCGGTGCCTTTTTCTGCCTTGGGGTCGAAGAAACTGATGCTGTCCTCGTAGAGGTTGTACACGCCGCGAAAGCGCTTGCCCATGCTGATCGGCCAGGTCATCGGCGCGCACTGGATGTCGAGCACCGACTCGATCTCGTCGAGCAATTCGATCGGCGGCCGCCCTTCACGGTCGAGCTTGTTGATGAAAGTCAGGATTGGCGTGTCGCGCAGGCGGCAGACGTTCAGCAGCTTGATAGTTTGGGCTTCGACGCCGTTGACTGAGTCGATCACCATTACCGCCGAATCGACCGCCGTCAGCGTGCGGTAAGTGTCTTCAGAGAAGTCCTCGTGGCCCGGCGTGTCAAGCAGATTCACCATGCACTCGCGATAGGGAAACTGCATTACCGAACTGGTGACCGAGATGCCGCGCTGCTTTTCCAGTTCCATCCAGTCCGAGGTGGCGTGGCGCGATGCCTTGCGGGCACGGACTTCGCCGGCGACCTGAATGGCGCCACCAAACCACAGCAGCTTTTCGGTGAGCGTGGTCTTGCCTGCATCCGGGTGCGAAATGATGGCGAAGGTGCGACGACGGGCGGTTTCTAGATCAAGCTGGGACACGGCGGTAGAGGAGATTGATGCGAAGGGCCGCGATTATACGTTGCAGTCGGCTAGCCGAAAGTCGAAAGTCGGCGATGGCGATACGGCGGCCGGGATCAGATTCCGGTAAAAACAAGGCCGGCTGGCCGGCCTTGGTACTCAGGGTGCAGCGTGCGCCATCTCCATGCGCCGGGTTTTCGCCGGGAAACTGCTGGAACGGCCGGATTTCTCACCTGCGAGCACCCAGTCGGCATCCAGCGAACGAATCGGGACTTCAGTATCGGCAGGTATGCGGCCGGCCACCTGCAAGGCGAGATAGCGTCCGCAACTGACGCGCAGGAACGAGCTGAAGTTGGTGCCGTCGTTGTCACCCAGACCGCCGGCTTCGGCCAGTTCGTCGTAGAGGCGGGTGATGAGTTGCGCCACACTGAGGCTGTCGCGCTCGCCGATTTCCTCCAGCACCTGCCAGAACAGGTTCTCCAGGCGAATGCTGGTGACGACGCCCGAAAGACGCAGAGAGCGGGAGCGGCAGCGATACAGATCGGGGTCGGCGCTGATGAAAATCTTGCACATGGCCTTTTCTCCTCGGCTAGATCATCGGGGAGGCGGCCGCCTCCCCACCGCGCAATGTAACACCGCCAATCCGGTGCGCGACAGGTTCAGAGCTCGATTCGGGTACCCAATACCTTGAGGAACTGACTGATCCAGGCCGGATGTGCAGGCCAGGCTGGCGCCGTGACCAGATTGCCGTCGGTGACAGCACCGTCGATGGCGATTTCGGCAAACTTGCCTTCGGCCAGTACCACTTCGGCGCTACAGGCTGGATAAGCCGAGCAGCTACGACCCTTCAGAACCCCGGCTGCAGCCAGCAATTGAGCGCCATGGCAAATGGCGGCGACCGGCTTGTTGGCACTGAAAAAATGACGAACCATATCCAGAACCAGGGGGTTGAGGCGCAAATATTCCGGTGCGCGGCCGCCCGGAATGACCAGGGCGTCGTAGTTTTCGGCCTTGATGTCGGCAAAACTGGCGTTCAAAGCAAAGTTGTGACCGCGCTTCTCCGAATAGGTCTGTTGTCCCTCGAAATCGTGGATCGCGGTACTGACACTGTCGCCCGCGTTCTTGTCTGGACAGACCGCGTGAACGTTGTGCCCTACCGCCAGCAATGCCTGGAAAGGCACCATCACTTCATAGTCTTCAACGTAATCGCCGACCAGCATCAGAATGTTTTTTGCTGCCATGTCTCTCTCCTTTATGGTGGGGACACTTAAAGACGTGCCCATGAGCCATTTTTGCAGCGCTGGAGAAGGGGTGGGTAGTAACCGGATAACACATCGCTATCCAGGGGTAAAGTTTATTTACTTGGCACCGTTAACCATGAAGGTATAGTGGGTAGTCCCATACGTATTGCATAAATAGCGAAACCGATCTTCGTCGCCAATGACCGTGCCAGCTGAAGCGAACACGCATTCGAACAAGTTCAGGCCCGGCCTTTGGCCCGCCTGGATTGCGCTTGCCTGCTCATTGTCATTGACGATATTTGCCTGGCGTTACAGTCAGGCAAGTCTGGAGCGCCAGCTTCGTTTGGAGTTCGATGTCGAGGTCGGTCAGGTTCGCGCCGATATCAAAGCCCGAATTGCCGGCTACACGCAGACATTGCGCGGCGCTGCAGCATTGTTTGCTGCCTCTGATAACGTTACGCGCACCGATTGGCGCAATTACATAGCCGGTCTCAGGCTGGAGCGCAACTATCCGGCAATCGCCGCGGTGGCTTTTGCACGTCTGGTAAGTGATCGAGAGCTCGATGGTTTGATCAGCGAAGTGCGAAAGTCCGGCGTAAGCGATTTTGACATGCGCCCCCCAGGTCATCGAGATCGCTATGTACTGAATGTCTTCGCGGAACCCTATGTCGGGCTGAACGTCAAGGCACTCGGCTACGACATGTGGCAGGACACCGAGCGCCGCGAGACCATGCAGCGGGCGAGTGATGCCGGGGAAGCGATGATTACCCGCAAGATCACGCTGAAAGTCGACGAACAAAGCAATCCGGTGCCTGCATTCATCATGTACCTGCCGGTTACAAGGCAATCGGGCAGCGAGACTTACGGATATGTACTCAGTCCATTTCGCATGCCGGTACTGATGGAAGAATTGTCACGGCGGACCTCTCGCGGTGTATCGCTGAGCATTTACGATGGAACGGATGTTGGTCCGGATAGCCTGTTCTATAACAGCGATGCGAAAGACCCCACTGCCAAACCACGATATGTCCATAGCGAACCCATGATGGTGGGCGGCCGATCCTGGACGCTGAGCTTTGTCAGTCGGCCGGAACTGGAAGCTCGAGGAAATATCCATCACTCGAGGCAAGTCTTGATTGGAGGCTTGCTCAGCAGTTTGCTGTTGTTCAGCTTTGCCTGGTCCTTGGCAGGAACGCGGAACCGCGCCTTGCGCCTGGCACGCGACATGACCCGATCCATGCGGGAAAGCGAGGCACGATTCCGCGTAATGGTCGATCTGGCGCCAGATGCCATCGTCGTTCACGATTTCGATCTGGGGCGTTTTGTGGAAGTCAATGCAGAGGCGGAGAAACTTTTTGGTTGCGACCGCGAAGAATTGCTGAAAGCTTGGCCGGAGCGTTTCTATCCACCCGAACAATTCAAGGGTGTTGACATCATGGAGAGCCTGAAAGAAACGCAGTTGAAGGCATTGGCCGGCGAGCAGGTGCTTTTCGAGCGAACAGTTCGCAACGCCAGGGGCGAGACTCACTACTGCGAGGTGCGGCTGTCCCGGTTGCCATCGACGAATCGTCGATTGATTCGCGCCAGCTTTATCGATATCAGCGAGCGCAAACAGGCTGAGGATGAGATCAGAAATCTGGCTTTCTATGATCCGCTGACGAAACTGCCAAACCGGCGCCTGATGCTGGATCGTCTCCGGCGGGCACTCACCAGCAGTGCCCGTCACGGTAGCCACGGGGCGTTGATGCTGTTTGACCTGGATGATTTCAAAATTCTGAATGATACAAAGGGCCACGACGCTGGAGACCGGTTTCTGGTGGAGGTCGCCTCACGGATGGAGTCCTGCATACGTGAAGGCGATACCGTTGCACGTTTGGGTGGCGACGAGTTCGTGGTGATTCTTGAGGATCTCGATGCCGAAGCCCTGGCTGCGATGCAGGCAGAGATCGTGGCGGTCAAGATTCAGGCAGCGCTGAATCAACCGTATGCACTTGATCCGGGCTATTCAGCAGATGAATGCGAAAATCACAGTGTTCATTGCACGGCGAGCATAGGTATTGCGCTATTTCGCGACCAGTCGCTGTCGGTTGACGAGTTGATGAAGCGGGCAGACACTGCCATGTATCAAGCCAAGGCGGCAGGCCGGAATACCTTGCGCTTTTTTGATCCCGACATGCAGGTTGTGGTTGCTACTCGTGCGACCTTGAACGCGGATTTGCGGGTTGCGTTGGGCGCGCACCAGTTTCTGCTTTTGTATCAGCCGCAGCTCGACGGTGAAGCGCATGTCACAGGTGCGGAAGCTTTGGTACATTGGCGGCATCCCCGTCGTGGTCTGATTGTTCCCGCTGATTTCATTCGTCAGGCCGAGGACAGCGGGGTGATTCTGCCGCTGGGGAACTGGGTTCTTGAAACCGCCTGCAGACAGTTGCTGCTCTGGAGCGGACAAGCAGAAACGGCTCATTTGACCATGGCGGTAAACGTCAGCGCTCGCCAGATTCGCCAGAAGGACTTCGTCGAGCAGGTGTTGATTGTGTTGAGCGAAACCGCTGCCGATCCAGGGAAGCTCAGGCTGGAAGTTACCGAGAGTCTTCTGCTGCATGACGTTGAGGACGCGATTGCCAAGATGACTCTGCTGCAAGCCGAGGGCATCAGCTTTGCTCTTGACGACTTTGGCACCGGCTACTCTTCGCTGGCTTATCTCAAGCGCTTGCCTTTGAGCCAATTGAAGATTGATCACTCGTTTGTACGCGATATTCTGATTGACAGCAATGACGCAGCCATCGCTCGCACCATCATTGATCTGGGTCACAGTCTTGGCCTAAGCGTCATTGCCGAGGGTGTGGAGACCCAGGAGCAAAAAGAGTTTTTGGCAAATATGGGCTGTCACGCCTATCAGGGCTATCTGTTTGGCAGACCCGGCCCGGCGTCGGAGGTGTTGAGGGGAACGAAGCCCGTGATCTGAGTCTGACGTGCTTTGCAGAAAGGGATCAGGCGGCTTCGAAATGTTCCAGCATCAATTGAACGGTTTGCGTGCCGTTCCATTCGTTGATGTCGGCACGGAAGGCCGCGTAAATCCGGTTCGGTGCATTTTCGGAAAAATTGAACTGGATGGCATCGAAGCGCTTGCCGTCTTTCTGCAATTTGAGCTTGAGATGCTTGTCTTTCAGGATGCGCTGATTGACGACTTCAAAGCTGTCGGCAAATAGCGGACCGGGGAAACCCTGGCCCCAGACTTCCTGTTGCATCAGACGTACGGCTTCAAGCGAAAAGTAGCCGGATTCGAGCGGGCCATCGGTTTCCAGTGTTCGGGAAAGATCTGTCGGCGAAAGCAACTCGTTGCAGACTGCCTCAAAACAGGCTTCGAAATCGCCTAAGCGGTCTTCCATTAGAGTGAGGCCGGCCGCTGCGGCATGTCCGCCAAAACGCAGCAGCAAGTTGGGCTGGCGCTTTGCGACCAGATCAAGCGCATCGCGCAGGTGTAGCCCTGGAATCGAGCGGCCCGAGGCTTTCAGTTCGCCTGCGTTGCCACGGGCAAAGGCAAAGCAGGGCCGGTGCAGTTTCTCCTTGACGCGTCCGGCGAGGATTCCGATTACGCCCTGATGCCAGCTTGGGTCGAACAGGGTCAAGCTGGCGCGTTGGCCCGGATCAAGCGCCGCCAACAGGATTTCCGCGTCCTCACGCATGTCCGACTCGATGACACGTCGTTCCCGATTAATGGCATCGAGTTGCTGAGCGATGTTCAGCGCGCGGCTGGGGTCGTCGGTCGTCAGACATTCAATTCCCAATGACATGTCGGCCAACCGGCCGGCTGCATTGAGCCGTGGACCGAGGGCAAAACCGAGATCGAAAGTGGCAGCACGACTGGTTTCGCGACCGGCGATGGAAAAAAGTGCGGCGACTCCGGCCTGCATCTGTCCACCACGCATGCGAGCCAGACCCTGAGCGACCAGGATGCGATTGTTTCGGTCCAAGGGGACTACGTCGGCTACGGTGCCCAGCGCAACCAGATCGAGCAGAGCAGCCAGGTTGGGCTCTGGCTGCTCTGAGTAAGCTCCACGACGGCGCAGTTCCGCACGCAAGGCCAGCGCAACGTAAAACATTACGCCGACTCCGGCCAGTGCCTTGCTCGGAAAGTCGCAACCCGGCTGGTTGGGATTCACAATCACGTCGGCATCGGGTATCTCATCGCCGGGAAGATGGTGGTCGGTAATTAGCGTGGCGATTCCGAGCCGTTTCAGTTCCGCGACGCCTTCAGCGCTGGCAATGCCGTTGTCGACAGTAACGACCAAATCGGGCTGTCGGGTGGCGGCCAGTTGAGCAACTTCAGGCGAAAGCCCATAGCCGAGCGTGAAGCGGTCGGGTACAAGGTAATCCACCTTCGCTCCCATCATGCGCAGTGCGCGCATCCCTACGGCGCAAGCCGTGGCGCCATCGCAATCGTAGTCGGCGACGATCAGGATCTTGCGACCGGCAGCGATGGTATCGGCGAGCAGTATCGCGGCTTCTACGGTTCCTTTAAGCGCGCCCGGCGGAAGCAAGGCGGCGCTGCGAGTATCGAGTTCTTCCGGGGTGCGGACACCGCGCGCGGCATAGAGTCTTGCCAGCAAGGGATGAACGCCACCCTGTTCCAGCGCCCATGTGGCGCGCGGCGGGACATTGCGAACGGTAATGTTTGTCATGCGTTTGCCAACTCGCTCAAACTTCGGGGCTTGCGCCAGAAACACCAGAGATCTTGGCGGCGCACCTGCAATTCGGCGCTGGCGGAATCACCAGGTGCAAACAGGCGCAGCCGGTCAAGCCGGCCGCTACGCATTGCTTGAAGCGCAGGTGCCAGCCATTCAGCCTCGAACTGGCTCAACTGCTCGCGCCAGATCATCGCGTCGCCGCTACGCGCCGGTTGTTCAATAGAGTCATAAACCGCCAACGGTGCGCGCGCGTTGGTGGCGTTGAAGCTCTTGGGCAATATGGCGTCATCGATCTGCAAGACACGGGCGATCCCGCGAGCAACCGGGTTTGTACTCAAAATCACGTCGTAGTTGCAGGTGCAAGGATCAGGCAGGCTACCGCCGCCCCAGGGCCAGAGCGAGTTCACTTGCGGCTGGCCGGCCGCCTCGCGAGCCTGATTCACCGGATGGGCATGAAGCTGCATTTGTGCTTCATTGATGGCATTGCGCCATGGCGCATAAGCCGGGGCCAGCGGTAAAGGCATGGCTGACCGTCCGATGGCGGCGGGTAGATCGTTGAATTCCGGGGCCTTGCTGGATAGTCGCAGATTCCATATTTGTGGCTGGATGACTTCAAGCTGCCCAAATTCTCCAAAAGTCGGCGCTAGCGATACGGCAAGCGCGCGGGCTTCTATTTCAGTCAGGGCCAATCGACCGGGATCGTCGACCGCCAGGCTGCGTTCCTGAAAATGCAGGCGTACCGGATCGAGGCAAAGCCATTCGGCATCCCCCGGGTGGCCGAACAGAGCGTATTGGCGCAAGGCAGCGGCAGGAAGCGGAGTCCCAATCCCTGACAATGCCGAGAGTATTGAGGCGGTGTCCTGTGGGGGAGTGTGGCGCAGCATGCCTTTTCCCAAAAGGGTTGAAAAGGCGGGCAGAGGCAGGTCGTAGGTAAGGTCCGCGAGCGCCTGGCGCGTCCACATAAGGCCAGGCACGATTAGCGTCAGCATGAGTGCATGTTAACATGCGGCGCCAACACCAAATAAACATGATCTACGAACTCCTTATCGGTTTACGCTACACCCGTGCCCAACCGCGCGAGGGTGCTGAAAACCGATTCATCTCCTTCATCGCGCTGATTTCCATGCTCGGGCTGGCGCTCGGCGTGGCGGCACTGATTGTGGTGCTTTCGGTCATGAACGGGTTCCAGAAGGAGCTGCGTGAGAGAATTCTCGGTGTCGTTTCTCACGTCCAGATCAGTAGTGAAAGCGGCGAACTCGCCGACTGGAGCAAAGTGGTGCAGGGCGTGGCACGGCACCCCAGAGTTCTGGCCGCTGCGCCTTATGTACAAGCGCAGGGCATGCTGACACTCGACGGTCAGGTCCGCGGCGTAATGGTGCGCGGCATCCTGCCCGAGGCGGAAGACAAGGTCGCGGATTTCGCCCGGCACATGCGCTCCGGGAAACTCACACTACTGAAGCCAGGAGAGTTCGGCATCGTGCTTGGCAGCGAACTGGCGCGTGCCTTGCGGGCCAGAACGGGAGAGAAGGTAACGCTTTTGGCGCCGCAGGGTGTAGTGACGCCAGCGGCGATTCTGCCGCGCATCAAGCAGTTCAGGGTGGTGGGCGTGTTCGAGGCGGGTATGTTCGAGTTTGATTCCGGTCTGGCGCTGATTCACATAAGCGATGCGCAAAAGTTGTACCGCATGGATGATCGCGCGTCCGGGGTAAGGCTAAAGGTTGATGACCTTTTTGCCGTACACCAGATTGGGCGCGAATTGTTGCGCTATCTTGACGCGGATGCCTGGGTCAGCGACTGGACACGCAGTCACGCAAATTTCTTTCGCGCGGTTGAAATCGAAAAACGCATGATGTTCCTGATTCTGTTGCTAATCGTGGCTGTTGCAGCCTTCAATATCGTATCCACCCTTGTCATGGCGGTGACCGACAAGCGTGCCGATATCGCCATCCTGCGTACTCTCGGGGCCAGCCCAAAGAGCATCATGGGCATTTTCATCGTGCAAGGCACCTTGATCGGCGTTGTGGGTTTGGCAGCCGGTGTCGCGCTGGGCGTGGCCGTGGCTTTGAATGTTGATGTTGTCGTGCCGGCGCTGGAAAGCGTGTTGGGACTGAAATTTCTCGCCAAGGACGTGTATTACATCAGTGATCTGCCGTCGGATTTGCATTGGGTTGATGTCGCTACGATCAGCGTTGTCTCGTTCTGTTTAACGCTATTGGCGACGCTTTATCCAAGCTGGCGCGCATCACGCACGCAACCTGCCGAGGCCTTGCGTTATGAGTAGTTCGCAGGACGGAAATCGGGAGACCGCATCGGTATTGGAGTGTCGCGGACTGATCAAGGTGTTTCGCCAGGGAGCAAGCGAAGTATCCGTACTTGGAGGTGTTGAACTAAAAGTCGGCGCTGGCGATACGGTGGCGATTGTCGGTGCCAGTGGCTCTGGCAAAAGCACCTTGCTCCATCTGCTTGGTGGGCTGGATAAACCATCGGCCGGTCAGGTCGTGCTGCAGGGCCGCGATCTGGCATTTGTCGGCGAGGCGGAACGCGGACAGTTGCGCAACCAGTCTCTCGGTTTTGTTTATCAGTTTCATCATCTTCTGATGGAATTTACCGCCGTGGAAAATGTTGCAATGCCACTGCTGATCCGCCGCATGGCATTCGCCGAGGCCGAACTCAAAGCGAGCGAGGTCTTGAGTCGAGTCGGACTCGGGCATCGACTGAGTCATCGTCCGGGCGAATTGTCCGGTGGCGAGCGACAGCGCGTTGCGGTAGCCCGGGCATTGGTTACTGAGCCAACCTGTCTGCTCGCCGATGAGCCAACGGGCAATCTTGATCGGAGTGCGGCCGATGCGGTTTTCGGCTTGCTGCTAGAGCTTTGTCAGGAACGCCGCGCTGCCATGGTTTTGGTAACCCATGATCTGGATCTTGCTGCCAAGGCGTCACGTGTCCTGCGATTGCAGGATGGAGTACTCAACCAGGATTATTGATCTGTGCACACGATGGCTTGAGTCGTTTCTGCTGCAGCTTGCCTGGCAAAGGCCAGCAATTTAAGTTTCCCCGTGGAAAGTGTCTTTTCGGAAGAGGGTACCAATGAAATTCCTATTTTCTCCAGCCATTATGCTGATGAGCCGCCTCAAATATCCCGCCAAATTTGCAGTGATGGGCTTGATGGCGATCTTGGCCGTTGGATACTTGCTGACCACGCTGATTGTCGACAAATCGAAGGCGATCCGCCAGGCAGGGAGCGAAAGAGCGGCGTTGGAGTTTATTGGCCCGGTTCACAAACTGGTACAAGCGACTCAGCAACATCGCGGCCTGTCAGCGGGATTCCTGAACGGCCATGCCGACATGAAAGACAAGTTGGGCGCCAAGACTGCGGACGTCGATCGGGTGATCCTGGAAGTCGATAAAGTCGCGGTACGTCACGCGGACCTACTCAAGACAACGTCTGAATGGACAGCCATCAAGTCCGACTGGATCAAACTTCGAAAAAGCAACTTGTCCATGAATTTGGCGGATTCGTTGGCTGCGCATAGCAAATTGATTGCGCGAATGCTTCAATTGCAGATTAACGCCGCAGAGGAAGGGTCGTTGTTTGGAGATCCAGACATTAATTCCTACTACATCGTCGACACCATGGTTCATCGTTTGCCAGAAATGCTCGAGCGACTTGGAAAGGCGCGCGGTAAGGGAACGGCATCGCTGGTCAAGAAGGAACTTCAGGACAATGACAAAGCCATTTTTGAAGTCCATCTGGCAGGATTGCGACAGAACTTGGATGTGCTGAAAGAAAGTTTAGGAAAAGTTGGCGAACGCAATGCAAAGATTGCTCCATCGCTGTCTCAATTGACAAAGGAACTGGGGGATGGCTCATCCGAAGTGATTGCCGTTGTATCAGGGATGCTCAATTGGCAATTCGGCGTTGCGCCGCAGGCTTTTTTCGACAAGAGCACAAAGACAATTGATATTGGTTATCGCGGGCTTTTCGAGATTCTGATTCCGACTCAGGAATTGCTGCTGCAAAACCGACAGCGCCAATTGCAGCAGGAACTCAGCATGCAGATGGCCATTTCTGCAGTATTTGTATTGCTTCTGCTCTGGTTGTCGGGCGGTGCCTATTTTGCGGTGATTCATACCGTTCATGAGTTGTCGCGTGAAACAACCAAGATGGCTGGTGGCGATCTTACTGTTCGCATTGCGATGAGTACGCGTGACGAACTGAACGAGGTTGGCGAGAGCTTCAACAAAATGGCTGAGTCAATGCAAACTTTGCTGCGCAGTGTGCAAAACACAGCCGGAAGCGTTAGTGAAGCTGCCAACGAACTGTCAGGATCAGCCAAACGCGTCGCCAATAGCTCGACCGAACAGAGTGATGCGGCGACCGGCATGGCGTCTTCAGTACAGCAAATGACCGCCCAGATTGAGCAGATATCAGAGCATGCCCGGACCGCGCAGCAGATTTCTTCTGAATCGGGGGATTTATCGAAGGAGGGTGGGCGCATTGTTGATGATACGGTTCGGGAGATGGAGCGCATCGCAGATACCGTCAATCAGTCTGCAGAGATTATTGAGCGGCTTGGAAAACACTCCGAGAACATCTCCGCGATTGTGAATGCAATCAAGGAAATCGCCGACCAGACCAATTTGCTGGCTCTCAACGCTGCCATTGAGGCGGCACGGGCAGGAGAGCAGGGCAGGGGGTTTGCGGTTGTGGCTGACGAGGTTCGAAAACTTGCAGAGCGAACGAGTCATTCCACTCAGGAAATTTCGTCCATGATCGCGGCTATCCAGGAAGGTACCAAGAGCGCGGTTGACAGCATGAAAACAGGCGTCGAGAGGGTTGCGGAAGGGGTCGCCTTGTCTCGTCATGCCGGAGAGTCCATCGGAAAAATTCAGCAGGGAACCGAAGAGGTTCGCAATAGCGTGGGTGGCATATCAAGCGCGATGGATGAGCAATCGCTGGCGAGTAATGAAATCGCCCGTGGTGTTGAGCGGATCGCACAGATGGCAGAACGGAATAGTGCGGATGTCAGAAACACCGCGAATACCGTTTTGCGCCTGGAGCAGATGGCGGCTGCACTGCAGACTGAAGTCAAGCGCTTTCGCGTCTAGCGGGTCTGGATGAGACTTGGCTCTATTTCTTCGGCCTGAGTTTGCGCAGATTCCAGGCGCGTATCAGATGCATCCGCCAAAGCATGCGCACCACAAAGTATCCGATCAAAGCCAGACCAGATGCGAGCAGTACCAATCCGAGTGCCAGCGGCGCACCCAATCCGATCATCCAGTCGATCAGTGCCTGAATCCAGGCGATCAATCCGTCATCGCCCATTTCCGGAGGCGCGACAAAATGGCGGCCGTTGCTGGCGAGTACTTGCTGCCCGATAGTAAACGCAGCGATATACAGCGGCACGATGGTGATGGGATTGGTATACACCGTACACAGCAGAGCCAGTGGCAGGTTGACGCGGAATATGACGGCGCAGATCGCTGCTCCGAGCATCTGAAACGGGCCAGGGATCAAACCGCAAAACAATCCTGCGGCGACCGCTCCGGCGACGGAATGACGATTGAGGTGCCACAAGCGCGGATGCAACAAGGTGTTCGCGAAAGGGGCGAGCCAGCGGTTATTCTGAATCAGCTCATGCTTGGGAAGGAATTTGCGAATCTTTCTGCGCATATTTCAATTCTATTGGACGCGCGATCCGGACCTGACGCTGCTGCGAACTAAACGATGCGAATCGAAAGTTCGCCCACACCTTCGACGCCGCCGGTGAGGAGATCGCCCATTATCACAGCACCCACGCCTTCCGGAGTGCCGGTAAAAATCAAGTCACCTGGTTGGAGTTCGAAATATTTGGACAGGTGTGCAATGGTTTCGGGTACCGACCAAATGAGGTCGGACAGGTTGCCCTCTTGCCTGGTTTTTCCGTTCACCGCAAGCCAGACCCGACCTGAGCTCGGATGGCCGCTGAGCTCGGCGGGCACGATCGGAGTGATGGGGGCCGACTGATCGAAGGCTTTACCCAGTTCCCATGGTCTCCCCTTGTCGCGCAAAGCGAACTGCAAGTCACGACGGGTCATGTCGAACCCGGCGGCATAGCCCCATACGTGATCATTGGCGTTGCCACTGCTTATGTTTCTGCCGCCCTTGCCAATGGCAACCACCAATTCGACTTCGTGGTGATAGTTGGCTGTCTCCGGCGGATAGGCGACGTCGGTCGTGTCGTTCTGTGCCACCGGTACGACGGCATCAGCCGGCTTGCAGAAAAAAAATGGCGGCTCACGATCGGGGTCTGAGCCCATTTCGCGTGCGTGGGCGGCGTAATTGCGACCGACGCAGTAAATGCGATGCACAGGGAATTTGTCTGTACTGCCCGCGACCGGCACGGCGGGAATCGGGGCTGGAGGAATTGCGTAGCTCATGCTTGCTCCTGTAAGGGTAGGGGAATTATCGCCGATTGCCTTGCGTTGCAAACAGATTCAAAGCAAGCGCGCTTTGAACTGCTCTTTGCCAAATATTTGACGGCTTCCATTCCGGCGTTCGAGTCCTGCGTTTCGAAGACACCTTGACTAGATCAATAGCTGCATAGAAAAAATGGTTTTGACGTCAAGGTCATTTGAGGCGAAGAATGCAGCAAACCCATCCGAAGAGGCGGGCCCGAGACGAGACAAAGGAGGAAACATCATGCGCCAGTATTCCGCTCTGCCCAATCGGCCTCTGCGGCCACATACCTGCTTTCACAAGCCCCACCAAGCTTTGCCACCTAACGTTACGCTGGAGGACCCAGCGGTAGCGGTGATGACTGATTTCCAGAAAGTTACCGCCTTCACCATCGATCCGGATGTCAGTGTCGATACTGCCGCCCGTGTCATGAGTCGGCGCAACGTTCATTTGCTGCTCGTAGTAAATGTGGAGAACCACGTCCTCGGGATGATCACCTCCAACGATCTTCTGGGTGAGAAAACACTCCAGTGCATCAATGCCAGGGGAATCACACGCGAGGAGGTTCTGGTTCGCGACATCATGACGCCTGAGAACCGGCTTGAAGTCATCAGCATGGATGACGTGTTGCACGCGCATGTCGGTCACGTGGTGGCAACGCTAAAGGCCAAAGGAAGGCAGCACGCCGCAGTGGTGGACGAAGATACTTCCGGTCACCAGATTTTGCGTGGATTGTTTTCATGTTCGCAACTGGCGCGTCAGTTGGGAGAGCCGGTGGAAACACACGAAATTGCACAGAACTTTGCAGAGATCAGCGCTGCTTTCAAGACCTGACCAGCAGTTTTGCCGGCTCTCGCGCCGCTCGAAACAGATCAAATAGCGGCGAATAGCCAATGACCTGAAACTGCCCAAGGCTACCTGATGCCGAACGCATGGTCTAATGCCGGCCATGCGTATATTCATACTGGCCTTCGCGGGTGGTGTCTGGCTGCTGCAGCAGCAAGCCGAGTTGCCAGTCGTGTCGCGGCTTGCTGGTTTCGGCTTGAGCGCGTTGCTGGTATTGGGGCTGTTGTTTCGTTTGTACAAGAAATGCACCCCGCGACCTTTGGGGGCTAGTCAATCAGCCGGACGAACGGCTATTGCGGGATTGCTGGTCTTGGCGGGCGCCGCGTTGGGCTTTGTCTGGGCAGCCAGTTTCGCTCATCTGCGCCTGGCGGTGGAGTTACCTGCGGCTATCGAGGGCCGCGATCTGGAGGTGACTGGCGTTGTCTCGACTCTTCCCCGGCAATTGGAACGAGGCGTGCGTTTCGGGTTTGATGTGGAATCCGCAATTGCCGGTGTGCCGCCACACATATCGCTGGCCTGGTATCGAGGACGGAAAGATGCCGGCGACGATGCCGAGTCGCCGATCCCCGTTCGTGCTGGAGAACGCTGGCGTTTTACCGTGCGCCTCAAGCGCCCTCATGGAAATCTGAATCCGCAGGGTTTTGATTACGAAGCCTGGTTGTTCGAACACGGATTACGGGCAACCGGTTACGTGCGCCCGTATGGCGCTCAACGTATCGATGCACGAGTGTGGACACCTGGATACGCAGTGGAGATGCTGCGCGAGATTATTCGCGATCGATTTCACATGGCGCTACCCGATGCCGCCTATAGCGGAATTCTGGTTGCTCTTGCCATCGGTGACCAGAACGCAATCGAACCCAAATTGTGGCAAACCTTTGCTCGTACCGGTGTAACGCACCTGATGAGCATATCGGGTTTGCACGTGACCATGCTGGCAGGATTTGCTTATCTCGTACTTCACTGGTTATGGCGACGTTCAGCGCGCCTGCCGCTTTTGATTCCTGCCCAGCATGCGGCGGCAGCGGGCGGCCTGTTGACGGCGTTTCTGTATTGCCTGCTGGCCGGTTTCGCGGTACCGGCCCAGCGCACTCTCTACATGCTTGGCGTCGTAGTGTTGGCAAAGCTTTCGGGGCGAGAATTTGCCGCATCACGAGTGCTGATGGCCGCGCTCTTTCTGGTGTTGCTGATTGATCCCTGGGCGGTGCTGTCGGCGGGCTTCTGGCTTTCGTTTGGCGCCGTGGCCCTGCTGTTTCAGATTGGCAGCGGGCGCCTTGAAGCAGCACACTGGCTGCTCGAATGGGGGCGCACACAATGGGCCGTTACGCTGGGCATGCTGCCCGCCCTGCTGGCTTTGTTCCAGCAGTTTTCACTGGTTTCACCGCTGGCGAATGCCGTGGCGATTCCACTGGTCAGTTTCGTCATTACGCCGTTGGCGCTATTGGGCACCTTGCCCTTTTTGTCCTCTCTACTGACTTTGGCGCACTTCGTCACTGCGAACTTGATGGCTTTCATCGACTGGCTCGCAAACTTGCCATTGGCAATGTGGCAGCAGGCCGCACCACCGGCGTGGGCGGTTTTGTTGGCTCTTGCCGGTGCGGGCTGGTTACTTATGCCTCGTGGCTTTCCATCGCGCTGGCTGGGCATTCTGACCTTCCTTCCACTACTGACAGTGCAGCCGCCGCGTCCCACGTCTGGTGCGGCTGAAATCACGGTGCTCGATGTCGGGCAAGGCCTGGCGATTCATGTTCAGACAGCCACTCACGATCTGCTGTTCGACACAGGACCAGCATTTTCGGCGGATGCCGACAGTGGCAACCGAATCATTGCGCCTTACTTGAGGTCGAAGGGCGTACGTGCTTTGGATATGCTGGTGATTAGCCATGCCGACAAGGACCACGAAGGCGGGGCTGCATCGGTGCTGGCGACGCTGCCGGTGGCGATGCTGAAAAGTTCTTTGCCCTTTGAGCACGCCTTGTTCTTCCAGCCAGTGACTTATCAGCCTTGCCTTGATGGCGACCACTGGAAGTGGGACGGGGTGGATTTCGAAATGCTGCATCCGGGAAGGGTGCCGCTTTCGCGCAAAACCAATGATGCGAGCTGTGTCCTGCGGGTAACGGCGAGTGGGAAATCGATGTTACTGACCTCCGACATTGAGCGCGTCTCGGAAGTTGCCTTGCTTGATCATCATTCAAAGGAACTGGCTGCAGATGTGCTGACTGCGCCACATCATGGCAGCAAGACCTCGTCGACACCGGAATTCATTGCGGCAGTTGCACCAGTCGATGTGATTTTTCCTGTGGGCTACCGCAATCGTTTCGGGCATCCCAAGGACGATGTGGTAGAGCGCTATGTGCAGGCCGGTGTGCGTCTGCATCGCACGGATGCCAATGGAGCCGTACGGGTCAGCCTCGGCGGAGCGGATGTTCGGATAGAGCATGAACGTCAGCGGAGCCGGCGCTACTGGCATAGCGGACTACCCAATTAGAAGCTAGAAGCCAAGTCCGCAGCTCTCTGGCGCGAGCGTCGCGACCCTAACTATAATTGGCCTTTGAACATTGCCGGCTATGCAAATGGCGCCCGTTGACAGCATTCCATTCGCCGGACTGAAACCCGGGCTCATCCTCGATGCGATCGAGAGCCTTGGCTACCGTTGCGACGGTGCTTTGATGGCACTGAATAGCTACGAAAACCGGGTTTGGCAAATCGGCATCGAGGATCAGCCACCGCTGATTGCCAAGTTCTATCGACCGGGGCGCTGGAGTGACGTACAGATAGCCGAAGAGCACATTTTTACAGCCGAAATGCTGGCGGATGAACTGCCCGTAGTGGCACCGCTTTCGTTGAACGGAAAGACTTTGTTCGAGCATGAGGGTTTTCGTTTTTCTATTTTTCCGCGACAAGGAGGGCGTGCTCCAGAATTCTGCGAGCCGGAGATACTCGAATGGATGGGGCGCCTGATGGCTCGCATTCATTTGGTAGGAGCGCGCCGGGAGTTCACTGTGCGCGAGACGCTAGACATCAAGAGTTTCGGAATTGACTCGCGCGACTGGCTGCTGACTTCGGGTGCAATTCCACAGGATCTGGAATCCGTATGGCAGGGGGTTGCCGACCAGGCCTTGGATGGCGTCAGTCACTGTGTTGCCCGGGCGGGAAAGGTTCAGCAGTTGCGGCTGCACGGTGACTGCCATGCCGGCAACGTGCTGTGGACGAAGGATGGCCCACACTTTGTCGATTTTGACGATTCCCGCATGGGGCCGGCGATACAGGATTTGTGGATGCTGCTTTCGGGTGATGCCGAAGAAATGGGACGGCAGTTTGGGCATGTGCTGAAGGGCTACGAAATCTTCCGTGAATTCGATGATCGCGAGTTGCAACTGGTGGAAGCATTGCGCACCCTGCGCCTGATTCACCATTCTGCCTGGTTGGCGAGGCGATGGAACGATCCGGCCTTTCCTGCAGCATTTCCCTGGTTTGCAACGAATCGATATTGGGAAGAACGTATTTTGGAACTGCGCGAGCAGATTGCCGTGATGCAAGAGTCGGCGCTGGTAGCACGGTAATCTGTCCCGGCAAAATGCAAGTCTTTAACCACGGCGAACACGGCGACGCGGCGAAAACCATGAATAGTGTTCAAGCTCTCGCTTTGCGCCGTGTCGCCGTGTTCGCCGTGGTTATTAATTTTTCGTCTTAACGAAGGAAAGAATCAAATGCGTGAAGGAAAAGTGAAGTGTCTCAGTGCGGCGGGCTTTCATCATATGGCTTATGTCGAGTGGGGGGATGCGACGAACTCAAAAGTGCTGGTCTGCGTGCATGGTCTGACACGCTGCTCGCGCGACTTTGATTTTCTTGCGCAGGCAATGGCAAAAGACTATCGGGTCGTCTGTCCGGATGTGGTGGGGCGCGGACGCAGCGATTGGTTGAGAGACAAATCCTCGTACGCGCTGCCTCAATATTGCGCCGACATGACTGTGCTGCTGGCGAGGATTGGCGCGGAGACAGTCGATTGGGTGGGTACCTCAATGGGAGGCTTGATTGGCATGGCAATGGCTTCCCAGCCGGAAACACCTATAAGGCGGCTGGTGCTCAATGACGTCGGGCCGGTAATAGCCGCGGTGTCTCTGACTCGCATTGGAGATTATCTGGGCAACGCTCCACGCTTCGACACTATCGAACAGGCTGAAGCTTTCGTACGTTTCGTCTCAGCAACCTTCGGAAGTTTTTCTGATGAACAGTGGCGACATCTGACGGTGCATGTAACGCGCACGGCCACCGATGGGAAAGTCGAGTTTGCTTACGATCCCGGCATCGCTCAGCCATTTCGCGAAATGCAGGCGGCGAGCGATGGAAAAGATATCGAACTGTGGCCGCTCTATGACGGGATCTCGTGCCCAACTTTGTTGCTGCGTGGTGAAACTTCCGATCTATTGACTCACGAAGCCGCGGTACAAATGAGTGAGCGAGGACCGAGGGCAAAGTTGATTGAAGTGCCAAGTGTCGGCCATGCGCCGATGCTGATGGATATGGCGCAGGTGTCACCGGTAAGGCAGTTTCTTCTTGACTGATCCGAGGCTGCTGTTGCGTTGCAGCATTAAAAGTTCGCCTATCATTTTTTATGGAGGCATAGAATAAGCACGGATTCGCATATCCAGCGTTTATCAAAAACAAGGAGGCATCATGCAAAAATCGTTGCACATTGACCCCAACAAATGCACCGGCTGTCTGCAATGCGAGATGGCGTGTTCGTTCGAAAATCACGGCGTATTCAATATTTCGAAGTCGCGCATCAAGGTCTTCAATTTTGAACATGCGGGACGCAAAGTACCTTATACCTGCACACAGTGTTCCGACGCCTGGTGCATGACGGCCTGTCCGGTCGATGCGATCCGGATTGATGCCACCACCGGAGCCAAGACTGTTCATGAAGACATCTGCGTTGGCTGCAAGGTATGCACCATCGCTTGTCCATTCGGCACCGTGAACTACGTCGCCGAGACCGGCAAGGTACAAAAATGCGACCTCTGCGGTGGCGACCCGGCCTGTGCCAGCGCCTGCCCGACCGGCGCCATCACCTATGTCGACGCCAACTGGACCGGTCTCGACAAGATGCAGCAATGGGCCGGCAAGACCGACACTCAACCCCGCGCTAACGCCTAAGGAGACGAACATGGCCTGGAACAGAAAACTACTGCGCGTTGACCTGAGCAAGGGTACTTGCACTTCGGAAGCGCTGAATATGCAATGGGCCCAGGAATACCTGGGACAACGCGGACTTGCTACAAAGTATTTCATCGAGGAAGTCGATCCCAAAGTCGATCCGCTTGCCCCGGAAAACAAGCTGATAATGGCGACCGGACCACTGACCGGCACCCCTGCCTCCACTGGCGGGCGTTATTCGGTGATCACCAAGGGCGCGCTGACCGGCGCCATCGCTTGCTCCAACTCGGGTGGCTACTTCGGTGCCGAGCTGAAATTCGCCGGGTGGGACATGGTCATTTTTCAAGGCAAGTCGAAGAAACCGGTGTACCTCTCTATCGAGGACGACAAGGCGGAACTGAAGGATGCTTCACACCTCTGGGGCAAGACCGTGTTCCAGACCGAGGAGATTATTAAGAAGAGCCATCAGGATCCGCAGATCCGAGTCGCCAGCATCGGCCGCTCGGGCGAAAACGGCGTCATGTTCGCCTGTGTCGTCAATGACCTGCATCGTGCTGCCGGTCGTTCCGGTGTCGGTACCGTGATGGGTTCGAAGAATCTCAAGGCGGTGGCCGTACGCGGCAAAAATGGAGGCGGCGCGATCAGGGATCCCAAAGCCTTTATGGCGGCTACGGTTGCCGCGAAAAAAGTGCTGGCCGACAATGCCGTCACCGGGCAGGGCCTGCCGACCTATGGCACGCAGGTTTTGATGAACGTCATCAACGAAATGGGTGCCTTGCCCACGCGCAATCATCGTGACGTGCAGTTCGAAGACGCTCGCAAGATCTCCGGCGAAGCCATGCATGAAAAACGCCCCACCGATGGCAAGGCACAATTGGTAACCAATGCCGCCTGCTTCGGCTGCACCATCGCCTGCGGTCGCATCTCGAAGATCGACGAAACCCACTTCAGTGTGGTTAACAAACCCGAATACTGGGGCGCCTCCGGCGGCCTCGAATACGAAGCAGCCTGGGCGCTGGGCGCCGCCAACGGCGTGGGCGATCTTGAAGCGCTGCAATATGTCAACGTGTTGTGCAACGAAGACGGCTTTGATCCGATCACCTTCGGCGCCACCGTCGGCGCGGCCATGGAACTCTACGATCTGGGCATCCTGACCAAGGAACAGATCGGCATGGACGCACCTTTCGGTTCGGCCAAGGCGTTGGTCGAACTGGCGCAGATGACGGCCAAAGGCGAAGGCTTCGGTAAGGAACTCGGCCTCGGCTCGGCGCGCCTGTGCGAAAAATACGGGCGGCCGGAACTGTCGATGGGGGTCAAGAAGCAGGAATTCCCCGCTTACGATTCGCGCGGCATCCAGGGCATGGGCCTGGCCTATGCGACTTCCAATCGTGGCGCCTGCCATCTGCGCGGCTACACCGTGGCTTCCGAAGTGCTGGGTATCCCGGTCAAGACCGATCCGCTGGTGACCGAAGGCAAGGCCGACCTGGTCAAGGCCTTCCAGGACGCGACTTCGGTATTTGATTCGGCGGGTGTCTGCGTATTCACCACCTTTGCCTGGACCTTGGCCGACTTGCAGCCGCAGCTCGATGCCGCCTGTGAAGGCGACTGGACCATGGAGAAACTGGGCCTGCTCGGCGAGCGCATCTGGAACATGGAGCGCCTGTTCAACAACGCCGCCGGCTTCACCGCCAAGGACGATGACCTGCCGCCGCGTCTGAAGACCGAACCGGCCAAGACTGGCCCGGCCAAGGGGCTGGTGAATGGCATCGACAAGATGCGGCCGGAGTACTACAAGGCTCGCGGCTGGAGTGCGGAGGGCGTGCCATCCAAGGAGACACTGGCGCGACTGGGTCTGTAATTCCGTTCAACCCTGCGCCAAGGCAGCCGGCTGTTCCGGCTTCCTTGGCGTTCTTGTCTGAGGAATTGATATGAAACACGTCATCATCGGTAATGGCCCCACCGGGTTGGTTGCCGCAGAAACCTTGCGTCGGCTGCAACCCGATGCGGAAATTGCGCTCATCGGCGACGAATCAGAGCCACCCTATTCACGCATGGCGATTCCCTATTTCTTGCAGGGCAATATCCCTGAGAGTGGTACCCATCTGCGCAAGACCCACGATCACTATGCGACGCAGCGCATTCACCTGATCGAAGGCAAGGTTGCGAAGGTCGATGCCAAGGCCAAGCAGCTTGAGTTCGCCAGTGGAGAGCGCCTGCCATACGACCGTCTGCTGATTGCCACGGGTTCGCGGCCGGTGACACCTCCGATTCCCGGTATAGACCTGCCCAATGTACATACCTGCTGGACCATCGAGGATGCACGTGCTATAGCCGCCCTGGCCAAGCCGGGGGCACGGGTCCTGCAATTGGGCGCGGGCTTCATCGGTTGCATCATCATGGAGGCTCTCGCCGTGCGTGGCGTCGAGTTGACTGTGGTGGAGATGGGCGATCGTATGGTGCCGCGCATGATGACGCCCAAGGCCGGCGGCATGATAAAAGCCTGGGTCGAAAAGCGAGGCGTTGCAGTCCATGTCAGTGAGGCAATCACCGCCATCAAGCAGAAGGACGGAGCACTGTCGGTCACGCTCAGCACGGGTAGCGAGCTTGCCGCCGACCTGGTTATCTGTGCGGCCGGCGTACGTCCGAATATCGAATTTCTGAAAGGCAGCGGCATCACCATGGAACGCGGCATTCGCGTAGACAGCCAGATGCAGACCAACGTTACGGACATCTATGCTGCCGGCGACGTCACCGAGGCTGTCGATTTCCATACCGGCAAACCGGAACTCAACGCGATCCAGCCCAACGCCGTGGATCAGGCACGTGTGGCCGCCCATAACATGGCAGGCGGTAGCGCGGTGAGTGGAGGCAGTCTGGCGATCAATGTGCTCGATACGCTGGGACTGATCTCCACATCCTTCGGTCAGTGGCAAGGTATCAACAAGAAGGAAGGTGGTTCCGGGGTGGAACTGGTCGATGAAGCCAATTGTCGGTACCTGTCGTTGCAGTTCAAGGATGACGTCATGATCGGCGCGACCAGCATCGGCTGGACCGATCATGTCGGCGCCTTGCGTGGATTGGTTCAGACGCAGGCAGCGCTTGGCGAATGGAAGGAACGGCTTCTGGCCGACCCGACCTGCTTCATGGCGGCCTATCTGGCGAGTGCGCAGAAGGCGGCATGAAGATAACTTTCAAACTGTTTGCGACACTGCAGGACTTCCTGCCGCCAGAGGCGAAAAAAACCAACGCCCTGCCGCTTGAAATAGAAAGCACGACTACCGTAATGGATCTCGTCAAGCGCTTCAGTTTGCCAGAGAAGTTGGTTCATCTGGTGTTGATCGATGGCAACTTTGTGCCGCCGGGCGAGAGGGCGAGCCGAACTTTTCAGGAGGGCGAAACACTTGCCATCTGGCCGCCCGTGGCCGGCGGATGAAGTTTCCGCTCGTCTACGATGCGACGACCTCGCGTCAGGACTTCGTCCGACTCTTGCCAATGGCGACTGGGACGACGGAGTACGAGGAAATTGACGGCATTTTCCGCGGCAAAGGCTGGACGGTTCATCTGATCCAAATACCGCCACTGGAAATCGGCATGGTTCGCCTTGAGCGCCATAGGATCGAAATCGAGTTTGATGGACTGGACGCCGACACGCAGGACCGTTTCATGCAACGCTTTACCAGCCATTACCAGCGTGGCGGCGGCTGAAAAATGAGTGAATGCCTTGAAACTCGGCTATGGCGACACGGCGGAGTCCATCGAGAAAGCTGATAAAATTCTTGCGCGGCGGGTCTCCCCGCATTGCGGGGTGGTGAATCTGGTCAGGTCCGGAAGGAAGCAGCCACAGCCGTTTTCCGCAAGTGCCGGGGGTCAGGCTCGCCGCACCCCACGCACCCCACGCATTCCATCTTGGTCGCTCTTGGCTTGTGGCGTGTAATCTTCCCTTACAAACACGAGACCAGTCTCACATTCGGCTTACAGCCGTCGGTTTAAATGCATCCTGCCATGAGGCATTTACGACAGGAGCAGAACCATGAAACGAAACAGCACAATTGTTGCGGGCATTCTCGCCGCAAGCACAGTTTTCTTCAGCTTTGCCTACGCCCAGGGACCGAATAGCGGCAGCGACGGAAAACCCGGTTTCAAAAATAGTTCCATGCAGCGGGGCGACAGAATGGATCCGGGTGCCCGCATCCAGCAGCGCTTGTCCAGACTCAAGAGCGCGCTAAAACTCAGTGACCGGCAGGAGCCGCTTTGGCAAGCCTTCGCCGAGAAATCGGCATCTGAGACGGGCAAGGGTATGCAAATCATGCGCGAGCGTATGCAGAGCGACGAGCAGCTTAGCGCGCCGGAGCGCATGACGCAGATGCAAAAGCTCATGCAGCAGCGCGTGAATTCGATGGCATCGGTAAACGAATCCTTCAATCGCCTCTACTCGGCGCTTACGCCCGAGCAGAAATTAGCGGCTGACAAGCATTTTAGTTCTGCCGGCCGGCATAAACATGGTGCTGGTCGCGGCGGACCGAGGCGCGATGGGCAGAGTGCGCCAGAAGCGACGGAATCGCGCAAGGGTTAGGCAGGAATAGACTTTTGACAGGGGGGCAGCCGCTCAAACGACGGCTGCCCCGATTGTTATTGCGGGCCTGATAAAATCATCGCATGAGTTATCAGGTCCTCGCCCGCAAGTGGCGCCCCAAGTCTTTTGCCACCCTGGTGGGCCAGGAACATGTTGTTCGCGCCTTGACTCACGCGCTGGACCAGAATCGCTTGCATCACGCCTATTTGTTTACCGGTACGCGCGGAGTCGGCAAGACAACGCTGGCACGCATCATGGCAAAGGCGCTGAACTGCGAAACCGGAATCAGCTCAACTCCTTGCGGAGTTTGTTCGGCCTGTACGGAAATCGATAGCGGTCGTTTCATCGACTACATCGAACTCGATGCCGCATCCAATCGGGGCGTTGACGATATGACCCAATTGCTCGAACGCGCAACTTACGCCCCGACGGCGGGTCGTTACAAAGTCTATGTCATCGACGAAGTTCACCAGCTTTCCGGGCATGCCTTCAATGCCATGCTGAAGACTCTGGAAGAGCCGCCCGAGCATGTCAAATTCATTCTTGCGACGACCGATCCGCAAAAGATTCCAGTCACTGTTTTGTCGCGCTGCCTGCAATTCAACCTGAAGCAGATGCCGCAAACTCAGATCGTCGACCACCTTTCGCGCGTACTCGAGGCCGAGGGAGTGGCTTTCGAAGCACCGGCATTGCGCCATCTCGCCAAGGGTGCGGCGGGCAGTATGCGCGATGCGCTTTCGCTGTTGGATCAGGCGATCGCTCACGGTGGCGGAAAAGTTGAAGAAGATGGCGTACGCGCCATGCTGGGCACCGTCGGTGACGAGCATCTGTTTGCATTGCTTGATGCGCTGGTAGCGCAGGATGTGCAAGCCATGCTGGAAGTGGCGAAACTGATGGATGCGCGCAGCCTGTCGTTTGACGGCGGCCTGCAGGAACTGGCGACATTGTTTCATCGCATAGCGCTGACGCAATTTGCACCCGACGCACTGCTCGATGAAACCGAGCGCACCCGTCTTGCCCACTACGCAACGATACTCGATGCCGAATACCTGCAGCTGGCCTACCAGATTGCTATTCATGGTCGCGATGAGCTCTCGCTGGCACCTGACGATTACGCCGGCTTTGTCATGAGTCTGCTACGGCTGCACGCATTTCGCCCGGAGCGTGCCGGTGTCGGCCAAACTGCCAATACGAATGCCGCAGCCACGCCAGCGAGAACAAGGCCACCAGCCGAAGCTTTAGTCAAGGCGAAATCGCTTAAAGCTGCCGTGTCACCAGCGCCGACTTTTACCTCTGCGGCTGTTGCCGTACCACCAGAGCCGACTTTTGTGGCGCCTGCAGCCGAACCGAGCGTAGCTACCGCTCTTGCCGACGAAGATTGGCATGCTTTGGTCGCGCACTTGCCACTGACCGGAATGGCCAAGCAATTGGCCCAGCACTGCGAATTGACGGAACGTACCGGGACGGCTATCCGTCTGCGCTTGTCGCCTGTGCATAAGCATTTGCTCGGCAAGCCTCAGCAGGAAAAGCTGCAAACCGAATTGCAGATAAGGTTCGGCCAGTCTTTGCGACTTGAGATTGATGTGGCGGAACTTGAGACGGAAACTCCGGCCGAAAGAAGCCGCAACAAACAGCGCGAGAGGCAGGAGCGCGCCATTGCCGCGATCGAACAGGATTCATTCGTTCGTGAAGTGGTGGACCTGTTCGACGCAAGCATCGACGAATCAACGATCAAACCCGTTTAAGGAGTGCAGAGATAATGATGAAGGGTGGCATAGCCGGATTGATGAAACAGGCCCAGCAGATGCAGGCCAACATGGAAAAAGCGCAGGAGCAATTGGCGCAATTGGAAGTCGAGGGCCAGTCAGGCGCCGGCGCGGTAAAAGTAGTAATGACTTGCAAGCATGACGTCAAACGCGTCACCATCGATCCATCGGTAATGGATGACAAGGAAATGCTGGAAGACCTGATTGCTGCGGCAATGAACGACGCCAATCGGCGCGTTGAGGCAACCACTGCTGAAAAGATGGGTGGCTTTGCCCAGGGCCTCAATCTGCCACCCGGGATGAAACTTCCGTTCTGATGGCATCCTCATCGAGTCTCGATGAATTAATCGAGGCATTGCGCTGTCTGCCCGGAGTCGGTCCCAAATCGGCGCAGCGCATGGCTTATCACCTTCTGCAAAGGGATCGGCGTGGCGCTGAGCGTCTTGCTCGCGGTCTCGATTCCGCCTTGAAGTCGCTGCATCACTGCATTCGATGCAATAACTTCACGGAAGCCGAAATTTGCGATCGCTGTCTCTCGCCGCGACGTGACGCGTCGCAGTTGTGCATCGTGGAAATGCCGGTTGACGCGATCAGCATGGAGCAGACGCACGCGTACAACGGTCTGTATTACGTGCTGATGGGCAGGTTGAGTCCGCTTGATGGCGTCGGACCGAAGGAGCTGGCTTTTGAACGCTTGTTTGCGCGCGCGATTGATGGAGTGGTCAAGGAAGTCATTCTGGCGACCAATTTCACCAATGAAGGCGAGGCGACCGCACATTACCTCTCCGAACTGCTGCACGCGCGCGGATTGAAGGTCAGCCGTATTGCCCGCGGTCTGCCGGTGGGCGGCGAACTGGAATTTTCCGACGCGGCCACCGTGGCGCAGGCGCTACGCGAGCGGCGCGACTTCGTTTGAGTCGGTTTTGACGACGGTCGAACAGCCCCTTGCCGGCGTCAAGGTCCTTGAGTTCGGCACCCTGATTGCCGGGCCATTCTGTTCGCGCATCCTTGCCGAATTCGGTGCCGATGTGATCAAAATCGAAGCGCCGGGAGTGGGCGACCCCTTGCGCAAGTGGCGCAAGCTGTATCCGGATGGAGATGGCGAAACCTCCCTCTGGTGGTTTGTACAGTCGCGCAACAAACAATCCGTGACTCTTAATCTCAAGCATCCTGAAGGGCTGGAGATCGCTCGGAAACTGGTTGCGGAGGCGGATATTGTGGTTGAGAATTTTCGGCCAGGCGTAATGGAAAAACTTGGGCTCGGTTGGGATGTGCTTTCCGATACCAATCCGGGTCTTGTTATGGTGCGCCTGTCCGGATTTGGTCAGACCGGTCCGATGGCCAGTCAGCCGGGCTTCGGCGCGATAGGTGAATCCATGGGTGGACTGCGCTACGTCACAGGTTTCGCTGATCGACCTCCGGTTAAAACAGGGATATCAATCGGTGATTCGATTGCGGCGCTGTGGGGTGCTATCGGTGCCCTGATGGCGCTGCGTCATCGTGAAGTCAAGGGTGGCAAAGGGCAGGTGGTCGATGTAGCGCTGTATGAGGCTGTTTTCGCAATGATGGAGAGCCTGGTACCCGAGTTCGATGTGTTCGGATTCGTCCGCGAGCGCACGGGCAACGTCATGCCGGGTATTACGCCCTCGAATACCCATACCACGAAAGACGGCAAACATCTGATCATCGGCGCCAATGGCGACACGATCTTCAAGCGTCTGATGTTGGCCATTGGCCGCAAAGATCTGGCAGACGATCCACAGCTCAGTAGCAACGCCGGGCGGGATGCGCGGGCGAAGGAAATTTACGCCGTGATCGACGCCTGGGTGGGCAGCAATGAGGCGGATACTGTGTTGCGCACTGCAGCAGAGGCCCAGGTTCCGGCAAGTCGCATTTACTCAGCGGCAGACATGTTTGATGATCCCCAGTTTCTGTTCCGCCAGATGTTGGAGATTGCGCAACTCCCTGATAAAAAAGAATTTCTTATTCCTGGCATCGTTCCAAAACTATCACTGACCCCAGGAGAGACACGCTGGATCGGACCAAGTCTGGGAGAGCATACCGATCAGGTGCTCAAACGCCTTGGTTATCTCCCGGATGATCTGGTCCGACTTCGGGAAGAACGTGCTATCTAGCTGATTACTATAAGTATTGTTAATACCAAGGGTCAGTGCTCATAAGTTGGTTCAGTTCAGGGCTTTAATCGCGCCGCGAGATTCGCTACAATTGCGGTCTTTCCGATTTCGCATTACAGCATTCAGGGACTATCACCATGAGTTGTGACGATACAGTCGATTGCGGTCGACGGCGTTTGCTGGTTGCCACGGCAGCCGCAGGCGGGGTTGCCGGAGTAGCAGTAGCTGTGCCATTTGTGGCCAGCATGCTGCCCTCCGAGCGTGCCAAGGCGGCTGGTGCGCCGGTTGAAGTGGATATCAGCAAACTCGGGCCGGGTCAGATGATGACCGTCGAGTGGCGTGGCAAGCCGGTCTGGATCATCAACCGCACCAAGGAGCAACTTGACTCGCTGCCAAAGATTGATGACCAGTTGGCCGATCCCAAGTCCGACAAGAACATGCAACCCGAATACGCAAAGAACGAGACGCGCTCGATAAAGCCGGAAATTCTCGTGGCTGTAGGCATTTGCACCCATTTGGGTTGTTCGCCAACTGAAAAATTCAAGACAGGCGCCGACTCGGGAATTGCTCCCGACTGGCCCGGTGGTTTTTTCTGCCCCTGTCACGGCTCCACCTTCGACCTCGCCGGGCGTGTGTACAAGAGCAAACCGGCGCCGGACAACCTAGAAATCCCCCCCCACATGTATCTCGGCGACGCCAAGATCGTGATTGGCGAAGACAAGAAGGCCTGATGCGATGAGCAAGATTAACGCCATACTGAAGGGGACGCTTGATTGGGTCGATGAGCGCTTCCCGCTCACGTCCAACTGGAAGGCCCATCTTTCCGAATACTATGCGCCGAAGAATTTCAATTTTTGGTACTTCTTCGGTTCGTTGGCGATGCTGGTGCTGGTAATTCAGATCGTCACCGGTATTTTCCTCACCATGCACTTCAAGCCCGACGCGTCTCTCAATGCGGCGGGTGTGCCTGTGGCTTTTGCCAGCGTCGAATACATCATGCGCGATGTGCCATGGGGCTGGCTGATTCGCTACATGCATTCAACGGGTGCTTCGGCTTTCTTTCTCGTCGTATATCTGCACATGTTCCGCGGCATGCTCTACGGTTCTTACCGCAAACCGCGCGAACTGATCTGGATTTTCGGCATCATCATTTTTCTCGCGTTGATGGCCGAGGCCTTCTTCGGCTATCTGTTGCCGTGGGGGCAGATGTCATTCTGGGGCGCGCAGGTCATCGTCAACCTGTTCTCGGCGATTCCGCTGATCGGACCCGATCTGTCGATCTGGCTGCGGGGAGACTATGTCGTCGGCGACGCAACGCTCAATCGCTTCTTCGCCTTCCATGTCGTTGCCGTTCCGATGGTCCTGCTGGGACTGGTTGCCGCGCATATCATCGCCCTGCACGAAGTCGGCTCGAACAATCCCGACGGTATCGAGATCAAGAAGAAAAAGGACGCTAACGGGATTCCGCTCGATGGCATTCCCTTCCATCCGTACTACTCGGTCAAGGACATTGTCGGTGTCATTGTTTTCCTCATGGTGTTCTCGGTCGTGGTGTTCTTCATGCCCGAGGGCGGCGGCTACTTCCTTGAATACAACAACTTTTTCCCTGCCGATCCGCTGGTGACGCCGCCGCATATTGCACCGGTCTGGTATTTCACGCCCTATTACTCGCTGTTGCGCGCCGTGACCTATCCACTATTTGGCATCGATGCCAAGTTCTGGGGCGTTGTCGCGATGGGGGCCGGCACGCTGATCTTCGCCTTTCTGCCTTGGCTGGATCGTAGTCCGGTGAAGTCGATCCGCTACCGCGGTCCGCTCACCAAGTGGCTGCTTTCGATCTGGGTTGTCGGCTTTTTCATCCTCGGCTTCCTCGGTACCAAGGATCCGTCCTACCAGTTTTTTGGCTTCATTCCCGGGGCACCCGTTGCGCAACTTCTTAGCGTGTACTACTTCCTGTTTTTCTTGACCATGCCGATCTGGTCCTCGCTGGATCGATGCAAACCGGAACCAGACCGGGTGACAATGAAATGAAGAAATTCCTTACTGCAATCCTGTTTGTACCACTGCTGGCATTTGGCGCGGGCGCTGAGTTGCATCTTGACCGTGCGCCTGACAAAGCCACTGACAAGGCCGCCTTGCAAAACGGCGCAAAGATTTTCGTCAATTACTGTCTGAACTGCCATTCCGCGTCCTATATGCGGTACAACCGCCTATCGGAAATCGGCCTCAGCGACGCGCAAATCAAGGACAACCTTCTGTTCACCGCCGAAAAGGTTGGCGAGCCGATGATGATTGCCATGAAACGTGATGATGCCAAGGTATGGTTTGGCGCTGCGCCACCCGATTTGACTGTAATTGCGCGGGCGCGAGCATCCGCGTTTGGCAGCGGTGCGGACTGGCTCTACACTTATCTGCGCACTTTCTATCGCGACGAGAGCCGTCCTACTGGCTGGAATAACGTCGTGTATGAGAATGTAGGCATGCCGCACGCACTTTGGGAGCTGCAAGGTGATCAGATCATGGGCGAGGATCACAAGCTCAAATTGGTCAAGCCGGGCAAACTAAAGCCGCAAGAGTATGACGCAATGGTGGGAGATCTGGTTGCCTATCTCACATACATGGGTGAACCGGTTGCAGAATTTCGCAAGCAGCTTGGTGTAATAGTACTGATTTTTCTGGCGGTAATCTTCGTCTTTGCATACGCGCTGAAACGCGAGTACTGGAAAGACATTCATTAACTCTATCCAATAAGTGAATGATAACTATGGGGCATCGAGAAATGAACGCGCCGCCTGTCCGCAAAGTGGTGCGTGATGCTGATTACTCTTGGGGCACCAGTGCCATGATGAACCTGTACTCGGGCACTACGTGTCCGTTCAGTCATCGCTGCCGTATCGTCTTGTACGAGAAGCAGATGGACTTTCAGGTGATCGACGTTGATCTCTTCAACAAGCCCGAGGATATTGCGGTCATCAATCCTTACAACCGGGTTCCGGTTCTGGTCGATCGCGACCTTGTGCTTTACGAGTCGAACATCATCAACGAGTACATTGACGAGCGATTCCCGCATCCGCAACTGATGCCGCCCGATCCGCAAACGCGGGCCAAGGCGCGGCAGCTGCTGTTTACAATGGAACATGAACTCTTCAGCTACATTGATGCGCTTGAGAAAAATCTCAAGTCGGCAGATAAATCGCGGTTGCACATGCGCGATCGTCTGACTGAACTGGCGCCGATGTTCAACAAGCAGAAGTTTTTATTGGGTGACGATTTTTCCATGCTGGACGTGGCGATTGCTCCTCTGCTTTGGCGTCTCGACCATTACGGAATCGATTTGCCAAAAACTGCTGCGCCGCTGATGAAGTTTGCCGAGCGCATTTTTTCGCGCCAGGGTTTTATCGATGCATTGACTCCGACCGAGAAGATGATGCGCCGCTAAGCGCTTTCTCAAGCCGCGACATTGATTCATCTCGGCACCAAGCCAATGAAGTCCACAAAGCCTTACCTGATCCGAGCCATTCATGAATGGTGTTCGGATCAGGGCTTCACTCCGTATCTAGCGGTTTCAGTCGACGTATCGACGCGGGTGCCGCGCGAGTTCGTCAAGGATGGCGAGATCGTTCTAAACATCGGCCTGGAGGCAACCCAGAAGTTGCTGTTGGGCAACGAAGACATTACTTTCCAGGCACGTTTCGGTGGGCGTTCTTTCCCGGTGGTTGTACCCATTGAGCGCGTGGCAGCGATCTATGCCAGCGAGAATGGGGAGGGAATGGCATTTGAGGTCTCGGCAAAATTGTCTTCTGAGGCTGTAGTTGAATCCACCGCGTTGCTGGAGGAGGTGAGCCAGGACGACGCTGATGAAATACCGGCGCAAAAAGTTGAGCGTGCTTCTGGCCCTCCGATCTTGACTCGAGTCAAATAGTGGGGTCTGCGGCGCAGCGTCACCCGTCGAATTACTTCGATTCCATCACCCAGACGCCATCCCAGTCGTTGCCGGGGGGGCTGTCAAAGAAATGGTCGCAACGCTCGATGTAAAGCTTGGCCGCCTTGTCGTGTTCGTTCATCGCCAGCACATCATTGAACTCACTCTTGGCATCCGCCCATTTTTGCTGCCGATACTTCTTTAGACCCGCCTTGAACAGGCGCAGGGCATCACTCATCTGCGGATAACTTTCCTCGGTGTGGTAGTCGAGTATTTCGTAGATTGATACCGGTTGAGTCTTGCCCTTGACCACTACCAAATCAAGTTCTCGACTGTAGTAGGTGCCGCGCAGCAGCTTGTAGGTGAATTCACTGACCAGGATATGCGCGCCATACTGCTTGCAGGCTGATTCCAGTCGTGCTGCCAAATTCACACCGTCGCCTATGATTGTGTAATCCATGCGCTTTTTCGAGCCAATGGTCCCTGACACGACGTTGTCGGTATTAAGGCCGACGCCAATGTCGACGGGCAATTTGCCTTCAGTGACCCGTACTTTGTTCCATGCCCAAAGTTCGGTGATCATGGCGATGGCGGTGCGCACTGAGCGATCCGCATCGTCGTCATGGGCGACCGGAATGCCGAAAGCCGCCATGATCGCATCGCCAATGAATTTGTCGAGAAACCCTGCCTCGCGCTGGATGCAGTCCACCATCAGCGTGAAGTATTCGTTAAGCATGGCGACCGTGCCTTGCGCACCAAGCTGTTCCGTGATTGTTGTAAAGCCGCGTATGTCGGAAAACAACACGGTGGCCTGGACGCTTTTGCCGCCCATTGTGTCGACGCCTCCCGCCAGCATCTGGTCAGCGATACCCGGGTCCATCAGTCGTGACATCGTTGAACGCATGCGCTTCTCATTGGAGATGTCCTCCAACATCAGCATCGAGCCGAGGCGCTTTTTCTCCATGGATACCAAGGGTAGCGCCGTAAGATTCACTGACAGCTTGTTTTCGCCGACAACGAGTTCGGCTTCCATCGCCATTTCACTGGCCTGAGTTTCGCCCACACGCTTGAGTTTTTCCTGCACCCAGGCATTGCTGCCGGCAAAGAACTCGGCGGCGGGTTTGTGTAGTATCTGCGCCTGAGTCACATTGAAAATCCTCAGACCGGCGGCATTGCAGGTCGCAATTTTTTCGGCCTCGTCGAGCGTGATTACGGCGTTCGACATCGACTCCAGCATCGCCTCGTTATAGTTTTTCATGTTCTGCACGTCGGCGAACAGTTTGGCATTTTCGAGAGCGATTGAAATTTGAGCAGTAAAGGCGCGCAGTCGCGATTCATCTTCCCCATTGAAAGGACCGCCGCGCTTGTTAAGCACTTGCGTGACGCCGATGACCTTGCCGTGTTTATTGACGATGGGCACGCACAGTATAGAGCGGGTGAAGTAGCCAGTCTTTTTGTCGAAGGCGGGGTTGAAGCGCAGGTCGGCGTAAGCGTAGGGAATATTGATTGCCTTGCCCGAGGTAAATACTGCGCCAGCGATACCCAAGTGGTTGGGAAGGCGAATTTGTACCGACTCGAGGCCCTGACCGACTTCCGACCAGAGCTCGCTGGTCTTTTCGTCATTGAGGAACAGTGTCGAGCGCTCGGCATTCAGCAGGCGCGTCGCCTCACCCATGACTTTCTGCAACAAAGACCCCAATTTGATATCGGCGGTGACTTCGGAGACGACATCAATAAACTCCATTTCCTGGCGGCGAATAGCCTGCATGCGCTCGATGAACTGAGCGCTTTGCAGGGCCAGCGTGCCCTGGCTGGTCATGGCTTCGAGCAGATTGAGGTCGTGCTTGGTAAATTTTCCGGTGCGTTTGTTCAGTGTTTGCGCAACGCCGATAATTTCGCCTTTGACGGTTTTGATTGGTACGCAGAGGATATTGCGCGTCGTGAAGCCAGTCTGTTCGTCGATCGAGCGGTTGAAGCGGTCATCGGCGTAGGCATCGGCGATGATCAAGGCTTCACCCGAGGTGTAGACAAATCCGGCGACACCACTGGTGTTGAGGATACGAATTTCACGCTGGATGTTGCCCTGCGCCACGCGCGAATAAAGTTCATTGGTATCCGCATCATTGAGGAACAGTGAACCACGTTCGGCGTTGAGCTCGGTAGTAGTCATTTCCACCAGCGCCTGCAAAACCTCATCGAGCGTTCCGTAGCCCGCCATTCGGCGCGTGACTTCGAGCAGCAACTCGAGATGACGCAACCGACGGCGTCCATCCTGGGTACGCTCGGAGGCTTTCTTTTTTGCCGCTACGGGTTCGGTGGGTGGGTCGATTGCGTTCATGAGGATTGGCGGAAACTGTCGATCTGGTCACGCAGATTCTGTATCGTACCCTTCATTTGTGTCAATTCATCGGCGGCCTGTGCACGTTCATGACTGATGGCGTTGGTCTTGTCGATCTGCGCAAGTTCCAGGCTTTCACGCAGGCCGTTCACGGTCTGGCGAAGCTGCGCGATTTCGCCCTGGGCGCTGACCAACGCTGTGCGCACGGCATTGTCCGTGTCGGCACGCGCGCGCTCCAGTTCGTCACGCAGTGCCGAGGCGGTGGAGCGAAGCTGGATCATTTCGTCTTGGCCGGCGACGCGTTCTTGCTGAACAGCGTGGTTGCGCTCGGCACGAGCGTGTTCCAGTTCTTCGCGCAGGGCTGCCGCCGTGGCCTTCAGCATCTGGATTTCCTGACTGGCGGTGACGCGCTCCTGCTGGATCGCTTTTTCGCGCTCGACACGGGCTCGTTCCAACTCTTCGCGCAGGGCACCGACCGTGGTTTTTAGTTGGGAGATCTCGGCTGCGTTGGCCTGATTGACGCGTGCAGTACTTGCCTGCATCTCGGCATGGGCGGCCTCCAGTTCGTCGCGCAAGGCAATCACCGTGCGCTTCATGTCACGCGATTCGGCCTGAGCGAGGCCGAGTTCTTCTTCCAGAGTCGAGACGGCAGAAGTCATCATGTTGCGAAAGATTTCAATCGATCAGGGCAAATCAGCATCCGACAAACATGATTTTCATTTTTCGCCGGGAATGACTGTTGCTTCATGGTTTCCATCTAAGGCGCCGGTCTGATATTACGCTTGGCCTAGAATCTTATCAGCCATGTTTCCCCAACGGGTTGTTTTGGCATCCATTGAAAATGCAGATCGGAGTTGTATGGGACAAAAAGGGAGGCGCCATTTTCTTGTTGCCGGCCTCGCTCTGGGTTCAACCTGGATAGCAGGTCCGTCGCTGGCCGAGCTTTTGCCGAGTAGCCGGGCGCGACGAGTGGTCATTGTCGGCGGCGGATGGGGAGGGCTGACAGCCGCGCGTCATTTACGCCTGATGGCGCCGGAGCTTGAAATTGTCCTGATCGAGCGCAGTCCCACATTCCGGTCGCTACCGCTGAGCAACAAGTGGCTGGTGGGCTTGGGGCAGGAAAGTGGACGAGGCCATGACTACGCTACCATCGCCCGAAGCCACGGCTACCTGCTGGTTCGAGCCGATGCAACTGTGATCGATCGTGAATTGAGACGCGTGATTACCGAGAAGGGAAGCATTGATTACGATTGGCTGATACTTGCGGTCGGTATTCGCTACGATTACGCTGCCTGGTTCGGCGATGATCATCAAGCCGCCAAGTATGCGCGACGGAGCTATCCAGCAGGTTTTATTGCCGACGAGCTGGATCTACTGAAACAGAAACTCCTTGATTTCAAAGGCGGCAACTTTGTCATGACCATCCCGCCTTCGCCTTATCGCTGTCCTCCAGCGCCGTATGAAAGAGCAATGATGGTCGCCTGGTGGTTCAAACAAAAGAATATCAAGGGAAAGGTCGTCATTGTCGATCCGGGTCCGGGAATGCAGGTGTTCAATAGCGTGTTTGCCGATCGCTACGAGAAACAGATCGTGCATCTAACGCATGCCAAAGTAACGGCGGTCGACCCGTTTAGAAAAATCATCGCAACGGAATTCGACGATTTGCGTTTTGATGACGGCATGTTGATGCCGGCGCAGCAGGCCGGTGATCTGGTCTGGCAGGCAGGGCTGGTAGAGCGCGGCAGTGATGGAGAACCAAGCGGTTGGGCAGCTCTGGATCCGGTTCGGCTTCACGCAATCGATGACGAGCGGGTGTTCCTGATTGGCGATTTGGCCGGCAAGGTTTCGTCACTCTTCGGGCATTACCCGAAGAGTGGACATCTGGCTAATCAATTGGGAAAAATTGTCGCGAAGGAGATCGCCGGTCGCGCTCACGGAAAACTTCCCGAGCCGCAATTGCCGGAAAGTGTCTGTCATGTCTATACGGATGTGGCGCCGATGGAGCGTGTTCGTATTGATGCAAACTACCGCTTTCGTGGAGACGGTGTGATCTCACAATCGGTGAGGCAAGTCGTCGATCCTCAGCCACGTGGCGAAGATGTCGATTGGGCCAGCTCGATGTACGCGGATTTTCTAGCGCAGGGTTGAACGACGCATGTCTTGGCCGTGCTTTCGGCTGACGCTAATGACGGGCGAAAATGCTGGTACTGCCATCTGATTCAACCAACAGGGTATTGTAGGCCTCACGGCGGATATCCTTCTCCCGGCCTCCGTTGTCGAGAATGATGCAGGCGGTTTCACAGACAGGATTGGAAATCTCTCGCCCCGGTGTACCCCGAACCAGCCCCGGTACCGCCAGACCTCGTGCCTTCGGCTTTTCCTTAAGCAACTGGAGTACATCCTCGATCGGTACAAATCCTTCGAGGAAGTAGCCCGCGACCGTTGCGGTGTGGACCGATTCAAGTTCTGAAGGCACATTCAGCCAGCGCTTCATGCGCGGCATATTGGCAATCAGCGTTTCTTTCATGCTGACTTCGAAGCCACCTTTGCGCAGATGGTCTGCCCAGTCGATGCAGGACAGGCAGGGGCTGGGGGCATAGACCACCACGAGGGGAAGCTCGGCATCGGTTTCGGCGCGCGTCGTCGCGGATAGCACCAGCATAAAAGCGGCAAGGGTTAGGACGCGGCGCATAGTCAGCAGGCTTTGCCCGGTTTGCAACCTTTAAGCATCCAGATCGATACCACGCCGGCAAACTCGTCCGCGCGAACCTTGCGTGCCAGGCTAAGCACATCCCGGCCTGCGTTGGTCTTGAGCAGCGGGTCGGCTCCTGCCTGGAGCAAGGGAATGGCATGCGCGGTACGCGTGGAAAAAGCTGCCATATGCAGTGGGGTGCGGCCATCCTTGTCACGTAAGTTGACATTGGCTCCGGCAGCAATCAAAGCCGCCAGCGGGCCACCGTCCTTGTTCATGGCAGCATAGTGCAGCGGGGTCGCACCCAAATCGGTACGGGCATCACGGCTTTTTGGATTGGTCTTGAGTATCTTTTCAACATCCTGTCGGCTACCCATGCGGGCTGCATCGTGAATCGGATCCTCGTTCATGCCCAGGAGATTGTCGGCCGGCAAGACGAGTGCCGAATACAACACACAGCACAGAAAAAGCGGAAGACGGAAATGGCGGGTGGCGATCATGCTCATCTTTCAGAAGTGTTGGCAGAGGCAGGTTCGGCCAGAAGTGTTCAAACAGAGAACGGAGGCTGGCCCCAACCTGCGGGAACTCCTGGCGCCCAAGACAGGAATCGAACCTGTGACCTACCGCTTAGGAGGCGGTCGCTCTATCCACTGAGCTACAAGGGCAAGGCGCGAATTTTACCTGCTCGCCTATAATCCTGCATTCCTTTCCCCGGCTTTGACCCTGTGCCTTTTCTGACTCTTGATCGTGCCTGTCTGGCCTACGGACATGTTGCGCTGCTGGACCACGCCGCCTTGCAAATCGATGCCGGCGAACGTATTGGACTGATCGGTCGCAACGGCAGCGGCAAAACCAGCTTGCTGAAGGCGCTGGCGGGTCTGGGCTTGCTTGACGATGGCGATGTCTGGCGCGAGCCGGGGCTGAGCATCGCCTACGTCCCGCAAGAACCCGAATTCGCCACCCATGACACGGTATTCGAAGCCGTCGCCGCAGGGCTGGGCGATATTGCCCGGATATTGGCCGAATATCACGAGGTCACCCACAAAGTCGGCGCCGGTGATACGGCAACAATGGATCGTCTGCAGGCCTTGCAGACGCAGTTGGAGGCCAATGACGGTTGGCGCTTGAGTTCGCGTATCGAGCAGGCCATATCGCGTTTGGCGCTCGATGGCGATGCCCGGGTTGATGAACTCTCTGGTGGTGGCAAGAAGCGTGTAGCACTGGCCCGTGCATTGGTGGCAGAACCGCGATTGCTGTTGCTCGACGAGCCGACCAATCACCTCGATGTCGACGGCATTCTTTGGCTGGAGGATCTGCTGCGCGATTATCAGGGTGCGGTCATGCTCATAACCCACGACCGGGTGTTTCTCGATGGCGTAGCGACGCGCATCGTCGAACTGGATCGAGGCAAGCTTGTTAGTTTTCCCGGAAGCTTTGTCGAGTACCAGCAGCGCAAGGAATTCATGCTCAACGAAGAGGCGCTGGCCAATGCCCGAGCCGACAAGATGCTGGCGCAGGAAGAAATCTGGATTCGCAAGGGTGTCGAAGCGCGCCGCACGCGCAGTGTAGGTCGTGTGCAGCGCCTGGAACAGTTGCGTCTGGCGCGGGCGGCACGGCGCGACCAGATGGGCAAGGTGGATTTCAAGGTGGTGCGTGGCGATGCTTCGGGCAAACTGGTCGCTGAACTCGAGAATGTCAGCAAAAGATTTGGCGACAAGCGCGTCGTGCAGGACTTTTCCTGTCGCATACAGCGTGGTGACAAGATCGGCCTGATCGGCGCCAACGGTACCGGCAAGACCACCTTGCTGCGTCTGATCCTGGGTGAGCTGGCGGCTGATACTGGCAAAGTCCAGTTGGGCACCAAAATTGAGGTCGCCTACTTCGACCAGTTTCGCACCCAACTCGATCCGGAAGCGCCCTTGTGCGAAGTGATCAGCCCCGGTTCTGATTTTGTTGAGATCGGCGGATCGAAAAAGCATGTGATTGGTTATCTCGAAGATTTTCTGTTCGCGCCGCAGCGCGCACGCTCGCCGGTCAAATCGCTTTCCGGCGGCGAGCGCAACCGTTTGTTGCTGGCGCGGCTGTTCGCCCGGCCCGCGAACGTGCTGGTGCTGGACGAGCCGACCAACGATCTCGATATCGAAACCCTGGAGCTACTCGAAGCGCTGTTGCAGGACTACTCGGGAACGGTGTTTCTGGTCAGTCACGACCGGGCCTTTCTCGACAATGTGGTGACGCAGACGATTGCCAGCGAGGGTGGCGGACGCTGGAAGGAGTATGTCGGCGGCTACAGCGACTGGCTGCGACAGAGGCCGGCGGGTGTGGCGGCGCGGTTTGATTCGGGTGGCGGTGCGGACAGCAAGGATTCGCAAAAACTCGGCGCTGGCGATACGGCAAAAACCAAACCCGCTCCCCGCAAAAAGCTCAGTTTCAAGGAACAGCGCGAACTGGAACAGTTGCCCGACCGTATCGCAGTGCTTGAAGCCGAGCAGGCCGTGCTACAAAGCCGGCTGGCAGATCCGGCGTTTTATCAAGGGCCGGCAGAGCCGCTGCAGCAATTGCAAATACGGCTCGCGGCGCTCGATATCGAAATCAATGCGGCCATGGCGCGCTGGGAGAGTCTGGAGGCCAAGGTCTGAAAGCCGAGGCTGGCCCTGAAAAAGATATTATTTCGAAGTCTCGCCGCGAACCTTCGGAATATAAGCTTGCCCCTGTCAGTCGAGTGTCATTGAGGAACGCCAGCCGACCGACATCCTACGTTATGGGAGAGGGAGCCTTGTGGTCGTCATCAATGGAAATCGCACTACTGCCATCGTCATTCGCCATCGCGGCGACAAGGTCACGCTGGTTCCAATGAAAAGCGGCCGGCTCAGTGCGCAGACGGTCAAGTTTGAAGATTTCCGCCGCGAATGGAGAGAGACAGGTTATGCCTTGTCGCAGGGCCTGACGACATTTCTGGCGCACATCATGAAAAAGGGCGGATCGACGGAAGTGGTCAAGGGCCTCGAAAAACTGGCCGCCCGCGACCGCTTCGTCGTCGCCAGCCTGTTCTGAAGCCAGACGCCAAAACTAGGCCGATAGCGACTCAAGACTACTGGCAGGCATGGTTTGACGGCGCGGCGCTGCCCAATCCGGGCAAGATCGGAGTTGGAGTGTTGCTCCTCTCGCCTGACGGGCATCGCAGCGAAATCTCCCGTTTGATGCCGTGCTCAGGTTGCAACAACGAAGCCGAGTTGCATGCGCTTTGTCTGGCGCTTGATCTGAGCCACGGTGCAGGGGCGGGTCATCTGGTATTGCGCGGTGACAGTAATGTTGGCCTCAGCTATGTACGCGGCTCCGATACGACAACTATTGAACGACTGCTTGTTCTCGTAAGACGAGCCCGCGATTCACTGCGAAATTTTGAGGACGTGCAAATGATCTGGATTCCGCGTCATCGCAATGGCGAGGCTGACAGGCTTTCGCGGCAGGCGCTGGGCTTGTCCGAAAAACAGCAGAAAATCGTGCGCAGCCGGCGCAGAACTTGATCGTTGAATACGGTGAGTCTGGCCGAAAGTTTCCGCTAAGATCAAGCGGCATCGCCTACAGGAGAAATTGCGTGGGAATACTCACAAATATTGTTGCCGCCGAGGAAGACGAATACGCCGCAGTGGGTGATTCCCTGCACCCGATCGATGAGTGGAGCGGCATCGAGCGTCGGGAAATCGATACGGCCAAGATCGTCACCCTGCATTGCCTGCTTACCGGTGACGAATTCGAAGATGCCGCCGGCCACTATGAACCGGTCTATATCGGCGATGAAGACACGATCGTGCTGCGCATGGCGGATGAAATGATGGAACGGCTGGCGACGCTCGACGAAGAGGCGCTCGAACTGGTCGGAGAAGAGCTGGCGGCGACCGAAGAATACGAGATGGAACAGTGGGAAACCGAAGACGTGCAGGCCATGGTGATGGAGCTTGCCGATCTGGCGCGGCTGGCCGAGTCGCAGGGCCAGGTGCTGTTGGTCTGGATGCATCCGCTGCTGACTTGAGTGGGCCTCACGACTGAAACAATGACATCGAGCAAGTCCTGGTTCGTCTACCTGATCGAATGTGTCGACGGCAGTTTGTACACCGGGATTACGGTCGATCTTGAGGCGCGTTTTCAGACTCATTTGCGGGGCAAGGGTGCGCGTTATACGCGATCCCATCCACCGTTGAGGATACTGGGCGCGGAAGCCCATCAGGACCACTCGTCGGCCTTGAAGGCGGAGCGTCGCATCAAACAACTGACGCCCACCCAAAAGCGCGCGCATGCGGCACAAATGTCGGTTGTCTCAACCGCACTTGAAGCAAATAAAGCTGAAATCTGATGATCGTTTTCTCGCACGCCAATAGTTATAGCGCATCAACCTATCGTCAGCTGTTTGATGGCTGGCGAGCTGCGGGCCACGAAGTAGCCGCAGTTGAACACTTTGGTCACGATGCGCGCTTCCCTGTTGATCGAAGCTGGCGCGGCATGACGCATCAACTTACTACGCTGATCGATAGTCTGCACGGGGCTGAGTCCGGGCTATGGATGGTCGGACACTCGATGGGTGGCTATCTGAGCCTGCTTGCCGCTGGCCAGCGTCCGAAACGGGTGCGAGGCATCGTGTTGCTCGATTCACCCATCGTTTATGGCTGGAAGGCGGGGCTGGTCACGGTCGCCAAGGCAGCCGGTATGATGCGACGCCTTTCTCCTGCGGCCCAGGCGGTAAAGCGCCGTGATCGATGGCCGGATATGGGTGAGGCTCACCGACATTTCGCCAGAAAGCCCATGTTTGCCAGTTGGCATCCGGATATTCTGAACGACTATATTCATTTCGGCACCGAAGCAGAACCCACGGACAGAACCGGAACCGAGCGCCGATTGAAGTTTCGTCCCGAGATCGAAGCCGAAATCTACTCAACCGTGCCGCATCGGCTGGTTTCCTATTTGCGCCTGCATCCGCCCGGCGGGCCCATCGCCTTCATCGGTGGAAAGCATTCACAGGAAATCAATCTGGTCGGCATGAAAGCGACCCAGCGCATCACGCAGAACCGAGTTAGCTGGATGGAAGGCTCGCATCTGTTTCCATTCGAGCGGCCTGATGAAACGGTGCGCGAGGTGTTGGGCTGGATGGCGAAGCTGGAAGACACCCAGAATTGAATTTTGGCCAATAAAAAACCCGGCAGGAGCCGGGCTTTTTATTGGGTGCAGCAAGGGTGAGTCTAGCCGCAGCTTCCTACAGCGCCACAAGCCGAGCAGAAATCGCAGCCGTCCTTGCGGATCACGGTGTAGTTGCCGCATTCGCCACACAGCGAGCCCTGCATTACCTTGACGCCGCCGCTCTTCTGGTCGGGTACTTCGAGGATGCCCATTTCACGCGTTGGGTAGCCGTTCTCGTCGAGAATGTGCAGCATGGCGTAGCGATGCATGATCAGCCGCGCAATGTAAGCCACCGTTGAGGGCCAGTTTTGCTGCTTGTTGGAACCAGGAACACGCGCCATGAAATCACCCAGCGGCTCGGCGTAGTTCAAGAGCTTGCGCAATTTCATGCCGATCCAGGCAGGATCGAGTACGCGCATATCGAGCGAGAGCAGGCGGGTCAAGCCGTCCAGTGCGCGCGGGTAGTGGCCGGATAGCCATACCGAGTAGGGTCGCGTGACGCCATCGGGCAGGGTGATTTCCTTCAGGCCCAGAACGAACTCTTCGCCCGAGGCGGGATTGACGACATCTACCGTCCATGACAGCGTGCCGTCGGTGCCGGTTTTGGGCTCGTCGCGGCTGAACATGCAGTCGATCACCGGCGTAGCTTCGGAACCTTCGAGTGCGCCAAGTTTTTCGCAGCGATAACGCACGACCTGGGCCAGCGCCGAGACGACGCCGGGCACCAGCTTGCGTTCGCCACTCGGTGGCAGCGGCAGTTCGAAGGAATCATCGTCCTGGGTCTTGGCCAGAGCGTCAAGCTTCAGCTTGAGCCAGGCTTTGTCGTTGGCACGCATGTCCATCGACAGCGTTTTGGCCACCGCACCAATGCCGCGCGGTTGTTCGGCACCATTGACCCAGACTTCAAAGGGCACATCGCGGCCGGAATCGTTCTCGATCTGGCCGACGAACAAGGCGAATTCGCCGTGAGGCGCCTCAATCATGTAGGTCCAGGCTGCATTTCCATCGGTCATGCGCGGCCGGCCGGGCCAGCGCAAGCTGGCGAGTACCGGAGCGGGCAGGGCGCCGATGGAGAGTCGGCGATTGGCGTGATCGCGACGGTTGGCGTGTTCAATCCTGACGTCCTGCGGTTGCTTCTGTGCACTTTCCGCGGCAGTCGGACCGACCGACAGTACGCTGCCGAGAACTGAATTGGGCCGGTAAGTGGCAAGTCCCTTGAGGCCTGATTTCCAGGCTTCCATGTAGAGGTTCTCGAATTCGGTATAGGGATAATCTGCAGGAACATTGACTGTTTTCGAAATCGAGGTATCGATGTATGGAGCTACGGCGGCAACCATTTTCTCGTGCGCCTGCGCCGAGATTTCCAGCGCGGTGACGAAGTAGTCCGGCAGTTCGCCGACATCGCCACCTTGGTGCTTGTAAAGGCGCCAGGCGTAGTCCTCTACGGCGTATTCCTTGTGGGTGCCGTCAGCCATGCGCTTTTTACGGGTATAGACCCAGGAGAAAGGCGGCTCGATGCCATTGCTGGCGTTGTCGGCGAAGGCCAAGCTGATGGTGCCGGTGGGGGCAATCGATAGCAGGTGTGAATTGCGCAGGCCATGCTTGCGAATTTTTTCCTTGACCTCGTTGGGCAGGCGCGAGGCAAAGTTGCCGCCGGAAAGGTACATGTCGCGGTTGAACAGCGGGAAGGCGCCTCGCTCGGAGGCCAGCTCGGCCGAATACATGTAGGAACGATCGCGCATGTATTCGGAAATCTTGATCGCCATGTCACGCGCAGCATCGGTGTCGTAACGCAGCTTGAGCATGATCAGCGCATCACCGAGCCCGGTAAAACCAAGCCCGACGCGGCGTTTGTTCTGCGCTTCTTCGTATTGCTGCTCCAGCGGCCAGTGCGTGGCTTCAAGCACATTGTCGAGCATGCGCACCGAGGTATCGATGATCTTGCCAAAGGCAGCGAAATCAAAAACTGCCTTGTCGGTAAACGCGTCCTTGACAAAAAGCGTCAGGTTGATCGACCCGAGACAACAGCAGCCATACGGCGGCAGCGGTTGTTCGGCACAGGGATTGGTGGCCTCTATGCTTTCGCAATAATAGAGATTGTTGTCCTTGTTCATGCGGTCAAGAAACAGGATGCCCGGTTCCGCATGATCATAGGTGGAGCGCATGATCTGCTCCCATAGTTCGCGGGCGCGCACCTTGCGGTAAACCCACTGGCCATCTTCACGCTGATAACCACCGCCCGCCTTGATGTCGGCCGAGGGCGTGGCGCGATGCGTCAGTTCGACATCGCCGTCGTCCTCAACCGCCTGCATGAAGGGGTCGGTGACGCCAACCGAGATGTTGAAGTTGGTCAAGTCACCCTTGTCCTTGGCGTGGATGAATTCTTCGATGTCAGGATGGTCGCAGCGAAGCACGCCCATCTGCGCGCCTCTGCGCGAGCCCGCGGACTCAACGGTTTCACAGGAGCGGTCAAACACGCGCATGTAGGAAACCGGGCCTGAGGCGCGCGATTGCGTGCCTTTGACATGAGCGCCTATCGGACGAATCGATGAAAAGTCATAACCGACACCGCCACCGCGACGCATGGTTTCTGCGGCCTGTAGCAGCGCGGTATAAATGCCGGGTCGGCCATCGACGATTTCGGAAATCGAATCGCCGACCGGCTGGACAAAGCAGTTGATCAGTGTGGCGCACAAATCCGTGCCTGCCGCTGAGTTGATTCGGCCCGCAGGAACGAAGCCGTTTTCCTGGGCTTCGAGGAAGCGTTCCTCCCAATAACTGCGTTTTTCTTCGACTTCAATCGATGCCAGTGCGCGCGCCACACGGCTACGTACATCATGCACATCGCGTTCGCTGCCCTTGGCGTACTTTTCAAGTAGCACTTCCCCTGAAATTTCTTGCGGAAGAGGCAGGCCCATTTGTCCGGTATGTTCGTAAGCTTCTGTTTCCTCAGTGTTATTTATTGTAGTAGTCATGGTCTCTTTCGATGGCTATGTCCGAGTTATGTGTCCCGTGAGCAACGAAGCATACCCTCGGCATTGCGGTGTGAAAAGCAAAAAATTAATCTAACGAAAAAACAAGGTGTTACAAAAAGCGCTAGTGCAGCGGCTAAAGCGTGCTACTAGATATAGTATGTTTTTCGAGTAAAAAAATGAAAGAGAAACAGCCGGATGTTGGCTCTTTTCGAGCCTTGACGCTAGGTCGCTTTTCTCAATTCGGGGTCGGTTATTGCTAGGGAGGAATCGTGCCAACCTGATGATGGGGGCGACCTGCCCGTAGTGACCGGGAACCCGGGAAAGTGACTACTCAGGTAATCAAATTTGCCGTGTGACGGGCAATAATCCACTCCTCGTTAGTGGGTATTACGCAGACATCGATCCGGCTGTCAGAAGCAGAAATATTTTTGCTGTTCTCGGCGTTGGCCGATGAATTTAGCTTCAAACCGAGCCAATCAAGGGGGGTGCAAATCTTTTCGCGTATTTGAGCTCCGTGTTCGCCGATACCGCCGGTAAAAACAAGAGCGTCCAGACCGCCCAATGCGGCAGAGAGCGAGCCGATCTCACGAACGGCGCGGTAGCAGAACAGATCAACCGCTTCACGTGCTTCGGGCGCTGTCGAGTCAAGCAGTACGCGCATATCCTGGCTGATGCCTGAAACACCTAACAGACCCGACTCTTTGTAGAGCAAGCGGGTCAGGGCATTGACATCCATTTGTCGATAATCCATCAGGTACAGGAGCACACCGGGGTCGAGATTGCCGGTGCGGGTACCCATCATCAGGCCGTCGACGGCGGTAAAGCCCATGGTCGAGGCCTGGCTTTTGAGGTCTTTCATTGCGCACATTGAGGCGCCATTGCCCAAGTGGGCCACGATGACGCGGCCTCTGGCTCTGTCGGCATCGACGTAAAGGGGTAGAACTTCCGCGATGTACTCGTAAGACAAACCGTGGAAACCATAGCGGCGTACGCCTTGTTCTGTGAGGCTGCGCGGCAAGGCAAAAAGCTGTGCAATTTCGGGTTGGCTACGGTGAAATGCAGTGTCAAAGCAAGCCACCTGGGGGATGCCGGGCAGGGCGGCGGTCAGTGCGTCAATGCCGGCGAGATTGTGAGGCTGGTGCAGGGGCGCAAGCGGAATGAAATCTCGTAACGCGTCGACAATGGCCGGATTGAGCACAACGGGCTGCGAGAAATGCTGGCCTCCATGTACCACTCGATGACCCACGCTCACAACCTGCCACCCGGTTTCGTGTCGCTGTATCCATTCAAGCAAAAAAGTCAGAGCAGCCTTGTGCTGCCCATCAACTGGTCCGGTAAGATTTAAATCGAAGTCGTCCAGCGTGTGGCCAATGGCATCAGTAGCTTTCAGGTGTGCAGACTGGGCTTCGGAGCTTGCTGACGTGCCTAAACCGTCAATCTGACCAAGCAACTCCGGTTGCTGCGGAACCGATGCGCCAAGGGAAAACAAGGCGAACTTGATGGAGGACGAGCCGGCATTCAGTGTAAGGATGGCATCGGCCATGATTGTTCCTGCACCCTACCTGTCTGCGTCAAAATATCTGGCGTTTTGCATGCGCCATTACCACCGCTATCGCGGTTGATGCCGTGCGTGTTTCCGCCGAGTCCGCGCGACTGGTCAAGACGATGGGTACCCGGGCACCCAGAACAATGCCTGAAGTCAGCGCATCGGCAAGGTATTCGAGTTGTTTGGCCAGCATGTTGCCGGACTCGATGTCGGGCACCAGCAGGATGTCGGCCTGACCGGCAACGGCGGAGTGTATGCCTTTGGTACGTGCGGCCACCAGGGAAATGGCATTGTCGAAAGCCAGCGGTCCGTCCAGCAGGCCGCCGGTTATCTGGCCGCGGTCGGCCATCTTGCACAACGCTGCTGCGTCCAGGGTGGCCTGCATCTTGATGTTGACGGTTTCGACAGCAGCAAGAATTGCCACTTTGGGACTGGCGATTTTCAGCATCAGTGCAAGATCGATTGCGTTTTGCACGATGTCGACCTTGTCTTCAAGATCGGGAGCGACATTGACTGCGGCGTCGGTGATCAACAGCAGGCGCGGATAGGTAGGCACATCCATCAGAAATACGTGGCTGATGCGTCTTTCCGTACGCAGGCCAGTGACTTTGTCGATCACTTCGCTCATCAATTCATCGGTATGCAGCGAGCCCTTCATCAAGGCCTCGACCTGGCCTTCACGCGCCAGCGATACCGCAATCTCGGCAGCGGCGTGGCTATGTGCGACATTGATCAGGGTGCAACCGTGGAGATCCAGCTTGTTGGCTTTTGCAAGTTGCCGAATTTTTTCTTCAGGACCTACCAGGGTGGGGACGATCAGGCCACGATCACGGGCCAGCAACGCCCCCTTGAGCGATTCGGCATCGCAGGGGTGGACTACTGCCATCGATATCGGGCTAAGGCCGCTGCTGATCTCAAGCAGGTGTTCAAAGCGCGCCTTGCGGGTTTTCGACAATTTGAAATCGGGCAAGTTGGCCTTCAGGCGTTTGATCTTTTCCGTAGGCGCAAGGACCTCGGCCGTGCCGGTAATGACTTTCTGTTTGTCCTGATTGACGCACAGACAGTCGAAAACAATGTGATGGGTACGTGGAAACTTTTTCAGACAGGTGATGATTACCGTCAAGGTGTCGCCGACTCGAACCGGCTGCGCAAAATGCAGCGTTTGATCCCGGTACACCGTTCCCGGGCCAGGAAACTGGGTGCCGAGCACATTGGAGATCAGCGCGCCTCCCCACATTCCGTGGGCGATGACCTCGCGCAGCAGGGATGAATGGGCATAATCCTGGTCGACATGGTTCGGATTGATGTCGCCCGACATGATGGCGTACATCTGTATGTCTTCCTGACGCAAGGTGCGTACCAATTTCGCACTATCGCCGACGGCGATTTCGTCAAATGTCCGATTCTCGATGTAGTCGGAAGTAATGGCTTGAATTTCGGTCATGAACGCTCTCCCTGAAGCGACATTATTATCTTAGCTCGAAATTGCTGCAATGCAATAAAGCGAGTGCGCTTGTTGACTCTGTTAGCACTCGGAAAGGAGGTGAAGTGGCGAATGGCCGTGCATCAAGCTCACCGTATCACCAACGCCGACTTTTAGGGCTATGAGGGCCATGAACCGCTCGCTGGCAGGCGACATCCTTGCTGGATAGCCTGATCAGCAGTCGATAATTGCGGTCTCAAGACTTGATGTCTGCCGCAATCACGCAACAGGAATCGAAGCCTTAGCCTCGTGTATTCGTTTGTGCCGGAAATTCAGCCAGTTCGATCTTCGCTGCGGGTTTCCAGCCTTTCTTGCTGTGCTCTGCAATCACGTTGGTGAATATTCCACCGCGTACGTAAAACCGCGCTGTGAGTCGCATGAAGCGCGGTTTGGTTGCTTTGACCAGATCGTCGAGGATGCGATTGGTGACATCTTCGTGGAAATGCCCCTCATTACGGAAGCTCCAGATATAGAGCTTGAGGCTTTTCAGTTCGACGCAGAGCTTGTCGGCAATGTAATCCAGCGTCAGTACGGCAAAGTCCGGTTGTCCGGTCTTCGGGCACAGACAGGTGAACTCCGGAATTTCCATATGAATCTGATAATCCCGGTGCGGCGCCGGGTTGGCGAAGGTCTCCAGCGACTTGGCGCGGGATTGAGGGGCTGGGCTAGGCATGCTGTATGGATGCGGGTAAGGATGTCGGGACAGATTATAATGGCCGGGCTTCGGCCTTACACTTTTGCCACTCTTATTCCGGTTCATCCCTCGTGCGTCTAAACAAGCTGAAACTCTCGGGCTTCAAGTCGTTTGTTGAGCCCACTACCGTGCTTTTCCCCGGCCAGTTGGCGGGAGTAGTTGGCCCCAACGGCTGTGGTAAATCAAACATTATCGATGCCGTGCGCTGGGTGCTGGGCGAGTCGAAGGCGTCCGAATTGCGTGGCGAGTCGATCCAGGACGTGATCTTCAAGGGTTCCGGCAATCGCAAGGAAGTCAGTCGTGCCAGCGTCGAATTGTTCTTCGACAACGCGCAGGGGAGAGCGGCTGGGCAATGGAGCCAGTACGCCGAAATCACGGTCAAGCGCGTGCTCGACCGGGAAGGCAACTCAAGCTATTACATCAATAACCTGCACGTACGCCGACGCGACGTGATTGACTTGTTCCTCGGCACCGGACTCGGACCGCGGGCCTACGCCATCATCGGTCAGGGAATGATTTCACGCATCGTCGAAGCCAAGCCAGACGAGTTGCGATTCTTCCTCGAAGAAGCTGCCGGCGTCACCAAGTACAAGGAGCGACGCAAGGAAACCGAGCGCCGCCTGGAAGATGCCCGCGAGAATATCGCTCGTGTCGATGACATTCGCAACGAACTGGAATCGCAAGTCAGCCATTTGCAGGCGCAGGCAACCGTCGCCCAGCAATATCGTGAATTGCAAGCGCAGGCCTCACGCAAACAGACGCTGCTCTGGCTGAAAAAGCGCAATGACGCAAATAACGATGTCCAGAAGCTGGCACGGCAAGTCGACGAGGCCGTCAACCGGGTCGAGGCTGAAACTGCCCAGTTGAGGGAAATCGAAGCGCGCGTGGAGCTGGCGCGTGAAAGCCACTATTCAGCGTCGGACGTTTTGCATGCGGCGCAGGCCGAGATGTTTGCGGCGAATACAGAAGTCAGCAGGCTTGAGTCGGAAATTGGTCATTTGCGGGATGCTCGTACGCGTCTCGAGGCGCGGTTGAGCCAATTGAACGCAGAGGACGCGCATTGGCGTGCCCAGCAATCTGCATTGGTTGAGGACGAAGCACGCTGGAATCTGCTGCTGGAAAATTCCCGCACTCGTTCGGCAACAGCGGTAGCTCGCCATGAAGAAGCCGCCAGTCGGCTTCCAGAGGCTGAAGATGCGCTTGCAGAGGCGGGAAGTGCGGTTACCGAGGCGCGGCGTAGCTTGAGCGAGGCCGAGCAGGCACTGCGTCTGGCTGAGGCCGACAAAGGGCATGCTGTTCGCGCACTGGAAAATCTGCAGCAGAACCGCAATCGGCTGGAGCAGGATCGCCAGGCTCTGGGTGCACCCGATCCGGCGTTGCTGGCTGCTTCAAAGACCAAAGAACACGAGGCGGAATCCGCACTGGCAGTGGCCCAAGAGCGCCAAGCTACGCTGCAGGCGAGTGTCCCAGAGGCCGAGGAGCAATTACGCACGGCTCGAGAGGCTTTGCAAAACGCACACCGCAAGTTGACAGAAACTCGCGCCCGTCATGACGCGCTGGCGCAATTGCAGGCCAAGGTGGCGCAAAGCGGCGAAATTGGTGATTGGCTCAAGGCGCACAATCTGGCCGATGCCAGGCCGCTTTGGCAGGCAATTCAAGTCGATGCGGGATGGGAAACAGCGGTCGAGGCGGTATTGCGCGAGCGCTTTTCGGCCTTGGCAACGGATCAGGAGGTGCTGCGCGCGGCGCTGGAAAATCCGCCTCCGGCTATTCTTGCGCTGGCGTTGCCGTGCGAGTCGGGTCTTGCGCCTGCCACGATGGAGAGCCTGCGCAGCAAGGTTCATTGCAATGACCCACGCTGGACGGGTGTGCTCGATGAATGGCTGGCCGGAATTTCGATTGTCGACGATCTGGCCGCTCAGTTGCCGCTGGCCGGTGGACAGTATGTGTCGCGAGCGGGTCATGTGCTGACGCCATCAGGCCTCACGCTTTATGTGCCGGACGCGAAAACTCATGGCGTAATCGAGCGTCAACGCGAGATAGACGAGTTGGCCGCCTTGCTGCTGGAGCACGCCGCGACCGAGAATGTGACACGTGAGTCGCAGACCCTGGCCGAACAACAGTTGGCCGAAAGCCAGGCTCAGCTCAGCGCCGCTAGACGATTGACGCAGGAGACTCAGCAGTCATTTCATGCAGCCCAGGTCGACGCACTCAAGCTCACCCAGGCACAAGCGCGTTTCGAGGAGCGCTCCGAGCAAATCAATCGTGACCTGGCCGAGTTGCAGCGGCAGGAAGAGCTAGAAAAGGCGCGTAGCGAGCGGGCCGATACCGAAAGCGAACTTCAACGCGAACGACTCGGAGAAGTACGCGAGCGGCTTGAACAGACACTGGAAGTGCATCGACAGAAAGATGCGGCACTGCGCGACGCTCGTGCACTTGAAATCCAGCTCGGGCGCGAGGCGCAGGAGGCGGGCTTCTCCGAGCGCGAATGTGTGTCAAAGCTGGAAGACAACGCGCGTGCCGCTACAACGGCGGGCAGCCAGTTGCAGCGTATTGAAGCCGAAACTCTTGCGGCCGAAACCGAGATTGCGGGCATTAGCGATCGCGTCCTTAACGAGCAATTGCATGCTGCGCTCGACGCCAAGCAAAGCAGGGAATCGGCGCTGGCGGAACGGCGAAATCAGCTGGAATCAGCAGCCAGCGAACTGCGCAATTTTGATGAACAGCGCTTGAAACTGGAACAGGGCGTGGTTCCTCTGCGCGACAAGATCAATGATCTCAAGCTCAAGGCACAGGCGGCCCAGATCAATGAAGATCAGTATCGCGAGCGGCTAGCCGAAGTGCATGTGGTCACCGAGACAGACGAGGCGCCTTTTGCCGATGAGCTCGCCGCCGGCGGATCAGACCGGCTTCGGGACAGCACCTTGCAAGGCGAAATTGTCCGGCTTACTGCTGAAATTGAAGAGCTCGGCCCAGTCAATCTCGCCGCACTGGATGAGCTGGCCACGGCTTCGGAACGCAAAGGCTTTCTCGATGCGCAATCGGCCGATCTGGGCGAGGCGATCGGCACGCTGGAAGATGCAATTCGGCGTATCGACCACGAAACACGCGAACAGCTGCAGGAAACCTACGACAAGGTCAGCATGCATTTCGGTACGCTGTTTCCGCAACTATTTGGCGGAGGCGAGGCCCGCTTGGTGCTCACCGGCGACGAAATTCTCGACGCCGGCATCCAGATCATGGCTCAGCCGCCGGGCAAGAAGAACACCACTATTCACTTGCTCTCGGGCGGCGAGAAGGCACTGACGGCGATTGCGCTGGTGTTTGCCTTGTTCCAACTGAATCCGGCACCATTTTGCATGCTGGACGAAGTGGATGCGCCGCTTGATGATTCGAATACGGTGCGTTTTTGCGATATGGTCAAACGCATGTCGGTGCAGACTCAGTTTGTGTTTATTTCACACAACAAGATCGCCATGGAAATGGCGCAGCAACTGATCGGTGTCACCATGCAGGAGCAGGGTGTGTCGCGAGTAGTGGAAGTCGATATAGAAGAGGCGTTGCGTCTCGCCGATGATCAGAAGGCAGCATAGCGAGACATGTTGATGTTTGAACCCGGATTGATTGGTGATAGACGAAGTCGCGGTAACCAAGAGGTGGTGTGAATATGGCATTCAGCGAGCTGCAAATCGCTTTGATCGGGGCCGGAATCGTGGCTGTAGCCATGGTCTGGGGCTACAACGCATGGCAGGATCGCAAGCATCGCAAGACGGCAGATGGCATTTTCAAGGGCAAGCAGGCTGATGCGCTGCTTGGCGACCGGGAGGCACCTGCGACAGCTGGAGCGGCGATGGATGAATTGCGTCGTGAGCCGGGTGAAAAACTGGAACCGAGGTTTCCAGACAGCATCGAACCGGCTGATGAGATCGTCGAAGAACCCGATACGGTCGCCCCTGAAACTGATGACGTACCAACGGCAGATGTCGATGCTGATCAGGATATCGTTCCTGAAACCGGGCAGGTTTCTGACAGCAAGCCATTGCTGCCGGAAGAGTGCGCTGATGCCGTGGCGGATTGCGTATTGACCATGGTTGCGCTTGAGCCGGTTTCAGCGCCCGCCATTTGGGCATTGCAGAATGTCTGGGCGGAGGAAATGAGCAAGGCCATACATTGGCTGGCTCGTGACGATGCCGCGGGTAGCTGGCGGGTGGTCGACACAGACGATACCGGGCATTACCGGGAGTGGGCGGTGGCGCTGCAGCTTGTCGATCGGCGAGGGCCGGTATCGGAGAGTGAACTCGGTCGATTTTTTGATTGTGTCCAGCAGATGGCGCAGGAGACCGGTGCGGTGCCGGAACTGCCATCGCTTGCTGAAACACTGGCTCGCGCTGGCGCACTCGATGAGTTCTGTGCAGGAGTGGATATTCAGTTCGTATTGCATGTTGTCGAAGCCTCGGGCGGCGTATTCGCCGGGACCAAGCTGCGTGGCGTGGCGGAAGCGGCCGGTCTGATGCTGGAATCCGATGGACTGTTTCGTGAGCGTGATGCGACGGGAAGCGAACTGTTCAGCGTGGCCAATCTGGGTGCCGAACCACTTGCTGCCGAGTCGATCAAGTCGCTGGCGACGCATGGCCTGACCTTGAGCCTGGATGTGCCGCGTGTTAGCGATGGTGTGCAGGCTTTCGATCACATGCTGGCCACGGCCAGACAACTTGGCGACAGGTTGGGCGGTGTACTGGTAGACGCACAGCGGGCGCCACTTTCAGACGCCATGATCGAAGCAATCCGCGGCAAGACCAGGGAGTTACAAGCACGCATGCGCGACGGCGGCATTTCCCCAGGCAGTCCTCGAGCACTACGGCTGTTTTCCTGATGTCCTTGCCGGCACAGTCGGCCGAGTCAGCAAAGCCGGCAATGGAACCGGCACAACGCGTAGCGGCGCTGCGCCAAGAAATTGAGCAACACGACCACGCCTACTACGTGCTCGACGCGCCGACCATTCCCGACGCCGAGTATGACCGGCTATTTCGCGAGTTGCGGGCACTGGAGCTTGAGCATCCGCAGCTGAATAGCGCGGATTCGCCCACACAAAGAGTCGGCGGCAAACCGCTGCCGGAGTTTTCTCCGGTGCGTCATGGTGTGCCGATGCTGTCAATACGCACTGAGACCGATACCGAGGCGAGCGGCGCTCGGGCTTTTGACGGTCGGGTTCGACGCGAGCTGGAATTGAACGACGCTGATGCCGCAATTGAATATGCCGTGGAGCTGAAGTTCGATGGCCTGGCCATCAGCCTGCGCTACGAAAGCGGATTGCTGGTACGCGCAGCGACGCGAGGCGATGGCGAAACGGGTGAGGACGTCACGCAAAACATTCGTACCGTACGTCGCATTCCTTTGCATTTGAGTGGGGTTGCACCAGCGCTGCTTGAAGTGCGTGGCGAGGTTTTCATCAGTCGCCCCGATTTCGAGCGCTACAACGCAAGGCAAAGAGACCTGGGGCGAGCGACCCTCGTGAATCCGCGCAACGGCGCGGCCGGCAGCATTCGTCAGCTCGATCCGGCAGTGGCGGCCGAGCGCCCACTGTCCTTTTTTGCCTACGGTCTGGGCGAGTGCATTGGCTGGAAATTGCCGGTAACCCATAGCGGCGTGCTCGATGCGCTTGCCGAGTTCGGTCTACCCGTCTGTGAGCATCGTGCCGTCGTAAAGGGAGCCGACGGCTTGATCGACTTTCACGCCCGAATTCGAGCGATGCGCGACGAGCTGTCCTTTGATATCGATGGCGTGGTGTACAAAGTGAATTCGCTGGCCTTGCAACAGCGCCTCGGTTTCGTCACGCGGGAGCCCCGATGGGCGGTGGCGCACAAATATCCGGCCGAGGAAGCCTTGACAACAGTGGAAGCGATCGAGGTTCAGGTCGGGCGCACTGGAGCCATAACGCCGGTGGCGCGGCTGGCACCAGTGTTTGTCGGTGGCGTGACGGTAACCAACGCTACCCTGCACAATGAAGCCGAAGCGCGCAGAAAAGACGTGCGGGTTGGTGATACCGTCATCGTGCGGCGCGCTGGCGACGTGATTCCGGAAGTTGTTTCGGTAGTCATGGAGAAGCGCCCTGGAACCGACCAGGCCGACGGGGGGGGCATGCATCCGGCCTTCGAGTTACCGAAAGCCTGCCCCGTCTGCGGTTCCGCCATTGAGCGGCCGGAAGATGAAGCGATTGCCCGCTGTACCGGTGGTCTGTTTTGCCCCGCGCAACGAAAACAGGCTTTGTTGCATTTCGCCAGTCGGCGCGCCATGGACATCGAGGGTCTGGGTGACAAACTGGTCGAACAACTGGTCGACAACGCCATAATCAAGACGCCGGCCGACCTCTACAAGATGGGCTTGCTGGCTATCGTCAATCTCGAACGCATGGCTGAAAAATCGGCGGGAAATATTCTCGCTGCAATAGAAAAAAGCAAAACTACGACGCTGGCGCGTTTCATTTTCGCCTTGGGGATACGCAATGTAGGAGAAGCGACGGCGAAGGATCTGGCTCGTCACTTCGGAAGTCTGGATGGACTCATGGCCGCCGACAGCGATCACCTGCAACAAGTGCCCGACGTTGGCCCGATCGTGGCGTCCTCCGTCGTCCGCTTTTTTGCCGAGCCGCACAATATCGAGGTGATCGAACAACTGCGCGCTGGCGGCGTGAGCTGGCCCGAAGGCGCTCCGATGGAGAGCGTGAGTTCGTTCATCACCGGCAAAACTTTTGTCCTGACCGGCACACTGCCGACACTGACGCGCGATGAAGCAAAAGACATGATCGAAGCGCTGGGCGGCAAGGTTGCCGGTTCGGTGTCGAAGAAAACCGACTATGTGGTGGCGGGTGCCGAGGCCGGAAGCAAGCTCGACAAAGCGCAGGGATTGGGCGTTACGATCCTCGACGAAAAGCAATTTAGGGAGTTGTTGGAACAATGAAAAAAGTTACCAAAGCCGTGTTTCCAGTCGCCGGTCTCGGCACCCGCTTTCTGCCGGCGACCAAGGCCAGCCCCAAGGAAATGATGCCCATTGTGGACAAGCCGCTGATTCAGTATGCGGTGGAGGAGGCCGTTGCCGCCGGCATCACCGACATGATTTTTGTGACTGGCCGTTCCAAGCGCGCCATCGAGGATCATTTCGACAAAGCCTATGAGCTGGAAAGTGAGCTTGCCCATCGCGGCAAAACCGAGTTGCTTGAATTTGTCCAGAACCTGCTGCCGAAAAACATCAACTGCATTTACATTCGCCAACCGGAGGCCCTGGGTTTGGGTCATGCGGTGCTCTGCGCCTATCCGGCCGTGGGCGATGAGCCCTTTGCCGTGTTGCTGGCCGACGATCTGCTCGATGGCGATCCACCGATCATGAAACAGATGGTGGATGTCTATGACAAGTACCAGAGTTCTGTGATCGGAGTGCAGCAGGTGCCGCGTGAAGAGACCCGAAGCTACGGCATCGTCGACAGCACGCCGATGGCTGATGCCCTGGAAAACATTCAGCGGATTGTCGAAAAGCCCGAGCCCGAGAACGCACCATCGACTCTGGCCGTGGTTGGCCGCTATGTATTGACACCGCGTATTTTTCATCATCTCGCACATGTCGGCCAAGGCACGGGTGGCGAGATTCAATTGACCGATGGCATTGCCGCCTTGCTGGCGGAAGAGAAGGTACTGGCCTACCGTTATACGGGTACGCGTTACGACTGTGGCGCCAAGCTGGGCTATCTTGAGGCGACGGTGGCTTTTGGCCTGCGCCATCCTGAAGTCGGTCAGCAGTTTGCCGCCATGCTGAAGAGGATGTCATGAGTCCGGAGGAAGCAAGCAATATCCTTAAAGACGCGGATTTGATTTGCACCGCGGAAAACTCGGCGCTGGCAACACGGCGAGTTGCTGATGAAATCACCGCCCGACTCGCCGGTACCAATCCGCTGGTGCTGGCGGTGATGGGAGGTGCTGTGGTATTCACCGGTCAGCTATTGCCGCAACTGGTTTTCCCGCTGGATTTTGATTACCTGCACGTGACCCGCTATGGAGATGTGACGACGGGTGGCAAGCTGGAGTGGATCGTCGAGCCTCGTGCCGCGGTTGCGGGCCGTATTGTCCTGGTGGTGGACGACATTCTCGACGAAGGAATTACGCTGGCCGAAATATCCCGGCGCCTGAAGGAGCAGGGGGCAAAGGAGGTGTTGAGCGCGGTATTCGCCAACAAGGAGCTGGGTCGGGCGAAACCGATAGATGCCGATTTCGTCGGGGTGCAGGTGCCCAATCGTTATGTCTTTGGTTATGGCATGGACGTCAAGGGAGCCTGGCGCAATTTGCCGGCCGTCTACGCGGTCAAGGGTTTATAAACCAACTCGGCCTTACGGCGTTGGCTCTGTGTATGTGTACCGGACTGCAACGGATCAAAAAAAAATCTCTCGGAATCGCGCTCGGGGCTTGCATCTGCAGCGAAATTAGTGGAACAATGCGCCTTTCTAAACCAAAGGGGGAACTCGATGAACAAAAGCGAACTGATTGAAGCAGTAGCCGAGCGTGCCGAACTTTCCAAGGCCGCCGTCAACAAGGCAATTG
>JAIPCF010000008.1 GCA_021738385.1 Sulfuritalea sp. | reverse complement strand
ATCAGCATGCCGGCGGTAAACGCACCCAGTGCCAGCGAGAGGCCGGCCAGTTCGGTGAGCCAGGCCAGACCGAGGGTAATCAGCAACACATTGAGCATGAACAGCTCGGCCGACTTTCGCCGCGCCACCAGATGAAACCATGCCGACAGCACGCGCTGCCCGATGAACAACACCAGGGTCAGCAGTACGGTGGCCTTGACTGCAGCCAGCAGCAGCGCCTCGGCCATCACCTCAAGCGGCTGGGTCAGCGCCGGGATCAGCACCAGCAAGGGCACCACGGCGATATCCTGAAACAGCAATACGCCGATCACCTCGCGGCCGTGCGGCGCGTCGAGTTCGCCGCGCTCGGTCAACAACTTCGACAACATCGCGGTGGATGACATCGCCAGCGCCCCGCCCAGAGCTATGCCGGCCAGCCAGGGTATGCCGGCGAAACGGGCCAGCAGTGTCGCCAGCAGTGCGGTCGCCGACACCTGCAGCAAACCCAGGCCGAATACGATGCGCTTCATGCTGTAGAGCCGTGCCAGGGAAAACTCGAGGCCGATGCTGAACATCAGGAACACCACGCCGAACTCGGCCAAGTGCCGTGTTTCTTCGGTATCCGGCACCCACCCCGCGGCGTGCGGCCCCAGGCTTGCCCCCACCAGCAGATAACCCATGATCGGAGGCAAACCCAGCATGCGGAATACGACGACCACGACCACGGCAGCGGCAAGCAACAACAAAATCAGAGGCAGGGTGTCAGTCATGGAAAGATCAAAGTCAGGGAAAGGTGTTGCGGCCGAACAAGTGAGAAAGATACACGGATGCGGTTGCTATAATTTGGCTCCATCATAATCGCCCACCCCCAGATGAACCAAGCCATTCAATCGGAGTTTTCATCGACGGAACGCGTCCATGACGATGAGCGCGCCGTGGCCATGGGTCGCCATGTACTGGAAATCGAGGCGGCGGCCGTTGCTGCCCTTGGGCGCCGTTTGGGGCAGGAATTTGGCGCGGCGGTCGCGCTGATCCTTGAAAGCCGTGGCAGGGTCGTCGTCAGCGGCATCGGCAAATCCGGGCATATCGCGCGAAAGCTGGCCGCTACGTTTGCCAGTACGGGTACTCCGGCCTATTTCGTCCATGCCGCCGAAGCCGTGCATGGCGACCTGGGCATGATCACGCGCGAAGATGTACTGATCGCAATTTCAAACTCCGGCGAGAACGACGAGTTGTTGACCATAGTGCCCCTGGTCAAACGCCTGGGCGGCAAACTGATCGCCATCACCGGCAACGAGACCTCGTCGCTGGCCAATGAAGCCGACATCCATCTCGACGCCCGCGTTGACCAGGAGGCCTGTCCGCTGAACCTGGCGCCGACCGCCAGCACCACGGCAGCACTGGCGCTGGGCGACGCCTTGGCAGTGGCCTTGCTCGATGCCCGCGGGTTTGGCGCGGAAGATTTTGCCCGATCCCACCCGGGCGGCGCGCTGGGGCGCAAATTGCTGACTCATGTTGGCGATGTCATGCGCATCGACGTGCCGGCCTTGACCGAGGACACGCCAGTTCCGGCCGCACTTGCGGCGATGACCCGCGGCGGTATGGGCATGGCGGTGGTTCTCGATTCGGCTTCAAAAATCACCGGCATATTCACCGACGGCGACCTGCGCCGCGCCCTGGAGCGCCACGGCGATCTGCGCGAAACCGCGGTAAGCGCTGTCATGGCACGCGACCCTCACAGCATCAGTTCGCGCCGGCTTGCTGTCGAAGCCGTTGAAATGATGGAAGCCAACAGGATCAATCAGCTGCTGGTGACCGACGATAATGGCGTGCTATGCGGTGCACTGAACATGCATGACCTGTTCCGGGCGAAAGTCGTCTGATGAGTCAGGCCATGACCAAAGCCAGCCAGGTGGTCCTGATGGGCTTCGATGTGGACGGCGTACTTACTGACGGCACGCTTTTCTTCAGTTCGCAGGGCGATGAGATCAAGGCCTTCTCCAGCCTTGACGGTCATGGCTTGAAGATGCTGCAAGCGGGCGGAATTGAAGTCGCCATCATCAGCGGGCGCAGTTCACGCGCACTTGAGCTGCGCGCAGCCAATCTCGGCGTGCAGGAGTTGCACATGGGCATCGATAACAAACGCCAGTTGCTCGGCGAACTTGCAGCACGGCGTGGTATTACGCTTGCGCAATGCGGTTACATGGGTGACGACGTGGTTGATCTGCCGATCCTGCGCGCCAGCGGTTTTTCCGCCACGGTAGCCGATGCGCATGACGAAGTTCGGTCTCGCGTGGATTTCGTGGCTGGCAAGGGTGGTGGGCGCGGCGCGGCGCGCGAGGTCTGCGACCTGATACTGCGTGCCCATGGGAAATGGGATGCGGCCATGGCGGAGTATCTGGCATGAGAGATCGCAGCGCGTCGATGCTGCCCGTGGCCATGCTGATACTGCTTGCGGCCTTGACCTTCTGGCTCAATCGCGTCATCCAGGGAGACAAGCCGCGCGGGCCGGCGCGGCACGACCCCGACTACTGGGTCGAGAAATTCGAGGTGCGCCGCTTCGATACGGAAGGCAAATTGCAACATACCCTGCTCGCCGACAAGTTGGTGCATTACCCTGACGACGACACGACCATCATCACCACCCCGCACATCACTTTTCATCAAACTCCGGAATCCGAGGTATTTGCTAGAACGGCGCACATGGGACCCGATGGCAAGGTGGTCGATCTGATTGATGACGTGCAGGTGATTCGCCAGGGTGGCTCGGAAAAATCGCTGCCCTCTGTGCTCGAGACCCGCCGCCTGCGTGTTTTTCCGGACGACGAGAAAGCGCATGGCGATGATCCGGTGCGCATTACGCAGGGCATGAGCGTCGTCAACGGAATCGGACTCGACATTGACAACAAATCCGGCCTAACGATCCTGCGCGGGCGCGTTACCGGTACTATTCACCGCAACACTATCGAGACACCATGAAACCTTATCTTCAAATCGCAGCAATCGCAGGCACTGCCAGTATCCTGTTCGCCCCGATTGCGGCAAACGCGGAGTTGGCCGATCGCAACAAGCCGGTCAATATCGAAGCAGACCGGGTCTCTGTCGATGACGCGAAGAAGCAACAGATCTTCGAAGGCAATGTACAGCTGACCAAGGGCAGCTTGGTCATTCGTGCCGCACGCATTGTTGTCACCCAGGATGAAAATGGCTACCAGCGTGGTGTTGCCACGGGTACCGGCAGCGTGTTACCCAGCTTTCGCCAGAAGCGAGAGGGCCAGGATGAATACATCGAAGGGAAGGCTGAGCGCATCGAGCATGACGCCAAGGCCGAGAAAACCGAGTTTTTCAATCGTGCCCATGTCAAGAGCGGTCTTGACGAGGTTCGCGGCCAGTTCATTTCCTATGATGCCAAGACGGAAAACTATTTTGTTACCAGCGGCCCCAATGGCAGCCGCGCCAAGCCAGGTAGCGGTGAGCGGGTGCATGCCGTGATCCAGCCAAAAAACAAGGATGCCACCACCGGGACTGCGACAACCCCGGCCGCAATCGCCGCCCCGATGCTGAAAGGTGCTCGGGAGATCACCCCACGTCAGGAGACATCTCAGTGAAATACGAAAACATTCTCGTCGAAACCCGTGGCAAGGTCGGGTTGATCACGCTCAACCGGCCCGCAGCGCTCAACGCTCTCAACGACACCCTGATCGACGAGGTCGGTGCCGCACTCGATATCTTCGAAGCCGATACGGAAATCGGTTGCATCGTGATAACGGGCTCCGAAAAGGCCTTTGCCGCCGGAGCCGATATTGGTGCCATGGCCGGCTGGAACTTCATGGATGTCTACAAGGCAAACTACATCAGCCGCAACTGGGACCGCATCGCCCGCTGCCGCAAGCCGATCATTGCTTCGGTTGCGGGCTTCGCGCTGGGCGGTGGCTGCGAACTGGCCATGATGTGCGACATGATTTACGCGGCCGATACCGCCAAGTTCGGCCAACCCGAGATCAAGCTGGGTATCCTTCCCGGTGCCGGTGGAACCCAGCGCCTGCCGCGCGCTGTCAGCAAGGCCAAGGCTATGGACATGTGTCTCACCGCGCGCTTCATCGACGCGGTGGAAGCCGAGCGCGCAGGCTTGGTGGCGCGCGTCATTGCCGCCGACAAATTGCTTGAAGAAACCCTGGCTGCCGCCACGACAATCGCCGGGTTCTCGCTACCGATCGTGATGATGATCAAGGAGTCCGTCAATCGCGCCTACGAATCCAGCCTGCAGGAAGGCTTGCTGTTCGAGCGCCGCACTTTCCATTCCGCTTTTGCTCTCGCTGATCAAAAGGAAGGCATGGCAGCTTTTGTCGAGAAGCGAAAGCCGGTTTTCGGCAACAACTAGCCGACAAGCCGCACCGCAACAAAAAGGGCCCGTTAGGGCCTTTTTTGTTTTTGGAACCTACTGTTTTTGTACAGTTTGTTATGAAAACAAAAATAATGCTGCGTTGCACCAAATAGTTCTTGACATGAGTAGAGTCACCCCTATAATACAAACCATGATGCACCGCACCATCACCCCGACGACTCGGGGTGACGCGACAAAATACGAAACATACCGACTGCTTGGAAATCACTTTAGGAGATCACCATGAACGCCACCACCGAACAATTCGCCAGCGCCAACAAAGCCAACGTAGAAACCATGCTGACCATTGCCAATACGGCTTTTGCCAGCGCCGAGCGCCTTGCCGCCCTCAACCTCAACACCGCCCGCGCCATGCTGGAAGACAGCGTTGCCAGCGCCAAGGCTCTGCTGGGCGTCAAAGACGTACAGCAACTGGTTGCCATGCAATCCACACTTGCTCAGCCTGCCGTTGAGAAAGCTGTCGCTTACTCGCGCAGCGTGTATGAGATCGCTACCCAGACCCAGGAAGAACTGGCGAAAGTTGTTGAGAGCCAGTTTTCGGAAATGAACAAAAACGTTTCTTCCGCTCTCGACAAAGCAGCCAAGAACGCCCCTGCGGGTTCAGATGTTGCCGTTGCTGCCGTTAAATCAGCTATCGCCGCCGCCAACTCGGCTTACGACAGCATGACCAAGGCTGCCAAGCAAGTTGCCGAAATCGCTGAAGCCAATGTTGCTGCAGCGACTACCGCCACCGTCAAGGCTGTCGGTACCGGCGCTGCCGCACCGAAGTCCAAGAAAGCCGCTTAAGCGACTTTAGACTTCAGTATCGTCTCCTCCTCCAGCCCCGACAAAGGGTTGGTTTCAAACCCGATGCCCAAAAGGCGTCGGGTTTTTTTATGGAAAAGTCGGCGCTGGCGATACGGTGTTCTGCGTACCTGGGCACGCTCTGCGCCTGCAGACAGCGGCGACTATAGGGCGCTTAGGCGCTCCGCGGCAGCGGCGAGCGTGTCTTCGTTCTTGGCAAAACAGAAACGAATCACGCGCTGGTCGTCACCATCGGGATTGAACACCGAAACCGGAATGGCAGCAACGCCGTGTTCCTTGGTCAGGCGCCGAACGAATTGCGTGTCGGGCTCATTGCTGATCGCGGAATAGGTCGCGAGCTGAAAATAGGTTCCGTCGCAGGGCAACAGCACAAAGCGCGAGCCCTCCATTTTCTGGCGGAAGAAATCGCGCTTGGCTTGATAGAAGGCCGCCAGATTGTCGGCAAACTCGGGATGCTCGCTCATGAAATCAGCCAGTGCCAACTGTGACGGATGGTGCACGGTAAACACGATGAACTGGTGGGCCTTGCGGAACTCGCTCATCAGGGCCCTCGGCGCAAGGCAGTAAGCGACTTTCCAGCCGGTGACGTGATAGGTCTTGCCAAAACTGGAAACCACAAAACTGCGCTCGCGCAATCCCGGGTAACGCGTCACGCTTTCGTGCCGGGCCTTTCTGTCCCCGGCATCTTTTCGGTCGAATACTACGTGCTCGTAAACTTCATCGCTGACCACCACGATCTTGGTGTCCCGCACCAGGGTTTCCAGCATCGCCATATCATCGGCAGACCACACCGAACCGCTCGGGTTATGCGGTGAGTTGATGATGATCATGCGGGTACGTGGTGTGATCAAGGCACGGACTTCATCCCAGTCGGGCTTGAAGTCGGGAAAACGCAGATGCGCATACACGGCGTGTCCGCCATTGAGTTCAACCCCAGGAACGTAGGAGTCATACACCGGAGCGAAAACAATCACCTCGTCACCGGGCCTGACGCAGGCGGCAATTGCCGTATATACGGCCTGAGTCGCCCCGGCCGTCACCGTCACCTCGGTTTCAGAATCGTAGTTGGCCAAATAGAGCCGCGCTACTTTTTCGGCAATCGCCTCTCTCAAAGCCGGGACGCCAGCCATTGGCGGATACTGGTTGGCGCCCGCCGCCATGTGATGCGTCACCCGATCAAGCAGCAATGGCGATGGCGCGAAATCGGGATATCCCTGAGAAAGATTGATCGCACCATGCTCGGCGGCAAGGCGTGACATGACAGTGAAAATCGTGGTGCCGACATTCGGCAGGCGTGATGGCAGATAAAGCGTCATGGATTTGCTTTAAAACGCGAGAGGCGGCTTTACGCTATCAGCTCAAGCCGAGCAGTTCGACCTCGAACACCAGTGTCGCATTGGGAGGAATCACGCCGCCCGCACCTCGGGCGCCATAGCCAAGCTCAGGCGGAATGGTCAGTTTGCGCGAACCGCCAATTTTCATGCCTTGCACACCTTCATCCCAACCGGCGATTACATGCTGACGCCCCAGCGAAAACTCGAAGGCCTCGTTGCGATCCTTGCTTGAGTCAAATTTCGACCCGTCCGTGAGCCAGCCTGTGTAATGCACCGACACGGTTTGCCCGACGCTGGCCTCGGCGCCCTCGCCGATCACAAGTTCTTCGATGACCAGGCCGCTGGCCGTGGTGATTTGACTCATTGAAAATCTCCAGAATAAGAATTGCAGATTAGGAATTGAACGGGTCGGCCATTATGCCTGAGCTCATTTCAGCAGCGCAGGCCTGAAGATTCGGTCAGCTTCATCGGACGGCAAGGGCCGCGAGAACAGAAACCCCTGAAACTTTTCACAACCGATGCCAAGCAGCAGCTCAAACTGATCACGGGTTTCCACACCCTCGGCCAGCAGTTCGAGGCCCAGACTTTTGGCGAGCCCGACAATGGCGGTAACGATGGCCGCGTCTTCTGCATTGACAGTGAGATCGCGCACAAAGCTCTGGTCGATTTTCAGTTTTTGCATCGGGAAGCGCTTGAGATAGCTCAGGCTCGAATAGCCCGTACCGAAATCATCAATGGCCAGCCGTATGCCCATGGCCGCAATTTCCTGAAGCTTGGCCCGCGTCTCGTCAATGTCATGCATCAGCGTTGATTCGGTAATTTCCAGTTCCAGCAACCGGGCTGGTTGCCCGGTGTCAGCCAGAATGCGACGCAAGGTATCGACCAGATCACTCTGGTGAAACTGGCGCGGTGACAGATTCACCGAAACCGGCAGCAGCGGCCTGCCTTCCTGTTGCCAGATCCTGTTCTGCTGCAGCGCTTCACCCAGGACCCACTCGCCGATCGGTACAATCAATCCGGTTTCCTCGGCGATCGGAATGAACTCACCCGGCGTTATCGTTCCATGCTCCGGATCGCTCCAGCGCACCAGCGCTTCCATGCCGCATACCTCGCGACGACGCCAGTCAATCAGCGGCTGATAGTGCAACACCAGTTGTTTGTTCTCGATGGCATGTCGCAGCCGGTTCTCCAGGGTAAAAAAGTGCTCGGCCTGCTCGTTCATTTTCCGCGCAAAGAACTGGAAATTGTTGCGCCCGCTTTCCTTCGCGTGATACATCGCCGTGTCAGCGTTTTTCATGAGGACAAAAACCTCATCTCCATCGTCAGGAAAAATGCTGATGCCAATGGACGGCGTCACATGCAGCTGATGACTTTCGATGTCCACGACCTCCGCCAATGAGTTGAGTATCTTCTCCGCGACTTGCAGTGCATCGTCGGGTGAGGCAATCTCGTGCAGGATCACCACAAACTCGTCGCCACCCAGGCGCGATACGGTATCCACGGCTCTTACCACGCTGCGCAAGCGCTCTGCGACATGCTTCAGGAGTTCGTCGCCAACAAAATGGCCCAGCGTATCGTTAATGGTTTTGAAACGGTCGAGGTCAAGAAACATAACCGCAACGCGATGCCGGCCACGCTGCCCTTGCGCCAGAGCCTGCTCCAGTCTGTCATGCAGCAAAGTACGGTTGGGCAGACCGGTCAGGCCATCATGGTGGGCAACGTGCCAGATACGCTGCTCGGCCTGCATGCGCTCGAACACTTCCTCCTGCAACTGAGTATTGGTATTTTCCAACTCGGCAGTGCGCTCGATTACGCGCTGCTCCAGCTCTTCATGAGCGAGCAGCAAGGCCTCCTCCGCCGCATGACGTTCGGTGACGTCTTCGAAGATCCAGGTCAGATCGAGGCTTTCGGTCTGGCTCATGACCTGACGTCCGGTGGCACGCACCCAGAAGGGATGGCCGTCCCGATGGCGTACCCGGGCCTCGCCGACATAGGTATGGCCTTCCCTCAGCACCGGAAGCGCTTCGGCGCTGTGCCGCTGGTAATCAGCCTCGCTGAGGTAAAACATTCGAGTGGAGCGGCCAGCAAGCTCTTCCGGCTGGTAGCCGAAAATCTCGGCGAGCCGGCTGTTGCAACTTTCGATCATTCGATCACGTGAGTAAAGAATACCCACCGCCGCATTGTCGAAAATCATCTGCTGCTCGTCGAAGGCCTTGCGCGCACGCGCCTCCGCCTCATGTATGGCGGTGATGTCTTCCGTCAACCAAACGGAGCCCTCATGCGGTTTCTCCAGATCGAAAACGCTTCCGCTCACTCTCAGCCGTACCGGTTTGCCGTCGCTGCGCAGATACGTCTGTTCGCGGTGATGTATCTTGCCGGCGGCGAAGTCGGCATAAACCTGATCTCCTATGCGCTTGAATTCCTCATCGCTACCGAACAGTCGCCGGGTGGACTGTCCTAGCAGCGAACCGATAGGCAGCCCAAGTATTTCTTCGTAGCGACGATTGCACCGTACAAAAATCCGGTCGCGCACGACGGCAATTCCGATCGACGCGGAATTAAAAATCGCCGACAGTTCGCGGGTGCTGCGCTCGAGCGCGTCGATCATCCTGCGGTCATCGGTGATGTCCTCGATGATCCAAAGGGTGCCGTCGCTCGGGTGCTCGGGATCAACCGCTTTGGCCGAAACCCGGCACCAGAACAACTCCCCGCTCTTGCGCTTGAGTTGCGTCTCCGCGCGGAATGAGCGGCCAGCGACGAGCACCGGTCCTGCCTCGCGCCCGAGGGCTGAATAAGCGTCCTGGTCAGCATAAAGAATCAGTGCCGGCTGGTCGATGAACTCGTCCAGCGAATAGCCGAACATCTCGGCGCACAGCCGATTGGCCTGAACCAGCCGCCGATTGTGCGAAACCAGAATACCGACAGTCGCGTTCTCGAAAATTGCGCTGAGTTCGAGAGCCGCCTTCTTCGACGGCAAGGAAATCGATCTACCGTTCATCCGCCTGGCTCGATGTACCGCATGTTTCGAGCACACGCAGCAGCGAAGATGTATCGCCCGTTCCCCAGCCCAAGCCCATCAGCGCATTCAGTTGCTGCCATACGGCTGCGGAAACAGGCAAAGCTGCGCCGATTCGGGTCGCCTCATCCATCAGCAGGGCATAGTCCTTGTGATGCAGACGCGCTTCAACGCCGGCTTTGAAATCCCGCGCTGCCATGCGTCCGCCGAATACGTCCAATACCTTTGAGCCAGCAGAACCACCCAGCATGGTGGCACGAACCAGTGCGAAGTCGACACCAGACGCATCCGCCAATCTGGCTGCTTCGGCCGCCGCCTCAATCGCCGCCACCATCACCATCTGGTTGCAAGCCTTGGCTACCTGCCCGGCGCCCGTATCACCGACGCGCACAATGGTCTTGCCCAGCACCTCGAAGATCGGTTGTAGCCGTGTCGCCAGCGCCGACTTTCCACCCCACATGATGGCCAGCGTGGCGTTCTGCGCACCGCCGCCGCCGCCGGACACCGGAGCGTCGACAAAATCGACGCCCCGCGCAGCGTAGCGTTCCGCAATACGCCGCGCAGCAGACGCGGAGATAGTGGAAAAATCCACATGCAACCCTCCCGCGGCAAAGCCCTCCGCCAGCCCCTGTGAACCAAATGCAATACCTTCGACGTCAACGCTGCCCGTTACATTGGTGCAGACCACGTCTGAACTCCCGGCGACTTCAGCCGGTGAAGTGCACCACTGAGCTCCCTGATCGACCAATGCAGCCGCGGACTCCCGTCGTCGCGACCAAACAGACAAAGTGTGTCCTGCGCGCAGCAGATGTTCCGCCATGGGACGACCCATGGTGCCAAATCCGATGAAACCCAGTTTCAAGTCTGATCACCCGACGGCTGCACGGCCTTGTTGATCAGCGGCAATAGCGCCTCCGGCAGCTTGACAGCGCCTGATAGCGCAAACTGCTGCGCAGCTGGAGACATCTTTTTCCAGGTTTTGCGCACGATACCCAGCCATTTCTCTTCGTCGTAATCCGGTTTGCTGCTGGCGAATCCCAGCATGTAGTGCTCGATGAACACCAGATCCGCAACGTCTTCCAGCAACTGGGTTTCCGGATTGACCTTGAGGCCGCGCTTGCCCACGGCAGTCATGACGCGTCCGATCATCTCTTCGTCATACCCCGCCTGACGCATCAATGCGCCAGCCGTTTCGGCATGGAAGCTGTAAAGCCCGGTACGCCAGGCGTAATAACCTTCCTTGTTCATCGGGTAGCTGCTGCGCGGCACCGTCCAGCGCTTGATGTGTTGCGCGCGAACCGCGAGTTGAACCGCTTCGGAAGAGCCGGGTGCAAATCGATCCAGCATTGCCGACATGCGCTGCCCGTAGAGCAGCTCCTTGGGCTGTCCGGCATCAAGATTGGGATCCTCTGCGTTGGCGGCATCAATAAGCGCGATGGCTTGATTGAGTCGCTCCGTATGCTCGGTCATTGTCTGCCTTTCTTATAGGGAATGCCTGTGCAGGGGCGGCTTCAACGCTGCCTCACCCGCAACAGGATCAATCCAATATCTTAGCCGAGAAGGCTGCAACGAGCGCCGGCGAATTCGCCGGTTGCTCTGGTGCTGCCATGCTGTACCCATCACTCAGCGCAAAACAGCCGCATTGAACGGTATTGAAACTACGTATCAGGATTTCAAAGCGAAGCGCTCACTTACGCCTGATGAATATTGAAAAGCTGGTCACGCGCTTATACAAGCGCCCGGGACGTCCTGGATTCCATCGGCCGCCGCAATGATTGCAGTGGTGTATACAATTGAACCTTCAATCAATACAGCAGCAGGTGATGCGAATGATCAGCGCCGAGCACAACGACAAACTTACCCGGGTCGGACCCGGCACGCCGGCGGGAAAACTGCTGAGGCAATACTGGCAACCGGTAGCGCTGGTCGCCGAATTCGATCCGAAAAAACCGATCCGTGCCGTGCGCCTGATGGGTGATGACTTTGTCCTGTTTCGCGATGCCGAAGGTCGCTATGGCTTGCTGGACAGGGATTGCCCACACCGCAATGCCGATCTCGCCTACGGCCGACTGGAAGATGGCGGCTTGCGCTGCGCGTTTCATGGCTGGCTCTTCGATGTTCACGGCAATTGCCTGGATACCCCGGCCGAACCAGCAACCAGTCATCTGTGCAAACACGTAAAGCAGCGCTCCTATCCGCTTGTCGAAAAGGCCGGTGTACTCTTTGCATACATCGGCAGCGGCGAGCCGCCCGCCTTCCCCGCCTTTGATTGTTTCACGGCGCCCGACGCCTACACTTTTGCCTTCAAGGGCCTGTGGGAATGCAACTGGCTGCAGGCGCTCGAAGTCGGCATGGACCCGGCCCACGCCTCCTACCTGCACCGGTTTTTCGAAGACGAGAATACGGAGGAAAGCTACGGCAAACAATTTCGCGGAGCCTCGTCGGACTCCGACGTGCCAATTACCAAGGTGCTGCGTGAATACGACCGACCCGAGATTTCGGTCGCTACGACCGACTACGGCCTGCGCATCACGACCCTGCGCGTGCTCGACGAGAGCCAGACCCATGTCCGCGTCACCAACATCGCCTTCCCCCAGGCCTTTGTGATTCCCATGAGTTCGCACATGACCATCACCCAGTTCCACGTTCCGGTCGACGATCACAACAACTACTGGTACTCGATCTTCACCAGCTTCGGCCCGCCCGTAGACAAACCGGCGATGTGGGAACAGCGCATCCAGACCTACCCGCCGCCCGATTTCCGGCCCAATCGCAATCGATCCAACCACTGGGGCTTCAGTGTCGAGGAGCAGGCGACGCAGACTTTTACCGGCATGGGCCACGACATCAACGTGCATGACCAGTGGGCCTGCGAATCACAGGGCTCGATTCAGAACCGCACGCGCGAACACTTGGGCAGCACCGACAAGGCCATCATCGTCTACCGTCGCCTGCTTGCCGACGCCATCGAAAAAGTCGGCGCTGGCGAAACGGCGCCGATGCGCCCCACGGCGCTCAGTGCCGCACAACTGGTTGGCCCCGCCTCTTACGACGGCGTGGATAGCGGCAAGGATCACGACGCCTACTGGCAGAAGGGCGATGCGGCGCGCCGCGCAGCATCACCGTGGGCCAAGCCATGAGCTTCGTCGAGCGTTTTGGCTTATGGACTGACGACCAGCGCCGACTGGCCCTGGAATTGCCGCAACGCTGGAAAGCCGAAGGCATCGAACTGGTGCGCTTCGCCTTTGCCGACCAGCACGGCATTCTGCGCGGCAAAACGCTGGTTGTCAGCGAAGCACTCAACGCGCTGAGCGAGGGCGTGGCCATTACTACCACCCTGTTCGCCAAGGACACTTCGCACCGTACGGTGTTTCCGGTTTTCTCCACCGGAGGCGGATTCAACATGCCCGAGATGCAGGGCGCGGCCGACGCGGTGATGGTTGCCGATCCCGCCACCTTCAAGCGCCTGCCCTGGGCGCCGAACAGCGGCTGGCTGCTGTGCGACACCTATTTTCGCAATGGCAAACCGGTACCCTTCGATACGCGCCGCATTTACCGCGAAGTACTGGGCAGACTGGCGGCCACGGGCCACGAATTCCTCGCCGGGCTGGAAGTCGAATTTCACGTATTCAAAATACTCGACCCCAAACTGCGACCGGAACATGCCGGTACGCCGGGCAATCCCGGCGAGCCGCCCAGCGTCGAGCTGCTGTCGCAGGGCTACCAATACCTGACCGAGCAACGCTACGACATGATGGATCCGGTGTGCGAGCTGATCCGTCGCGACGTCATGGCACTCGGCCTGCCCTTGCGTTCGCTCGAAGTCGAGTTCGGCCCGAGCCAGATTGAATTCACCTTTGCCGCCGGCACCGGGCTGACACCGGCCGACGACATGGTCTTGCTGCGTAGCGCGGTCAAGCAGATCTGCCGCCGCCACGGCTACCATGCCACCTTCATGTGCCGGCCCAAACTGCCCAATATCATGTCCAGCGGCTGGCATCTGCACCAGTCGCTCCGACGGCTGGACGATGGCGGCAACGCCTTCGTCGCCGGCGACGCGACGCAGGATCTGTCGCCCGTCGGCCGCCACTACCTGGCCGGCCTGCTTGCGCACGCCCAAGGCGCCACGGCCTTATCGACTCCGACCATCAACGGCTACAAGCGCTACCGCCCCAACTCGCTGGCGCCTGATCGCGTGCTCTGGGGTCGCGACAATCGCGGCGCCATGATCCGCCTGATCGGCGGTGGCGGTGACCCTGCCACGCATCTGGAAAACCGCATCGGCGAGCCGGCGGCGAATCCCTACCTCTACTTCGCCAGCCAGATCATCGCCGGCATGGATGGCATGGCCCGCAAGCTGGAACCGCCTGCTTCGGCCGACATGCCTTACGACACCTCGGCCGACATCCTCCCGCGCAGTCTGGACGAAGCGCTCGGTGCGTTGCGTGCCGACCCGGCCCTGTGCGCGGGACTCGGTGAAGGCTTCGTGAATTATTTCTGCCACATCAAGGCGGCCGAAATTGCCCGCTTCAATCTCGAGGTATCCGACTGGGAGCACCGCGAGTATTTTGAAATGTTCTGAACGAGACCCCGCATGCACCGCCCGGAGGTCAAACCGTGCTGACACTGGAATTGGACGGACGGGATCAGCGCATAGCGGATGCTCGGTAGGGAGCACAAGCCAACGCAGGCAGGCCTGAATCGAGCGAAATATTGTTGCCATTTTCACTGCGGTATCGACACCGCGAAGAGGCTTTGGCCATGTGCGCTATGCTTTTAACGCGGTATAGTTATCGAATAGTAACTGGCGGAAAATAAAGACCAGCCACATTCGTCTTGGAGAACGAAATGAAGATGGAGGAGGCAAGCGGGCGGCCGAAAAAGGTGCATATCGATCTCGGCCAGAACTTTGCGGTGCACCTGATGCAGCATCTGGTAGTTCCGACTTTTGTGCTTGATGCCGAGTGCAATGTCCTGATCTGGAACAAGGCCTGCGAAAGGCTGACCGGAATCAAAGCCGAGGAGGTCATCGGCACCCGCGACCACTGGCGTGCATTCTACGAATCACCCCGCCCCTGTCTGGCCGATCTGCTAGCGCAAGGACGCATGGACGAAGCCAAGTCGCTCTACACCCAACACGACAACATCGCGGAGGTGTCCTTCGGCGTGCATGCCGAAAACTGGTGTGTCATGCCCTGTCGCGACACGAGGCTCTATCTCGCCATCGACGCCGGCCCGATTTATGACGAATCCGGTCGCCTGCTGGCTGTCATCGAAACCCTGCGCGACGTCACCGAACACCGCAATGCCCAGACCGCACTCGAAAAACTCGCCAGCCGCGATGGCCTGACAGGCGTTGCCAACCGTCGCAGCTTTGACGAAAGATTGGCCAATGAATGGATGCGCGATCGCCGTGGCCGCAAAGCCTTGTCGCTACTCATGATCGATGTCGATCACTTCAAGCGCTACAACGATACTTACGGACATCAGGCAGGAGATACCTGCCTGCAGAAAATTGCCCAGGTACTGGAGCAGGTGGTGCATCGACCGGGCGATCTGGTTGCCCGTTACGGTGGCGAGGAGTTCGCCGTCATCCTGTCCTCAACCGACACGGTTGGCGCACAGGGCATCGCACAGCGCGTTCTTGATCACGTTGCCGCTCTCGAGATTCCCCATGGCGCCAGCGAACTGGGTCGAGTGAGTTTGAGCATCGGCGTATCGACCACGCACCCCGCACCCGAACTGACTGAGGCGAGCCTGATCGCTTCGGCCGACAGCGCTCTTTACGAAGCGAAGCACGCCGGACGCAATCGTGTAGTCGCAGCCCAGGGAGACCAAGCCGCAAAGTAATTCCGGCCGCGTCCTTCGAATCGACGGCCGGTAATCGGCGTTGACCCAATGAATGCCTCGTGGCTGGAGGACTCCAGTTTCCTGTAGCCATCGCTGCACCCACCTTCCAGCGGATTGCTCCAGGCGAGTGAACCTTGCACTCTCTTGAAACTTCGCCGTACCACCAGCGCCGACTATTGCCCCCTTGCTTGCAGCACTTAACCCATTGCCGCTCCCGGCAAACATGCAATTTCCGAGGGCCGGGAGGGACGAGCGAGGTCGCATTGCTATCAGCTTCACTATCCACCTCCCCTCGTCAAAAGGATTTTTCAGCCCCCCCATGTTGGCCCGAGCTACCCCCGCTGGTTGCAGGTAATCACGCACCACCAATTTTCGGTGGCCTCTGCTATCGCTTGCGAGCAACCAAGCGTGGCGCAAGTCAGTATCGCGAATCTGACGCAGCCTTGCGCACCGGCAGCATTGCAGCGCAAGCGGACTCGCTTTGTCCGCAGCTGGCTACTTGAGCATCCGATACGCACTCGAAAAGCTGGCGCCAAATTGACCGCTGTTTCACCTCCTGTTTTCGCTGACTAACCAGCGCCAAAGGAATACGCTGCAAGTACGTTTTGGTTAGATCAGAACGGTGTTTGTTGAGTCCTCAGGTCGGGCTCGCCAAGCGCTCGCATCGAATAAAACAGGGGAATGATGATGGCTACTCCGGGGTTGGTCTTCTTGGCGATAGCACTTGGGAGTTATGCCCTCTCACCTTCGGAAACAGCGGATCCAGGCAAGCGGGTCGAGAGTGATAGCTACACCAGTCCCCACAAGATCGCTCGATGCATTAGTTACAACATCAACAAAAAAATGCCCCACCTGCGCGTCCGCAATCGCACGGGTGATTTGCCTGGGGAAAGTACTTTCCTGATCTTGACGGACAATGAATCATCCCCGGCGACTTTTGGCGTAATACGGGTTAATCCGAGTGACACCGGGTCCCATCTAACCACGTGGCTGGCGGGAAGTCGCCTGGCAGCTGCTCCTGAGGATATTGCACACCGATTGATTGCCGGATGCTGAGTTTGCAGGACGCTATCCCGCGAGAGTCGATGGATGATATTGGAACGCCACCGGCTAAAAAGCCCGCATTTATGTGGGCTTTTTAGAGTTTACCGGGCGGGGCCGGATGTACTGTTTAACTACGACCGGTAGTCGGCGTTGATTTTTACGTAGTCGTAGGAAAGGTCACAGGTCCAGACCGTAGCCTCTGCTTCGCCACGGGCGAGATCGACCCGCACGGTGATTTCGGCTTCCGCCATGATTCGGGCACCGTCTTCTTCGCGATAGCTGGCAGCACGACCGCCATTTTCCGAAACCAGTACTTCCTCGAAGCTGTCGCCGAGTCCACAGCCCAACCAGACGCGCACAGCAGCAGCATCGAGGTCGGCGATGCCGGCGTAACCTATCGCCGCAAGAATACGCCCGAGATTGGGATCGGAGGCGAAGAAAGCCGTCTTGACCAAGGGTGAATGACCGATGGCATACGCCACCAGACGGGATTCCTGCGCCGTACCGCCACCGCCGACTTTCAGGGTGATGAACTTGGTGGCGCCCTCGCCGTCGCGCACGATGGCCTGCGCCAACTTCTGGGCGACGCCGATTACCGCGTCGCGAACTGTTTGCCAGTGAGGCGACGCCTCGCTTTCAATCATGCAGCCCGAGGCACCGGTAGCGATGACGACAAAAGAGTCATTGGTTGAGGTATCGCCGTCCACGGTGATGCAGTTGAACGAAACATCGGCGGCGTCTTTCGCCAGTTGCTGCAGTAGCTGCGGCTCAATTCCGGCGTCGGTGGCGACGAATCCAAGCATGGTCGCCATGTTGGGGCGGATCATGCCGGCGCCTTTGCTGATGCCGGTAACGGTAATTGAAAAGTCGGCGCTGGTGACACGGCGACTGGCAGCCTTGGCCACTGTATCCGTGGTCATGATGGCATGCGCGGCGGCGTGCCAGTGATCCGCTGCAAGATCGGCCTGGGCGGCGGGCAGGCCAGCAATCAGGCGATCTACCGGCAGATGCTCGAGAATCACCCCGGTCGAGAACGGCAGCACTTGATCGGCTTCGCAGTTCAGCAACTGCGCCACCGCCGCGCAGGTCTCGCGTGCGGCGTGCATGCCCTGTTCGCCCGTGGCCGCATTGGCGATGCCGGTGTTGATGACCAGCGCACGATTACCGCCGCCGCTGGCCAGATGCTCTCGACACAACGTGACGGGCGCGGCGCAGCATCTGTTCTGCGTGAACACGCCGGCGGCCTGACTGCCCGGAGCAAGCTCGATCAAAGTCAGATCGCGACGATTTTTCTTGCGAATCCCTGCCTCTGCGGTGCCGAGACGAACACCAGCGACAGGGAAAAGGGATTCAGCGGCCGGGGTGGCGTAATTGACAGGCATGGCATCAGGGCTAAGTAAGCGGAGAGCGGAATGTTACCAGTGCTGTGCTCGTTCGTTCTCGCCAGCTATTCACTCCGAATTATTGCCTGCCGCTCTCTGATCTCCGAATACAAACCGCCACAGTTCACGCACGGCGTCCACGCGTTGCTGCACAGTCTCCTTGGCGACGCGCGGGCGCGCCCCGTTCAGGCGCAAAACGTGCTGCATGCGTCGATAGTCGCGGTAAGTGTCGCGCACCTTCTCCGCGAGGTCGGCGGGAATCAGCCCCAGACTGCCGGCAATCCTCAGCAAGGCAATATTGCCGAGGTTGCCAGTGAGCTCGGCATGCTGATGGGCATGACCGAGCACCAGAAACTGAACAATGAACTCGACATCGACCAGACCGCCGGGGTCATGTTTGAGATCGAACACGGTATCTCGTTGATCGCCCTTGGTGCCATGGGCCTCCAGCATTTTCTTGCGCATTGCGAGTACCTCGTCGCGCAAGCTGTCGAGATCCCGCTGTTGGCGCAGCACTTCGCAACGAATACGCTCAAAAGCCTCGCCCACTGCCGGGTCGCCCGCCGAAAAGCGCGCACGGGTCAGCGCCTGATGCTCCCAGACCCAGGCAGACTCAAGCTGGTATTTGCGGAATGCTTCGATCGAGCTGACTACCAATCCGGAATCACCATTGGGTCGCAAGCGCAGGTCGGTCTCGAACAACTGCCCTGCCGAAGTCTGAGCCGAGAGCCAGGTGTTGAGGCGCGTGCCGAGCCGGGAATAGTTTTCAGCGGCATCGGACGCGTCGTCGTCAAACAAAAACACCAGATCAAGATCTGAGGCATAGCCGAGCTCCTTGCCGCCCAGCTTGCCGTAGCTGATCACCGCGAATTTCGGCGTCTCGATGTGGCGCTTTGCGATCTTCTTCCACGCGCATTCGATGGCGGCCTCAAGCAGGATGTCCGCAAGCGCCGAAAGACGGTCAGACAGTGCCTCGACAGTCAGCATTCCGGCAATATCTTTGGTCAACAGGCGGAAAGACTGGGCGTGATGCGCTTCACGCAATACATCCATCTGTTGTTCGGTATCAGGCTCAAGCTCCGCCAGGCGCTCGCGCAACTGAAGGCGAAACGCAGCCCAATCGAATGCCACCTCAAGTAGCCGAGGGTCGAGCAACTCATCGAGCAGAATCGGGTGGCGCTGCAGATAACTCGCGGCCCAGCTCGAACTGCTGACCAGTTCCGCCACTTTTTGCAGTGCTTGCGGGTACTGCTGCAACAAGGCCAAATAGGCTGCGCGGCGCGATATCGACTCGAGCAGATCAACACCTCTTGACAGGGTTTCGTCCGGATTGGGCAGGGCAGCGGCGGCTTCGATCAGACGCGGTACGAGCACATCGAACCGGCTGCGAATATCCTGTGACATCTGCTGGTAGAGAGGCGCTGCGCGCAAGGTTGCCAGACGCTGCGCCGCTGCCGGCGGATTGCGGTAGCCCAGGTTCTCGAACTGCTCTTCCTGGGCATCTCCGCCAGCGTCGTCCCACAATCCTGCCAGCGCATGCTCGCCCTGGTTCGGATCTGCAAAAACCTGTTCGAAGTGGCGCGACACGGTGGCACGATGATCATCCAGCTCCTCAAGCAGGGCCTCGAAGCTGGAGAAATTCATGGCGCTGGCCACACGCCTTCTGTCTTCTGTCGAGATGGGCAGGCTATGGGTCTGGGCATCGTCGAGATATTGCAGGCGATGCTCAAGCCGACGCAGGAAGTCGTATCCCGAATCGAGCTCACCGGCAACCTCGGGCGTCAGGATGCCGCGCTCGGCCAGAAGTGCCAGCACTTTCCGGGTCGGCTTGATCTGCAAGGGCGCGTCGCGCCCACCACGAATCAACTGGAACACCTGGGCAATGAACTCGATCTCGCGAATGCCACCGGGACCGAGCTTGACGTTATCAGCCATGTCCTTCTTGGCGACTTCGCGGCGAATCTGCGCATGCAGTTCGCGCATCGCATTGATCGCGCCGAAATCAAAATACTTGCGAAACACAAAGGGCAGCCGAATCTGATCCAGCTCGTCATGGCGGCCGCCGGTCATTGGCCGTGCCTTGATCCAGGCGTAACGTTCCCATTCGCGCCCCTGAACCACGAAATAGTTCTCCAGCATCTCGAAGGAGCACACCAGCGGCCCGGAATCTCCATTGGGCCGCAATCGCATATCAACGCGGAATACCTGGCCGTCTTCGGTCGCATCGGCAATGGCATTGATCAAACCGCGGCCGAGCCGGGTAAAAAATTCGGCGTTGGAAATCGAGCGCGAGTTCGCGCTTGCCGCATCGGTTTCACCATCTTCCGGAAAAACAAAAATCAAATCGATATCGGAAGACACGTTCAACTCGCGTCCGCCGAGCTTGCCCATGCCGAGCACAATCAATTCCTGCACACTTCCGTCAGCGCCGCGCGGCGTACCGTAGCGATTGATCAGGCCCGGCCCGAGTATCTCGACCGTCTTCCTTACCGCCAGTTCGGCAATCAGCGTCATGCATTCGGTGACTTCAGCCAAGGGCGCAAGGCCCATCAGATCACGGGCCGCAATGCGTGCGTACGCGCGCTGTTTGAGTTTGCGCAGCACCGGTTTGAGATTGTCTTCCGACAACTGCTGCGCCTCCAGCCAGCCCGACAATTCCTGCTCACTTACGGGCTGATGCAGCATTGTTTCGACTTCCGTGGCCAATGCGGGTTTTGCCTCCAGCAGGCGGCTCAGGTAACGGGATGTTTCCTTGATATCAGTGAGAGAGGGCATCGGTTAGAATTTGTGTATTCGGCGCTGTGATCGTCCATTCTAGCTTGGGCAAACCGCCTCCTCATGTCCGCATCAAAAACCGCCCCGCCCATCATTTCACGCCTGCTTTCCCGTCTGCGTCTCGCACCGCTCGCCAGTCCCAGACTGGGGATAGTGCTGCCCGTGGCGCTATGGGGGCTGGCAGTGGCTTACTTTGCGTTCGCCCTGTTGCTGCTGGCATTGCGCTACGCCATCCTGCCGCAAATTGAAAATTATCGCGGCGACGTCGAGCAAATGCTTGGCGCAGCTATCAATCGTCCGGTCGGCATTCGCAAGATTGAAGCCCATTGGGCCGGCTTGCACCCAGCGCTGAAGCTTGAGGGTTTCGAAATTCGCGATACCGAAAATCGACCTGCTTTGGGCTTTGAGAACGTTGAAGCCGAGCTTTCATGGAGTTCGTTGTGGCATCTGGAATTGCGTCTGGCGCGCCTTGAACTTGACGCTCCGGCACTGCAGTTACGCCGCGACAAAAGCGGCCGCTTCTTCGCTGCCGGGCTTGAAATCACACCGCAACCCGGTGACGAAGAAGGCTTTGCCGACTGGCTGCTGCTGCAGGAACGCGTCATTATTCGAGACGCCAGCATTGCCTGGCACGACGAGTTGCGCAGCGCGGCACCGCTGGAACTGAAGCACCTGAATCTTCAGATCGACAACAGCGGCAGCCGTCATCGCTTCGGCTTCACGGCAGAACCCCCGCGTCAGCTAGCCACGCGACTGGATATCCGTGGCGAATTCAAAGGACGTGATCTGGACCAGTTCAAGAGCTGGAAGGGCGAGGTCTATGCCGAGCTGGACTATGCCGACCTGGCAGGCTGGCGCAGTTGGGTCGACTATCCCGTAGCCCTGCCCCAAGGCAGCGGAGCACTGCGACTATGGCTGGGCTTTGCCGACAAGCAATTGAGTTCAGTCACGGCCGATGTGCGACTGGCCGACGTACGCCTGCAACTCAGGCCGGATTTGCCCGAGCTCGACTTGCTCCGTCTTGAAGGACGGCTGGCTGGACGCCGGCTGGATGGCGGCTTCAAAGCTGAACTGAAACGCCTGACACTTGCAACCCGGGACGGCATGACGCTGCAACCGACAGATGTCGAACTGAGTTGGCTGGGCGCTGCCGCCAACCGTCCCGCACAGGGAAGCGCCAGCGCCAACGGTCTGGATCTGGCAGCGTTGGCCCAACTCGCCAGCCATTTGCCACTGGATGATGGCACCCGCGCTCGACTGGCTCGCCACGCCCCACAGGGTCGGGTATTCGATCTGAAGCTGGACTGGATGGGCAGCGCTGACAATCCCGCCGCGCTCGCAAGCTGGAATGTCAAAAGTCGTTTCGAGGGGCTGGGGCTCAGCGCCCTCGGTCCGGTGCCGGGGATATCCGGTATCAACGGCCGAATAGAAGGCAGCGAAAAAGCCGGTAGCGTGCGACTCGACGGCCACGCCGCCACTCTCGAGCTGCCAAACGTCTTTGCGAACCCGAAACTTGAGCTGGAAGCCCTCGCCGCAGACATTGGCTGGATCTCGGATGCCGCAGGGCTGCAAGTGACCATGCAAAAGGTCAGTTTCCACAACAAGGATGCCGCGGGTGAGGCCAACGGCAGCTGGCGCGCACTCGGCGAAGGCCCGGGCCGGATGGATCTCGACGCCCGCTTCAGCCGCGGCTCCGGCCGAGCCGTATGGCGCTACATGCCACTGACAGTAGGCAAGAACGTCCGCGACTGGCTGCAAGCCGGGCTCAAGTCCGGCAGTGCCAGCGAAGTGACGCTAAAACTTCACGGCGACCTGGAAAAATTTCCTTACCGAGGCGGCGCGGATGGCGTTTTCGAAGTACGTGGAAAATTCAAGGATGCGACGCTGCGCTACGCGGAAAGCTGGCCGGAAATCACTGAAATAGAGGGCGAACTGCTATTTGCCGGGGAGCGCATGCTGATTTCAGGTAACAGCGGGAAAATCCTGGGCGTTGCCATCAAAGGTGTGCGCGCCGAGATTGCCGATCTCGAAAGCGACAAAAATATACTCACCGTAACGGGAACTGCGGCGGGACCAACGGCGGAGTTTTTGCGATTCATTGAAGCGAGCCCGGTCGGCGAGCGCATTGACCACTTCACCGAAGACATGCGCGCGGAAGGCTCGGGCGCGCTCGACCTCAAGCTCCAACTTCCCTTGTACCAATTGCCCGACTCAAAAGTGGATGGAAATTACCGCTTCGATGGCAATCGCCTGGTTGTTGACGGGGATCTGCCACCCTTGACGAATGTACGTGGCAGCTTGAAGTTTTCCTCCGATCACCTGCAAGCGAGTGGTATTCGTGGCAACTTGCTGGAAATGCCGCTAAGCGTTGACGTCAAAACGGAAGGGGACGGCAGCGTTCAGGTCGATGCCGCAGGAGAAGTCAGCATCGCAACTTTGCGCCGGCTGTTTCCCCATCCGGTATTCGATCATTTGTCAGGTGGCTCGAAATGGAGCAGCTCGGTGCGAGCAAGAAAAAATTCGGCTGAGGTCAAATTGAAATCGAACTTGCTCGGAATTTCATCGAGCTTGCAGTATCCCTTCAACAAAACCGCCACTGAACCGATGGTGTTCAGTTTCGAGCGCAAGCCGCAACCGGTGGCAGCCAAGCTTGACACCAGGGCACAGAGATTCGACGGGCGCGGCGATGCGACAACCAGTCCTGTCAGGCGTATTGCGCCGACAGACATGCTTGAGCTAAGTCTGGGAAGCTCCCTGCGTCTGCAATTGCAGCGACGGCATGAAAGCGTTCCGCCACGTATCACTCGCGGCACACTGGCGCTTGGCGATGTCAAGCTGCCAATGCCGGAACGCGAGTTGGCCATCGCCGTCAAGCTGCCGAAAATTGATGCCGACTTTTGGCGCAAATTGCTGGCGAACCCCACCAAAGACCCAAAGCAAGGTGAAACACAGTTTTTTCGCTTGCCGGCCGTTCGATTCGACCTGAGCGCAACTGAACTGGCAGTGCTGGACAAGAACTTCCACGACGTACGCATCAAGGGAAGCCGCCCTGAAAAAAGCAGCAACACGCGTTTCGATCTGGAAAGCCGGGAATTGAACGGCAATTTCGACTGGAACAGCGTCGGCAGTGGAAAGCTTTCCGGGAGCATCGCCCAGTTTTCAATACCTGAATCAGTTGCGACACCGACGGAATTGCAGGCGCAGGCCAGCGAAGTCATCGACCAGATCCCGGCGCTCGACATCACCGTCGAGAAACTCTCTTTCAAAGATCGTCCGCTGGGCACCATACGTATCGCAGCTCAAAATCTTGACGGCGTGTGGAACACCCAGATCAATGCGAAAAATGAAGACGGCGTACTGGAAGCCTCCGGACACTGGCGTCGCAACAAGACCCAATCCGGTACCGACATCGAATTCAAGCTTGATGCAAAAAGTATCGAGAAATTGATTGCGCGGATTGGCTATCCGGATACGGTGAAGCGCGGCAGCGCCAAGCTCACCGGCAATCTTTCATGGGGCGGGTCTCCGTTCAAGATCGATTACCCGACGCTTGACGGCAAGCTCAGCCTTGAAGCCTCGGGCGGGCAGTTCGTCAAACTCGAACCCGGCGTAGGGCGCCTGCTCGGCATTCTCAGCCTGCAGTCCCTGCCGCGCCGCATCACGCTCGACTTCCGCGATATTTTCAGCCAGGGTTTCGCCTTCGACAATATCGGTGGTCAATTTACGGTTGCCCATGGCGAAATGGAAACCAGGGAGCTGCAAATCAAGGGTCCGTCGGCGAAAGTGCTGATGAGCGGCACGGTCAATCTCGGAACCGAAACACAGAATCTCAAAGTACGCGTGCAACCCGCAGTGGGCGAATCGATTGCCGTCGGCACCATGATCGCGAATCCGGTTGCTGGTGCCGTGGTCTGGGCCGCACAAAAACTGTTCAAGGACCCGCTCGATCAGGCCTTCGCCTTCGAGTACGGTGTGACCGGGAGCTGGGCGGACCCGAAAGTTGAAAAGCTCGGTCAATCGCCGAATGTTGCTGCGGAGGAATCCAAATGACAGCAGAACCTGCTGGAATCTCAAAACCGGCGACTCCCCGCACAAGCGAGCAGCTTGTCGCATGCAAGATAGCCGCCATACAAATGATTTCGGGTCCGGACGTGGCGCCGAATCTTGCGACAGCGGGCCGGCTGATCGCCGAAGCAGCGGGCGTCGGTGCTCAGCTTGTCGTCCTGCCTGAATACTTTCCTCTGATCGGGGCGACGGATACAGACCGGCTGGCAGCACGAGAAGTCGATGGCGCCGGACCCATGCAGGACTTTCTTGCCGAAACGGCTGCCCGACATGGGCTTTGGCTGGTCGGCGGCTCGATTCCTCTGATGGCCGATGATCCGGGCAAACTGCGCAATAGCTGCCTGGTATTTGACCCGCAAGGCAAGCGAGTTGCGCGTTACGACAAGATTCATCTTTTCGGTTTCACCAAAGGCGAAGAAAGCTACGACGAGGCGGCTACCATCGAACGCGGCGATAAAGTTGTCGCCTTCGATTCTCCGTTCGGTCGCATCGGCATCGCCATCTGCTACGACCTGCGCTTTCCCGAACTATTCAGGAAAATGGCGCAGCCATCGAATCCGATTGATCTCCTGGTACTTCCCGCTGCCTTCACCGAAACCACCGGCCGCGCGCACTGGGAAATGCTGTTGCGCGCCCGCGCCGTGGAGAACCAGTGTTATGTTCTGGCTGCGGCACAGGGCGGCAAACACCCAACCGGGCGTATCACCCACGGCAACAGCATGGTGATTGATCCTTGGGGAGAGGTCGTGGCCCGCATGGACAAAGGCGAAGGCGTGGTCATCGCTGAACTGAATCGGCAAAAGCTGGTCGATACCAGAACCAGTCTGCCGGCACTGAAACATCGCATACTGTAGTTCGCCGCCACGTGGAGCCTTGCATTTTGCAAACAGAATACCAACCATTCACCACAGAGACACAGAGGCACAGAGAAAAGCGAATGCAACAAATAAAAACTGAGTGTTCTCTGTGGGCATTTCTCTGTGCCTCTGTGTCTCTGTGGTTAAGCTTTTCCTGGTTCCGGCCCGTCCGGGCCAGTGTTATTCAAGGACATTTATGAACGCTCCCGCCAGCCCCATCCCCCACTTCGACGTCGCCGAGCGGACATTGCTCAAGCCTCACGGATTGGCACCCCACTTGCTGGAGCGTGTTTTCGGACAGCTCTTCGGCAATCATGTCGATTACGCTGATCTGTATTTTCAGTATGCCCGCTCAGAGGCGTGGAGCCTGGAAGAAGGCATCGTCAAATCGGGTAGCTTCAATATCGAACAAGGTGTCGGCGTGCGCGCAATCTCGGGCGAGAAAACCGCATTTGCCTACTCGGACGACATCAGTCTGGCGGCGCTCAAGGCAGCCGCGGGAACAACCCGCGCGATTGCGGCAGCGGGCGCTCAGCGCCTGGCGCCAATGCTGCGCCGAGACAAAGCGCCGAGCGCGCTCTACGCAGGAAACGATCCGATCGCTTCGCTGGACGACGCTGCCAAGGTCAAGCTGCTGGAACGCCTCGAAGCCATGGCTCGTGCCGGAGATCCGCGTGTCAGGGAAGTCATGGCCAGCATTGCCGGCACTTGGGAAGTGGTGCTGGTGGCTCGCTCCGATGGCCGCATGGCTGCAGATGTACGGCCGCTGGTGCGTATATCGATTACGGTAATCATGGAGGAGGGCACCGGATCCGGCAAACGACGCGAAATGGGTTCCGCAGGCGGCGGAGGGCGCTTCGATTACGCCTATTTCAGCGACACCGTGCTGCAGGACTACGCGCGGCGGGCCGTGCATCAGGCCAGTGTCAATCTTGCGGCCAAGCCGGCACCGGCCGGTGAAATGACGGTGGTTCTTGGCCCCGGCTGGCCGGGCATTCTGTTGCACGAAGCGGTCGGCCATGGCCTTGAGGGTGACTTCAACCGCAAGGGCAGCTCCACCTTTGCCGGACGCATCGGCCAGCGGGTTGCGGCCAAGGGTGTCACTGTTGTGGATGACGGCACGATTGCCGATCGCCGCGGCTCACTGACCATCGATGACGAAGGCAATCCGACGCAGCGCACCGTGTTGATAGAAGACGGCATTCTGGTCGGCTATTTGCAGGACACGCTGAATGCCCGTCTGATGGGCGCCCCCATTACCGGCAACGGCCGCCGCGAATCCTTTGCCCATCTGCCGCTGCCGCGCATGACCAACACCACCATGCTCAATGGCAATTACGATCCGCTGGAAATCATCAAGTCGGTCAAGAAAGGGCTGTACGCCGCCAACTTCGGCGGCGGCCAGGTGGACATTACCAGCGGCAAGTTCGTGTTCTCGACGGCCGAAGCCTATCTGATCGAGAACGGCAGAATCACCACGCCGGTCAAGGGCGCCACCTTGATCGGCAACGGACCCGAGGCGATGACCCGCGTCTCGATGATCGGCAACGACATGGCGCTCGACTCGGGCGTGGGCACCTGTGGCAAGGAAGGCCAGAGCGTACCGGTCGGCGTCGGCCAGCCGACGGTGCGCATTGACGGGCTGACGGTCGGCGGAACCGGCTGAACCCGGGACAGGCCGCAAAGCCGGCAGCGACTACTCTGCCGTTTCCACCCGATCGCGGCCGTTGTCCTTGGCCAGGCGCAAGGCGGCGTCGGCGCGAGACGTCAATTCACCCAGCGTTTCATTCTTTTGCATCTGTGCCACTCCGCAGCTGAGCGTCACGCCATGCCGACCCTCGCTGGTCTCGCGCGCACTCCCGGCGCCCACCAGGCCGCGCAGGCGCTCGGCGATCAGCAAAGCCTCATCAATGCCGGCGTGCGGCAGCAGAATCAGGAATTCCTCGCCACCAAAACGGGCAATCAAATCCTGGGCACGCAGACCTTCGGACAACTGTCGCGCCACGCGGCGCAACACGGCATCACCAGCGAGATGGCCATAGCGGTCATTGAAACGCTTGAGCCAGTCAATATCGGCGATCACCAGACATAGCGGCTCAGCATTGCGTTCGCAGCGCTCCATGGCGCGCGGATAGGCTTCGAGCAACCAGCGCCGGTTATGGATTCCGGTCAGCGCATCGACGCTCGCCGCCTGTTCGAATTCGAGACTCTGGCCCTGCGAACTGATCATCGCCAGATTGTCGTTGCGCATGCGGCCGGCCATGATGGCCAACAAGTTGCGCGCAACGCCATGCGAACAATCAACCAGAGCCCAGAGCGCCTCATGGGGTATCGCCAACAGGCGTGTCTCCCTGGCTTCCAGCACCAGGGCCGACGCCTTCTGCCCATCCAGTAGCGACATCTCCCCAACGCAGTCGCCAGCGCCGAAGACGGCGTGCTCGGGCAGGCTGCGATCGGAAAGATAAACGCGCAATTCGCCGTCAAGAATCAGATACAAATGACTATTCGCAGCACCGGCTTCAAGCAGATGCTCGCCGCGCGCCAGATTCAGCCGGTGGCAGCGCTCGAACAAGTGCTCCACACTTTCCAGGCTGATGTTGGCGAACAGCTTGGCTTGTTGCAGTTGCATTAGATCTTCGCTATTAATCATGGCTGTACCTGCTTCCCTGGCTTGAACGGGAACAGCATAAATCAATTCAGCCCATGCAATGAAACCGTCCGAATAGCAGAACCTGCCGGTGGTCGGAAAGCGAAGCTTCAGAGAAGACTCATGCCCGCTTCTGGGCGTGACGTCGAAACTAAATCAACTATTTGAGAAGACTCATGCCCGCTTCTGGGCGTGACGTCGAAACTAAATCAACTATTTGAGAAGACTCATGCCCGCTTCTGGGCGTGACGTCGAAACTAAATCAACTATTTGAGAAGATTCACGTCAGCTTGCGGGCATGATTCAACGCAACCAGACTTGCACAGGTTGTCGACTACTTATCGTCGAATGCGTATCCGAGATCCGCTACTCCGCGTTTGATCGCCTCCATCGCCGCCGGCACCTGCTCTGGAGCACCACGCACGCCGAGTTCGATGTGACGCTGGATTTCCTTGGTGCCAAGGAAAGGCAGGCTGAATGCCTTGATCTGCGGAAAATCCGTTTCGATGCGCCGCATGAGACTGATCAGCGCGCCTTCACTCCCCTTCCACACCAGAATCGCGGCTTCGGAACTGGGTCGCGCGTTGAAGCGCCATGAATAGAAACTGTCGAGAACCCACTCCACCATCGGCCAGGCCATTTGCGGAAAACCCGGCACGAAATGATGCTGGCCGAGCGTAAAACCTGGAATGCGATTGTAGGGGTTGGGAATGATGCTGCTGCCCGCCGGGAAGTTGCCCAGCGCCAGTTGCAGGTCGGTCAGCTCGAACTTGAGTTCGGCAAAACGCGCCTTGATCTCGCGCTCGGCGTCCGGATGCAGTTTCAGCTCGACACCCGCCGCCGCCGCCGCGGCTTGTCGCGTGTGATCGTCGGGGGTGTTGCCGATGCCGCCAAAGCTGAAAACCACATCTTCGCTGGCAAAACTGCGTCGCAAAGTTTCTGTCAGCCGCTCGCGATCGTCGCCGATGTAGGTCGCCCAATCCAGCACCAGTCCGCGCGCCGCAAAAATTTCGACCAGCTTCTGAAAATGCTTGTCTTCGCGGCGACCCAGCGTGATCTCGTCGCCGATGATGAGCGCGCCGAAGCCTTTCACCGCGCAAACCTCGATGCGCGGCTCACAGCTCTATGCCCTCTGTCTGGCGTTGACGCCTCAGCGCGGCAAGACCCAGATGTACAAAGACCAGCGCCGCAAACGCCGGCGCCAGCAAATTGATCAGAGGCAGATGTGCCACGCCTGCAGTCGCCAGACCGGCAAGGTAGAAAGGACCACGGTTGCCCTGCACCAGGCTGCGCATTTCCGAAGCCGTGGCATGCTCGGCCAGGGCATCGAATCGAAAAGTGCGCTGATTCAACCACGCGCCCCAAAACAGCGGCAACACCAGCAAGGCTCCGGGAATCAGCAGTAGCGGCAGCGTCACCAGACTGCCGACAACGAAAATCGTACCCACGACCAGAGTATTGAGCAGGCTGCCCCAAAACACGTTCTCGCCATGACGGCCCAGATCCGGATAGTGATGCGCCGCTACCAGATTGATCAATCGCGGCAGGGCGAACACGGCGACCAGAAGTACCGCTGTGAAATAGGTCAGCGCCGCAAAGCCCGCCAGCAGCAAAAACACGCCAGCCCAGTGCGCAACCCACTCCCAACCGGACCAGGGCAGTTGCGGCACGATGTTGGCCATCAGGGCCACGCCATGCGCCCAGATAGCTACCCCAACTGCGGCCCAGAAAACCAGCGCCACCAGTGGTGGCCAGATCGCCTGCCACAACACCTGGCTGCGCGCCAGATCGCGCAGCGACCTGGCCAAAGCGGTAAACACGTCTTGCATCATCAACCCTTGTCCTTTTCCGTCATCTATGTTGCCTGCCGTCCCACATTTTCTGCAGCCGCTTTACCGAAACAGGCGAGGATGTCTTCAGTTCCTGCGCAAATAACGCAACGCGCAACTCTTCCAACAGCCAACGAAACTCGTCGAGAAACACGTCGCCATGCTGACCCGATTTAAGCATGGCATTGCGTTCGCGCTCCCACGGCTTGCCCAGTGCTTGCCAGTCTGCCATCAATCGCGCATCGCGCGCTGGGTCGCTGCGCGCCTTGTCCAAACGCAGATTGATCGCCTTGAGATAACGTGGATAGTGCTGCAGCCGCTCGAAGGGCGTGGTGGCGATAAATCTTTTCGGTAACAGTTCCGCCAGCTGCGCGCCGATATCAGCGCAGGCCTGCGGAAAAGCCTTCTGCACCGAAGCGAGCTTCTTCCCCAGCGCGGCATGCTCGCCGAGAATGCCGCCAATCAGGCGCAGTATCTCTTGTGCAACGAGCAGCACTCGTCCGCGTGCCTCGTCGCGCCGTATCGCGAACGCCGACTTTTCTGTTGGCAAGGGATCCATCAGGCAGGTGCGCTCAAGCGTGACGGCGACCAGTTGTTCGCGCAGCTCCTTTTCGGTACCCGCATTTTCCCCCATCACGATGAACTGCAAGGCGGTTTCGCGCAGGCCCGGCAGTTTCTCGATGGCCTTGACCTGAGCCGAAAGCTGCAGCGCAAACAAGCGCGCCATGCCACGCCGGTGCTCGGTGCGCGCCTTGTCTTCGGTATCGAAGGCGGTAAGACGCACGCTCTCGCCCAAGTCGACCAAGGCCGGAAACCCCACCGTTGTACCAGCGCCGACTTTTACCTCCATCAACTCGGGAAGGGGCCCGAAGCTCCAATCCGTCAGACCGGAAAGATCACCTTCCGCCGCCTCGTGCTTTACCTCGGCCGTGGCGTACGCCTGCTCGACCCGGCCGCGATATTCGGCGCGCAGCTCCGCCAGATTGCGCGAGATCGCCAGCGTGCCGCCGTGCTCGTCAACCAGCCGGAAGTTCATGAACAAATGCGCGCGCAACTCGCCGGTACGAAAAGCATCGAGCGGCAGTTTTTGCGCAATATGCTCCTCCGCCGCGCGCGTCAGAGCTCGCACCAGCGGCTCGTCCAGATCGTGCTCCTCCGCACAGAAGTCGTTGGCAAAGGCATCGAGCGGCTGCAGGCGATGGCGATACTTTTGCTGCAACGTCCTGAGCAAGGCGAGAATTTTTTCCTTGAGCAAACCCGGCACCAGCCATTCGCAACGGTTGGCCGGCAATTGGTTGAGCGCGGTGAGCGGCAGAGTCAGCGTCACACCGTCGTCGGCCGCGCCGGGATCATGGTGATAGCTCAGCTTGAAACTCTGGCCGCGATGCACAAGCTGCGGCGGGAAAGCGTCGGTGGTGATGCCGGCCGCCTCGTGGCGCATCAACTGGTCCTTTTCCAGACAGAGCAGCTTCGGGTTCTCGCGCTCTGCCTCGCGCCGCCAACGATCAAAAGCCGCCAGCGTGATGATGCCCTCGGGAAGCTTGTCGTCGTAGAAGGCGTGAACAAGCTCGTCGTCAACCAGTACATCAGGCCGCCGCGACTTGTGCTCCAGCGCCTCGATCTCTTTCTTGAGCCTGGCGTTTTGCTGAAAGAAACGCCACTTTTTCACCCAGTCTTCGCCAACCTGGCCTTCGACCAGAGCCTGGCGGATCAGGATTTCACGTGCCAGTTTCGGATCGCTCGGTCCGTAATGCACTCGCCGTTTGGCATGCAGCATCAGGCCGTGCAGCGTCACCCGCTCCCAGGCCACCACCTGCCCCGGCCCCTTTTCCCAGTGTGGTTCATAGACGTGCCGCCGGATCAGATGGCCGCCGACCTGTTCCAGCCATTCCGGTTCGATCTTGGCGATGCAACGCGCGAACAGGCGCGAAGTCTCGACCAGTTCGGCGGCAACAATCCAGCGCCCGGCTTTCTTCAGCAATGTCGAACCAGGATGAATGAAAAACTTGATACCGCGCGCGCCGAGGTAGCTATTGTCGTCCTCGTTCTTGAGCCCGACGTGCCCGAGTAGACCGGTCAGCAAGGCCTTGTGGATGGCCTCGTAGGAAGCCGCTAGCTGGTTTTCCTTCCAGCCGTGTTCGTGGCACAGCGTCGTCAGCTGGCCATGCACCTCGCGCCATTCGCGCAGGCGCAGCCAGTTGATGAAGTTCTGCCGGCACCACTGGCGCTGCTTGTTGCTGGACTCGTGTTTCCAGATTTCGTCGCCGGCGGCCCAGAGCTTGAGGTAGGAAAGAAATTCCGACTTCTCATCTTTCCATTTGGCATGGGCCTGGTCCGCCGCCGCCGCATGCTCTTGCGGCCTGTCGCGCGGGTCCTGGCTGCCCAAGGCGGCGGCGATGATCAACACTTCTTTCAGGCAACCGTGTTCGCGCGCAGCGAGAATCATGCGGCCGATCTTCGGGTCGAGCGGCAGTTTGGCGAGTTCGATACCCACTTTGGTCAGAGCCTTGCTCGTCTCGTCCATTGCGCCGAGTTCTGCGAGCAATTGATAGCCATCAGTGATCATGCGCGGTGCCGGCGCTTCGAGGAAGGGAAAGTCCTCGACATCGCCCAGATGCAGCGACTTCATGCGCAGGATCACGCCGGCCAGGCTCGAGCGCAGGATTTCGGGCTCGGTATAGGCTGGGCGCTTGTTGAAATCTTCCTCATCGTAAAGCTTGAAGCAGATGCCCGCCGAGACCCGCCCGCAGCGCCCGGCGCGTTGGCTGGCTGCCGCGCGCGAAATCGGCTCGACCTGCAATTGTTCGACCTTGTTTCGATGCGAATAGCGCTTGACCCGCGCCAACCCCGAATCGATCACGTAACGAATGCCAGGCACGGTCAGCGAGGTCTCGGCGACATTGGTCGCCAGCACCACGCGGCGACCCTGATGCGCGCTGAACACCCGGCCCTGCTCCACCGCCGACTGGCGCGCAAACAGAGGCAGAACTTCCAGCCCCGGCGGGTGGTGTTTACGCAGCGCCTCCGCCGCCTCGCGTATTTCGCGCTCGCCCGGCAGGAAGACCAGCACGTCGCCCGGCCCCGCGCGATGTGCCTCGTCCACGGCATCGACGATGGCGTCGCTCAGTTTCGTCGCCGTATCCGTATCCTTTTTCTCATCGAAGGGACGGAAACGTGTTTCGATCGAGTAAAGCCGGCCCGAGACCTCGATCACCGGTGCCATTTTTTCGTTGACGCTGAAGTGCTGGCTGAAGCGTTCGGCGTCGAGCGTGGCCGAGGTGACAATCACTTTCAGGTCGGGACGTTTGGGCAAGAGCTGCTTGAGGTAGCCAAGCAGGAAATCGATGTTGAGGCTGCGCTCGTGCGCTTCGTCGATCAGGATCGTGTCGTATTGGCGCAGCAGCGGATCGGTCTGCGTCTCGGCCAGCAGAATGCCGTCGGTCATCAGCTTGATGAAGCTGTTCGGCGTGACGCGGTCGGTGAAACGGATCTTGAAACCGACATGGCGGCCAAGTTCCGATTTGAGTTCCTGCGAGATTCGCGTTGCCGTGGCGCGCGCGGCAATGCGGCGCGGCTGGGTGTGGCCGATCATGCCGTGCAGCCCGCGCCCGATCTCCAGGCAAATCTTCGGTAATTGCGTGGTCTTGCCCGAGCCGGTCTCGCCGCAGATCACTACCACTTGATGTGCTGTGATGGCGGCGCCGATCTCCTCGCGCCGCACATTCACCGGCAGCGACTCATCATAGATCAACGCGGGCCGCGCCGCCCGCCGCGCCTCGGGGTCGAACTTCACTGGGCCAGCTTGTGTATCGTGAAAATGCCCAGCCCGGTCATCAAGAGCGAACCGAACAGGTGCAAGGTGGCCGTGCCCGCCGCCCAGCCGTAGCGCGCATTCTGAATCAGATGTACCACCTCCACCGAGAAGGTGGAAAACGTGGTTAGCGCGCCGAGAAAGCCGGTGATCAAAAACAGCTTGAGTTCGGGCGGCATCTCGGCATTGAGGTGAAACACCATCACTGCCGCACCGACCAGATAGCCGCCGAGCAGATTCGCCGCCAGCGTGCCCAGCGGCATGGCGGGCAACAAGGGATTGAGCCACAGACCCAGCCCATAGCGTAGCCAGGCACCGAGGGCGGCACCAAAGCCGATGGCCAGAAATCCGCTGATGTTCATGGGTCCGCATTTTACGTCGCGACGGTAGAATCCGTCCTTTCGCTCAACTCCCCGCCAACCATGGCCGATTCAGAACCCAAAACCTCCAACTTTATTCGTCATATCATCGATGCCGATCTCAAGACGGGTAAATACGCGTCACGCCATTGGAGCGGGCAGCCCGGCCCCGGAGAGCAGCAAAAAGTCGGCGCTGGTGACACGGCGAAGATTCGCACCCGCTTCCCGCCGGAACCCAACGGCTACCTGCATTTCGGCCATGCCAAGTCGATCTGCCTGAATTTCGGTCTGGCGCAGGACTACGCCGGTGTCTGCCACCTGCGTTTCGACGACACCAATCCGGAAAAGGAAGAGCAGGAGTATGTCGATTCCATCGTCGACGCGGTGCATTGGCTGGGCTTCGACTGGAAGGAGAACCGCTACTTCGCCTCCAACTACTTCCAGTGGATGTACGACTTCGCCGAGAAGTTGATCGAGGCCGGCCACGCCTATGTCGATTCGCAAAGCGCCGAGGAAATGCGCGCCAGCCGCGGCACGCTGACCGAGGCCGGCAAGGCCTCGCCCTACCGCTCGCGCACCCCGGCCGAGAACCTGGCCCTGTTTCGCGCCATGAAGGCGGGCGAGTTCGCCGACGGCACGCACGTGCTGCGCGCAAAAATCGACATGGCCTCGGGCAACATCAATCTGCGCGACCCGGCGATCTACCGCATCCGCCATGCCACGCACCACAACACCGGCGATGCCTGGTGCATCTATCCGATGTACACCTATGCTCATCCGATCGAAGACGCGCTGGAGAACATCACCCACTCCTTGTGCACGCTCGAGTTCGAGGACCAGCGGCCTTTTTACGACTGGCTGCTGGCGCGCCTGGCCGAGCTCGGCTGCATCAACACGCCGCCGCCGCAGCAGATCGAATTCGCCCGCCTCAACCTGTCCTATGTCGTGCTCTCCAAGCGCAAGCTGATCCAGTTGGTCGAAGACAAACACGTCGATGGCTGGGATGACCCGCGCCTGCCAACCTTGGTCGGCGCGCGCCGGCGCGGCTTCACGCCGGAGGCCTTCCGTCGCTTCAACGAAATGAACGGCGTGACCAAGTCCGATTCATTAATCGACATCAGTGTGCTGGAAGAATGCCAGCGCGAATATCTCAACGAAACCGCGCCGCGCCGCACCGCGGTGCTCGACCCGGTCAAGCTGATCATCGACAACTACCCCGAGGCGCAGGAAGAGGAATGCCTCGCGCCCAACCATCCGCAAAAACCCGACTGGGGCAAACGCGTGGTGCCATTCTCGAGGGAACTCTGGATCGAGCGCGAAGACTTCATGGAAGTACCGAGCAAGGGTTACTTTCGTCTTTTTCCCGGCAATAGCGTGCGCCTGCGTTACGGCTTTGTCATCAAGTGCCTGGACTGCGACAAGGACGAAGCGGGCAATATCAGCGCCGTGCACTGCGAATACATGCCCGACTCGAAATCCGGCACGCCGGGCTCGGACAACTACAAGGTCAAGGGAAATATTCATTGGGTCTCGGCGCGGCACGCCTATGCCTGCGAAGTTCGGTTATACGACCGCCTGTTCGCCGTCGAGGCGCCGGGCGCGGAAGGGCGCGATTTCATTACCGATCTCAACCCGGACTCGAAGCGCGTGATCACGGCACAGCTTGAAGCCTCACTGCAAAGCGCCGCTGCCGAAGACCGGTTCCAGTTCGAGCGCCACGGCTATTTTGTCGCCGATCGCGTCGATTCCAGACCCGGCGCCCCGGTGTTCAACCGCAGCGTCACGCTAAAAGACCCATGGAGCAAAAAGTGAGATTCACCGAACTGCTTGACGGCGCCTGGCAGAAAAACAATTCCCTGCTCTGCGTCGGACTCGATCCCGACCCGGCGAAATTTCCTGCGCATCTGCAAGGCAAGCCCGATGCGATTTTGCAATTTTGCAGTGAGATCGCCGACGCCACGGCGAATCTGGCCTGTGCCTTCAAGCCGCAGATTGCCTACTTTGCCGCACGTCGTGCCGAAGATCAGCTCGAAGCGCTGATCGCGCACATTCACGACAAGCACCCTGGCATTCCGGTGATCCTCGACGCCAAACGCGGCGACATCGGCAGCACCGCCGAGCAGTATGCAATCGAGGCCTTCGAGCGTTATCGCGCCGACGCGGTGACAGTGAACCCCTACATGGGGCGCGATTCCATCGAGCCCTGGTTGGCCTTTGCGGACAAGGGGGTGATTCTGCTGTGCCGAACCTCGAACCCGGGCGGCAGCGATCTGCAATTCCAAAAAGTCGGTGCTGGCAACACGGCGATCTTTGAACTCGTCGCCGAAAAAGTGGCGAAAGAATGGAACACCACGGGCCAGTGCGCGCTAGTCGTCGGCGCCACCTTCCCCGGCGAGATCGCCCGCGTGCGTGAGATCGTTGGCGACATGCCGTTGCTGGTGCCCGGCATCGGCGCCCAGGGAGGAGACATCGAAGCCACCGTCAATGCAGGCAAGACAGCCACCGGCACCGGACTGATGATCAACTCATCACGCGCCATTCTCTACGCCGGCAAGGGCGAAGACTACGCTGCCGCCGCAAGTCGCGTTGCCCAGGAAACCCGGGACGCGATCAACCGCTGGCGCTAGTGGACCCAAAACCGGATCCAATGGGTCTCGTTGTCTCAAATTGACTCAGACTCACGCCGTGACTCGAGGCCAAAGAAAAAGGGCCAGCCCGTAGGCTGGCCCTTTTTTACTTCAGGCGTCGCTGGATTACTTCTTTTCTGCAGCGGGCTTGGCAGCGTCAGCCGGCTTGGCGGCATCGGCCGGAGCGGCGGCAGGTGCAGCAGCCGGGGCAGCGGCATCGGCCGGAGCGGCGGCAGGTGCAGCAGCCGGGGCAGCGGCATCGGCCGGCTTAGCAGCGTCCGTCGCAGCAGGCGCAGGTGCGGCAGCAGGAGCCGGAGCGACAGCAGGGGCGGGAGCCGGGGCGGGTGCCGGAGCGGCTTCCTTCTTGCCGCAAGCAACCAGCAGTAGTGCAGACAGTGCAGCGGCAACAATGGCGGTTTTCATGTTTTCGAGGCTTTCGTGAGGGTTTAGGTGAAATCCAGCTCGCCGATAGGCGAGGCGACGCGATTATATGGACCACGAAAGGAGTAAAGAGCGACCCGGCAAAGCTTGTGGATTGAATATTTTGTAACTATTTGTATCCGTCAGGCTGTACACCTTGGCAGCTATTTCGGTCAGGTTGATCTGATGCAGAAATTTGAGCCGCAGCCATCACCAATAAATTGAAGCTTTTGCTAAGAGTGCCGATAATGTTGTAGTCAGGTGAACCTCGCTGGGAGGTTGGCTTGCTTCCTTCGTTTCCGGAGAAGGCATATGGGTAAAACCACCGCGGACTACAATTTGATTGCCGACCGCAATCAACTGATCGAATTTCGCGATGCCCTGAATGAGCACGTGGCAATACTGGAACGTCAGGTAAGCAATTTGCGGCGTGACCCTTATGACCCGGAATCAATCGCAACGCTGTTTCGTGCCCTGCACACCATCAAAGGCGATGCTGGAATCTGTCGCGTCGAGCTCGGCGTCAGAATCACGCATCCCATCGAGAGTCTTCTGGCGAGAGTGCGCGAAGGCAAGCTGAAGTTCTCGGCGCTTCTGGCGGAAATTATCCTGTTGGCCATTGATCGGCTGGAACTGGCTGTCGAAGCACTGCTGGAAAAACGCTCGCTGGATTCAATGAAGCTCCAGACGCTGATCGATGGCCTCGAGCGTTTGAGCATCAGCGATAACAGCGCGATCGATGCCGGCATTGTTGCGCTGATTGAGGCCGTCACGGGATTTCGCCCGGCCAGCGCGGAAGCCAAGCTGATACTCGGCGCGGCGACAAGCAGTAACAAAACCGATGATCTGAGATTTTTCCAGCGCCTGGCGCATCAACTGGAAACCTATTCACCGCTTTTTATGGGACGCAGCGAGCGACTGCTGCGACTGGCGTTCGAGACCAATGCGCGCGCCGGCAATCCTGTGGATACCATCCAACTGGAAGCCGCTGTCTATCTGCACGACATCGGCATGATGTTTCTTCCCGAGTCGATCTGGCTAAAGGTTGGCACGTTGACCGATGACGAACGACTGGTGATGCGCGAGCACCCGTCTTTCGCCGCCGGACTCGCCGAGCGCATGGCCGGCTGGCAGGGGGCTGCGGTAATGATCGCTCAGCACCACGAAATGGTCGACGGCAGAGGTTATCCGCTGGGACTGAAGGAAGCTCAGATTGTCCCCGGCGCCAAGATACTCTCCATCATCGACGCTTTTGAGTCGGTGACGCTGAAGCACGGTCATCGTGGCGAAGGACGTTCTCTATTGCGCGCCATCGCCGAAATCAACGCGAGCGACAGGCAGTTTTCAGCGGAATGGATCGAGCATTTCAACCATGTTATACGCGGCATGCTTGAAGCCTGACACGGGCCCACATCCGAACAGTCTTCCCAAGTACGCTGACACGCTGCACCTTGCCTTTTCTTGCATCCAGGCAAGGCACGGCTGAGCAGCGCAGCGCGCCGGTATAATTTGTCTCTCTTCCACCCGCCATCTGCAGCCGATCATGCGCCCTGTCACCCTCTCCCGCTTTCTGATTGAAGAGCAACGCGACAAGAATGTCATTTCTCCCGACCTGCGACTTCTGATTGAGGTTGTCTCGCGCGCCTGCAAAGCGATTTCGATTGCCATCGGCAAGGGCAGTCTGGCCGATGTGCTGGGCAGCGCCGGCAGCGACAACGTGCAGGGCGAGGTGCAGAAAAAGCTCGATGTGATTTCCAACGAGATCCTGCTTGATGCCAATGAATGGGGCGGCCATTTGGCCGGCATGGCCTCGGAAGAAATGGAACTGCCGCATGTGATTCCCAACCGTTACCCGAAAGGTGAATATCTGTTGCTGTTCGACCCGCTCGACGGTTCGTCGAACATCGACGTGAACGTTTCGGTCGGTACGATTTTTTCGGTGTTGAGATGTCCCGAGGGTATGGACCCCACCGAGCAGGCATTCCTGCAACCCGGCGCGCAGCAGGTCTGCGCCGGCTATGCCGTATATGGACCCACAACCTTGCTGGTATTGGCGCTTGGCGATGGCGTCAATGTGTTCACCCTGGACCGCGAGTTTGGCCGCTTTGTGCTGACCCAGGCCGATGTGAAAATACCCGAGGAAACCCGCGAGTTCGCCATCAACGCATCCAATGCACGCTACTGGGATGCCCCGGTCAAGCGCTATATCGACGAACTTCTGGCAGGCAAGGACGGCCCGCGTGGGCAGGACTTCAACATGCGTTGGGTGGCGTCAATGGTGGCCGACGTGCATCGCATTTTGAGCCGCGGTGGTATTTTCCTCTACCCCCTCGACAACAAGACACGCGACCAGGGCGGCAAGCTGCGCATCATGTATGAAGCCAATCCGATGGCGTTCATCGTCGAGCAGGCGGGCGGCGCTGCTACCGATGGCCGTCAGCGGATTCTCGACATTCAGCCGGAGCGCCTGCATCAGCGCATACCGGTAATCCTCGGCTCGAAGCAGGAAGTGGAGCGTGTTACCCGCTACCACAGCGAATAGAGGCGGCTGCGCTTATTCCTGCTGGCCGTAGCTGGCAAATTTGGCCAGCACGCGCGTCATTTCAGCATCTGCCAGCAGTTTCGGCGAGCCCAATTGCAATACTCGCCAGAACTGCTCGCACAGGGTTTCCAGTTCAACCGCCAGCGCCAGCGCATGATCACAGTCGCTGCCGAACACCACCATGCCGTGATGCGCCATCAGGCAGGCACAGCGTTGATCCAGCGCGACGATGATCGCATCCGACAATTCCTGACTGCCGAACGTCGCGTAGGCCGAGCAGCGCACGTCGATACCGCCAAATCGCGCGACCATGTAGTGAAACGCTGGAACCGACATTCCCTGGCAGGCCAACGCGGTGGCAAATGGCGAATGCGTATGCACCACGGCGCCGGCCTCCGGCCGCGCAGCGTAGATATCACGATGAAAACGCCATTCGGACGAGGGTTTGCGTTGTCTGCCCGCCGTTACCTGCCCGCGAAGCGGAATCCCATGTACGCAGAGCGCGCCATCGCCGACTTTTTGTGGTGTTCCATCCAGTCCGACGACAACCATGTCTTCGGCATCGCAGGTGTCGTAGTCCATGCCGGTCGGCGTAATGATGAAGCCGCCCTTGCAGCGTGCACTGACATTGCCGGCACTGCCGCGATTGATACCCGAGGCATTCATGGCTCGCGCCGTAGCGAGTACCTTGCTGGCCAGTTCCGCAGTCAACCCGCTCATGGTGTCCATTGGGCCAGCGAATCAGCGGCGGCGATGCCGCGCTCCGAAATGATGCCGCTGATCAGCGCCGCCGGCGTCACGTCAAAAGCCGGATTGGCAACCGTCACTTCGCCGGCACCCAGTTCTTCGGCAGCCCGCTCTTCAATTGGGATGTCCGCGCCTGTCAGGCAGGCGAAGTCGATGGTCGACAACGGCGCTGCAACATAGAAAGGCACTGCGTGGGCGCGAGCAGCGAGTGCCTTGAGATAGGTACCCACCTTGTTCGCCGCATCGCCATTGGCGGCAATCCGGTCGGCGCCGACAATAACCAGATCGACCTTGCCCTGCATCAGCAAAAGCCCGGCTGCATTGTCCACGATCAGGGTGTGCGGCACGCCGGCTTCCTTCAACTCCCAGGCGGTGAGCAGTCCCTGATTGCGCGGACGTGTCTCGGATACCCAGACATGCACCGCCAGTCCCGCGGCATGCGCGGCATACACCGGCGCCAGCGCCGTGCCGTGCTCGACGGTAGCCAGACGGCCGGCATTGCAGTGTGTCATGACATTTACGGGCTGATCGTCACGGCGCACCGCTCGCAGCATACCCAGCCCGTGCTGCCCAAGCGCTGCATTCGCGCCTTTATCTTCATCGGCTATCGCTCGGGCCTCATTCCAGGCACTATCTCGCCGTGTCGCCAGCGCCGAGTTTTCCAGCACACGACGCATTCGTGCCAGTGCCCAATGCAGATTGACCGCGGTTGGGCGAGTCGCCGCGAGGGTTTCGATTACGTACTGCAAACGGTCATCGCTGGTATCCGCCGCCAATCCGAGCGCAACGCCATAGGCGGCCGTTGCACCGATCAATGGCGCACCTCGCACCTGCATCACTCGAATGGCATGGGCTGCATCTTCCAGGGTTTCCAGTCGCACGAAACTTGTGGCATGCGGCAGTCGGGTTTGGTCGAGAATGACAACGCCGCCGGCATCCTCGCGGATCGTCGGGTTGATCAGCGCCGGTTTCTGGCCAGAGACTTTTTCGGAGGCGCCGTTGTCCACGCCGGGCGGGCAACTCAGTTCAGTTTCCCGTGGCAGTGTTTGTACTTCTTGCCACTGCCGCAGGGGCAAGGGTCATTGCGTCCGACCTTGGGCGTGTGCCGTTCCACCGGTTGGGCCGGCTTTGGCAAGGCAGTGCCGAGTGCTTCCTCGAAATCCGCGTGGTGATACTGAACGTTTTCGAGTTGTGGCGGCGCTTCCACTTCTTCGATCTGCTCTTCAGTGCGAATTTCGACCGTCATCAGCAATTTTGAAACTTCGCTGCGGACAGTTTGCAACAAGCCCTCGAAGAGTTCGAATGCCTCGCGCTTGTATTCCTGCTTCGGGTTTTTCTGAGCATAGCCGCGCAAATGGATGCCCTGCCGCAGATGATCGAGCGCCGACAGATGTTCGCGCCAATGTGTGTCAAGGCTTTGCAGCATGACATTGCTTTCGAATCCCGCCCAGGCGACGGGATCGACTTCGGCGGTTTTTTCTGCATAGGCCGCATCGCCCGCATCCAGCAGCCGCTTCAGAATATCGTCGTCGCCAAGTTCCGGCTCAGCCTTTAGCCACTCGGCGATAGGTAACTTGAGATGCAATTCGGCGGCCAGCGCAGCTTCGAGGCCGGCCACATCCCATTGCTCTTCGACGCTGTCGGCCGGGATATGCAGACGGAAACTATCGTGTATCTGCCCCTGGCGCATGGCCGTGATGGTCTCGGCAATGTCTTCGCTATCGAGCAACTCATTGCGCTGCTGGTAGATCACCTTGCGCTGATCGTTCGATACGTCGTCGTATTCAAGCAATTGCTTGCGGATATCAAAATTGCGCTGCTCGACTTTGCGCTGTGCCGACTCGAGCGAGCGACTGACCAGCGGATGCTCAATGGCCTCGCCTTCGGGCATCTTGAGCCGCACCATGATGGTATTGAGGCGATCTCCGGCAAAAATCTTCAGCAGGGAATCGTCCAGGGCCAGGTAGAAGCGGGAAGATCCGGGATCACCCTGGCGACCGGAACGGCCGCGCAATTGATTGTCGATACGACGCGATTCGTGACGCTCGGAACCGATGATGTGCAAGCCCCCCGCCGCCAGCACCTGATCGTGTACCTTCTGCCAATCGGCCTTGAGCTCGGCAATACGCTTTTCTTTTTCCTCGACACTCAAGGATTCGTCGTCACGAATCGCGGCCGTCGGCTTTTCGATGTTGCCGCCCAGCACAATATCGGTTCCCCGGCCAGCCATGTTGGTGGCGATCGTGATCGTCCCCGGGCGACCAGCTTCGGCCACTATCTCGGCCTCGTGCTCATGCTGCTTGGCATTCAGCACCCGATGCGGTAATTTTTCCTGGTCCAGCAAACCGGAGAGCAGTTCCGAATTTTCGATCGACGTGGTTCCGACCAGTACCGGTTGGCCACGCCCATGACAGGCGCGGATGTCGGTGATGATGGCCGCATGTTTTTCCGGCGCGGTACGATAGATTTGGTCGTTCTCGTCCTTGCGAATCATCGGCTTGTTGGTCGGGATCACCACGGTTTCCAGGCCATAGATCTGCTGGAACTCATAGGCTTCCGTATCTGCCGTGCCGGTCATGCCGGCAAGCTTTTTGTACATGCGGAAATAGTTCTGGAAAGTAATCGAGGCCAGGGTCTGATTTTCGGCCTGGATCGATACTCCTTCCTTGGCCTCGACCGCCTGATGCAGGCCATCCGACCAGCGCCGGCCCGCCATCAGGCGCCCGGTGAACTCGTCGACGATGATGACTTCGCCACCTTGCACCACATACTGCTGGTCACGCAGGTACAGGTTGTGCGCCCGCAACGCGGCATAGAGATGATGGATCAGCAGGATGTTGGCCGGCTCGTACAAGCTGCTGCCTTCGGCCAACATACCCATGCGAGCGAGTATCTCTTCGGCCTTGATGTGGCCTTCTTCAGTCAGCAACACCTGATGCGACTTGAGATCAACGGTGTAGTCACCAGTATCGACATCACCTTCACCCTTCGCCGCTTCGCCGATGGTCAGCATGGGCGGCACGGCGTTCATTTTTAGGTAGAGCTCGGTATGGTCTTCGGCCTGACCGGAGATGATCAAAGGCGTGCGCGCTTCATCGATCAGGATCGAGTCGACTTCGTCGACGATGGCGTAATTCAGTCCCCGCTGCACACGTTCATCGGGGGAATACACCATGTTGTCACGCAGGTAATCAAAACCGAATTCGTTGTTGGTACCGTAGGTGATGTCGGCGGCGTAGGCAGCCTTCTTTTCATCGTGCGGCATTTGCGAAAGATTGACACCGACACTGAGTCCGAGAAAACGGTAGATGCGCCCCATCCACTCGGCATCACGCCTGGCCAGATAATCGTTAACCGTGATCAGATGCACGCCTTTGCCGGATATCGCATTCAGATACACGGCCAAGGTCGCGGTCAGGGTTTTGCCCTCGCCAGTACGCATTTCGGCAATCTTGCCAAAATGCAGGACCATTCCGCCAATCAACTGCATGTCGAAATGGCGCAGGCCGAGCACCCGCTGACTGGCTTCGCGAACGACGGCAAACGCTTCCGGCAACAAGGCGTCGAGGTCTTCACCCTCAGTGTGCCGTTTGCGAAACTCATCCGTCTTGGCGCGCAAGTCCTCGTCCGAAAGCTTTGACACCTCGGCTTCGAGCGCATTAATGCGGACTACAGTCTGGGAGTACTGTTTGATCAGCCGGTCATTGCGGCTGCCAAAAATCTTTTTCAAAAAGCCGGAGATCATGGGGTGCGCGACCGCGTGTCGGCCGGGAAAAGCAAAGCGCGGATTTTAGCATGCGAGGGAGGGTCGGCCTCCCGCGTGCTTAGTGAGTTCGCAATGTTGGCAGCTTGTTGGCTTGTGCCATGCGTAAAAAGTGATTGGGGTTCTTTGCATGACCGGCTACCCGTACTTCAAAATGAAGATGGGCTCCGGTCGAACGTCCTGTCGACCCCACTTCTGCGATCTTCTGACCACGTTTGACCATTTGCCCCGCCTTGACCAGAATTTTTGATGTGTGCGCGTAGCGGGTGGTCAAATCCTTGCCATGGTCTATTTCGACCAAGTTGCCATATTGTGGATGCTTCTCCGCACCAATCACGATTCCGGCGGCGGCCGCGTGAATGGCCGTCCCCTGAGTTGCCACAAAATCAACGCCTTCATGCATCGCCCGCTCGCCTGTGAACGGATCGACTCGCCAGCCAAAGCTGGAAGCCTTCCATTGCGCCTCCACCGGCAGACTGGTTGGCAGCAAACTCTTTCGGATGCGATCCTCAAGGAGCTGGGATTCGATCATGGATATCTGGTCCGACTTTGCTTCGACCTGATGGGCCAAATCATCAACTGCACGCTGTAGCTCATCGGAAGACATGGCGATGGGCATCATCAATGGCCCGCCACGACCATCGGTATGGTCGCTAAAAGCCTTTAGCTGTTGTGGTTTGAAACCGGCCATGCTGGCGAGTCGCTCACCTATGGTGTCAAGACGCATCAACTGCGCCTGCATTTCGCCAAGTTTGACTGCCATTGCATTGATGTTCTCGCGGACAAATACTTTTGATCGCTGGGCATCCTCGGCGTTCACGGAGCGCACCATGTCTTGCAGGAAGGGAAGACGAACTTCCGCTGCATGACGAACAGTGAAATATGAAAATAGCGAAGACAGTACCAGGACCGAGCCAAACATGGCTCCCGCCGCAAGTACTGCATGGCGCCAGGTTAGCGTAATGCTTCTTGCAGTTGTCAGCCGGTCAGAGACGAGAATAATATGCATCCCTTCCCTTCCTTCAAGTTCGTTTTAGTTACAGCCACACAATTTCACGCCGATAATGCCGGCAATGGCCTTTACTGAAACTTGTTATCCATGACAGCGCGCAGCCTCCAGGAACACTTAGCCTCCGGTGACAGCATGGCGCGGCTTGCTGCCCACGCCCAACGCTTGCTCCTCTTCCAGCGCCTCTTGGAAGCCGCCTTGCCCGAGTCTCTTAGGCCTCATGCACGCGTAGCGAACTTCCGCTTGGGGAAAATATTTATCCACACCGCGAACGGCGCAGTCGCGGCGAAGATCCGTCAATTAGGACCGCGTCTCGCCAACGAGTTATCCAATAAGGACGTGAAGGTTACTCAAATCGAGGTACGAGTGCAAGCCCGCAACCCGCCCCCCCCAAGCGTGCCGCATGAAAGGCCCGCTCTGCCTGGAGATAATCAGAAGCAAGGGCTTACTACGCTAACCCAAAAACTGCCTGATGGATCGCCTCTCAAGCAGGCACTCGAACGCCTGCTCCACAGTGTCAAAGAATGATCAGGCGCTCTGCCGCCATCAATACCAAGACAGCGAGGACGAAAAACAACGCGCCCTTGGCAACGCGAGCCGACAAAACCAGGTAGCGGCGATCACGGGTAAACAGCCAGGCAACGATCCCACTGCCAATGACAATTGCCGTCAGAATGCCGACGACCCGTAGCAGAAGCATGGCTAGGCCAACCGAGGGTAAAGCCGCGCAATACTTCCTGGAGCCTCTTCAGCACGCTGGTAACTAACCAGTTCCCACGCGCTCTGATCGCCAAGCAACTCGCGCAGGAGAAGATTATTAAGCGCATGGCCCGATTTGTGGGCCGAAAACGCACCCAGCAGGGGATGACCGGCCAGGTAAAGGTCGCCGATGGCGTCGAGAATTTTGTGTTTGACGAATTCGTCTGCGTAGCGCAGGCCTTCTGTATTCAGTACCCGGTATTCGTCCATCACGATGGCATTTTCCAGACTGCCACCCAGAGCCAGGCCTTGATCGCGCAAGGTTTCGACATCCTGCATGAATCCGAATGTTCGGGCGCGCGCCACATCCCTGAAATAGGATTGATCGGCAAAGTCGATATGCGCCCGCGAAGCGGAACGATCAACCGCTGGATGGTTGAAAACAATCGAGAAATCCAGACTGAAACCATCGTAGGGTGAAATTTTGGCCCACTTGTCGCCCTCCCGCACTTCCACGGCTTTTTTCACCCGGAGGAAATTTTTGGCGACGTTCTGCTCCTCGATACCAGCCGATTGCAGTAAGAATATGAAGGGCGCGGCGGAACCATCCATGATCGGCAGTTCGGCGGCATCGACATCGACATAGATATTGTCAATGCCGAGCCCGGCCAGCGCGGACATCAGATGCTCGACCGTCGCAACCTTGACTCCATCCTTTTCCAGGCATGAGGCCATACGTGTGTCACCGACGCCAAAAGGATCCGCCTTGAGGTCAACCGGCTGCTTTAGGTCAATGCGACGGAAAACCACACCAGTATTTGCCTGCGCCGGACGCAGCACGAGCGACACTTTGACACCGGAGTGGAGGCCGACTCCGGTTGCCTTGACGACTGATTTCAGGGTGCGCTGACGAAGCATTGGTTAGTGTCAAACATTGGTATGTTGCAAGACGGCAATTTTATCACGCAAAGCACAAGGCAAGACCGGCCCGGCGGGAGGAGGCGCCCGCCGGGCCGGTCTTTTCGCGGGTGTTATCAGTCGGACTGGCGACGCAAAAATGCCGGGATATCGTACTTGTCCACACCAGATGCTGCCATCGCATCCGCTTGGGAATTGCGTGGCGTACCACCGCGTCCGCTGCTGGTCACGCTGGAAAGATCAATGGGACCCTGACCAGCGCCGACGTCGAAGACCTGCAGGTTGTCGGTACCGGTGCGCAGTCCTACAGCCTCGACGACACTCATGCGCGGCTTGACTGCCTCGCGCGCCGCAACGATACCAAGGCCGGTGGCGACCACGGTGACGCGCAACTGGTCTTCCATCGTCTCATCGAATACCGCGCCACAGATCACCGTGGCCTCGGGCGCTGTGTATTGGCGAATGGTCTTCATTACATCCTTGTATTCCTTGAGGCCCAGCGTGGTGCTGGCGGTAATATTTACCAGCACGCCGCGCGCTCCCGAAAGCTCGATGCCTTCGAGCAACGGGCTTGCCACAGCCTCTTCGGCCGCGACACGTGCACGATCGACACCAGCGGCCACCGCAGACCCCATCATTGCCTTACCCATTTCGCCCATCACGGTGCGCACATCTTCGAAGTCGACGTTGACCAGACCCGGTACGTTGATGATCTCTGCGATCCCGCCCACCGCATTGCGCAACACATTGTCCGCCGCCTGAAATGCCTCAAGCATGCTGACCTCGTCGCCGAGAACTTCTTCAAGTTTCTCGTTGAGGATGATGATCAGTGAATCGACATGAAGAGCGAGTTCAGCGACGCCATCCTCAGCCAGGCGTTTGCGCTTGCCCTCGTACTCGAACGGCTTGGTTACAACCGCGACAGTCAGAATGCCAAGTTCTCGCGCTACTTCTGCGACTACCGGGCCAGCACCGGTGCCGGTGCCGCCACCCATGCCGGCGGTGATGAAGACCATGTGAGCGCCAGTAAGCACTTCGGCAATTCGCTCTCGATCCTGTGTCGCCAGATCTCTGGCCTTGTCCGGCTTGCCTCCTGCGCCCAAACCGGGGCCAAGCTGCAATTTGATGGGTGCGCTGCTTTTTCTCAGCGCCTGAGCATCGGTGTTGCAACAGATAAATTCGACGCCACCGACACCTTCGCGAATCATGTGCTCAACCGCGTTGCCACCCGCGCCACCGACACCAACAACCTTGATGACTGTGGTACCCGTCCCTGCTGCCGCTACTTCCTCAAGTTCAAACATAATCGCCTCCTCCTAAAACCGAAAAATCAAAAATTCCTGGTAAACCACGCCCGCATCCGCGCCAGAACCTGCCCAAAACTTCTTGGGCTTTGCGTCTTCATGCCACGATGACGCTGCGCCACGCCCTCCAACAACAAACCCATCGCCGTGGAGTAGCGCGGATTGCGCACGTAGTCGCGCAAATTGCCTTCGTAATGCGGCATCGCCAACTTCACGGTGTTATGAAAAATTTCCTCTCCCAGTTCCGACATACCCGGCATTTGCGCCGCGCCACCCGTCAGGACAATGCCGGCACGCAGCAAACGTTCCTTGCCGCTACGCTGCAGTTCCTCCTGAACTTTCTGAAAAATCTCTTCGACCCGCGGCTGAATGAATCCCGCCAGGGTTTGCCGTGACAGTTGAGTTGCCGGACGATCGCCGACACCCGGCACTTCGATCATGTCTTCCGGATCTGCCAACTGCTGCAAGGCGACGCCGTAGCGCATCTTGATTTCCTCGGCATCCTGAGTCGAGGTGCGCAAGGCGATGGCGATATCGTTGGTCAGCTGGTCGCCGGCAATCGGGATCACTGCGGTATGGCGGATCGCACCCTGCACAAAAACGGCCAGATCGGTTGTGCCGCCGCCGATATCGACCAGACAGACACCGACATCCTTTTCGTCTTCGGTCAGTACCGCATAACCGGAAGCCAGCGGCTGTAAGACCAGGTCGACAACTTCGAGACCACAGCGGTGTACGCACTTGACGATGTTCTGTACCGCCGTAACGGCACCGGTGACCAGATGCACCTTGACGTCAAGTCGCTTGGCATCCATGCCGATCGGCTCCTTGACGCCATCCTGGCCGTCAACGATGAATTCCTGCACCAGCGTGTGCAGAATCTGATCGTCGGCTGAAATCGATGTCGCATTGGCCGCCTCGATCGCCCGTTCAACATCGAACTGGGTGACCTCTTTGTCTCGTACCACGACCATGCCCGTGGAGTCCTTGCTCTTGATGTGGCTGCCGGCAATCCCGGTGTATACCTCGCGCACCTTGCAACCGGCCATCATTTCCACTTCGGCGATGGCCCGCGAGATCGAATTCACGGTGGCTTCGATATTGATCACCATGCCGCGTTTCAGCCCCGCGGAATCCTGAGTGCCCAGTCCAAGTATGCCCAGGCGACCCTCGGCATCCAGTTCGCCGACGATGGCGACGATCTTGGAGGTACCGATATCGAGTCCGACAATCAAATCACGTTTGTTTTCTTTGCTCATCAACTCTTGCTCGCCCTGAGGGCAAATCCATTGGGATACCGCATATCCACCACGCCGATGGTTTGCAGGCGACTTCCCACAGAGTCGCGCACAGCAGCGTAGTGGGTCGTGAATCGGATCAGGCGTTCGCGCAGCGGATGTCTGGCTTGGTTGCGGCCCAACTCCAGCACCACGCCATCATCGAGCTTGAACTGCCAGGCTTCCCGCGCCGAAAGGTGCACTGCAACCGCCGTCCGCCCGATGCGCGCCAGGTCTTCACTAAATTCCTGATAACGACTGAGTACTTCGGGTGCCGATCCTTCGGGGCCGACAAATTGCGGCAGTGCCTCATTGACGCTGGCCATGAATACCTCGCCACTGGTATTGACCAGACGCATTTCACCGTCCTGAGGGGGCCAATGAGCAACGGCGCGATGCTCTTCCAGCTGCAGTTCCAGGCCGTCAGGCCATATCCTCCGCAATGAAGCCGAGCGAACCCAGGGCAGGCGCTCGAAAGCCGCCTGGGCCGATTCCAGATTCACTGTGAAAAAATTTCCCGACAAGGCGGTGCGAGCCGCGTGCTCTATCTGCCCGCGCGATACACGGTCGACCTGGGTTGTCACCAGTACCTGCTTAAGCGGGAATACAGGAAGACGCTGCAGTGCCATGGCGCCAGACCATGCCAACAAGACCGCCGCAGCCAACAGCAGCAGATCGGCCAGCAGATTGATCAGCACCGGACGATCCCAGAAACCATCCTCGCTGCCCGGCTCGGTCCGGGTGTTTCCCCGCGCCTTAGCCATGACCTGCCTCTTCCAGCAGTTTGAGCACCAATTGCTCAAATGCCATGCCTGCCGCCCGTGCCGCCATCGGCACCAGGGAATGGTCGGTCATTCCGGGTGACGTATTTGCCTCCAGGCAATAGATATTGCCTGCGGCGTCCAGCATCAAATCGATGCGACCCCAACCACGCCCACCAAGCACCGCGAAAGCCCGCAGGGAAAGCTCCCGCATCTCATTCTCCTGCTCACCGCTGAGACCGCTGGGAATCAGGTATTGCGTGTCATCGCGCACGTACTTGGCGTCGTAGTCGTAGAACTCTGTCGCTGGCACGATGCGGATAACCGGCAGAGCCTGACCGGCAACGATGCCTACGGTGAATTCACCGCCATCCAGATACTTCTCGGCGATTACGCAGGAATCAAAACGCGCCGCAAACTCATAGGCAGCGCGCAATTCACCGGCCTGCTTGACTTTGCTGATACCAAAACTTGACCCCTCATTAGCCGGCTTGACGAATAAGGGCAAGCCCAGGTGCGCCTCGACGGCGTCAAAGTCACTTGTCGCATCGAGCACGACATAATCCGGCACCGGAATACCCGCCGCCTGCCAGACCAGTTTCGTGCGCCACTTGTCCATCGCCAACGCGGATGCCAGCACACCACTGCCGGTATAGGGCAGGCTGAGGAAGCCCAACGCACCCTGCAAGGTGCCGTCCTCGCCGCCCCGGCCATGCAGCGCTATAAATACGCGTTTGAATCCCTCCGCGTGCAATGCCTCCAGCGGCTTGTCTCGCGGATCAAAAGTATGTGCATCGACGCCGGACGTACGCAGTGCAGCCAGCACTGCAGTCCCGCTTTTAAGCGAAACCTCGCGCTCGGCCGACTCGCCGCCCATCATCACCGCCACTTTGCCGAAATCCATCAACTCCCTTCTCTATCGCGTCCGGAATGACCGGCAGTTGTGCCGACGATGCGTACTTCGCGAATCAACGAAACACCAAACTTTTCTTCGACTTCCGCCTGAATCCGGCCGATTAGCATTTCTATCGCACTAGCACTTGCCTTGCCCTCTGGATTAACGATGAAATTCGCATGCTTTTCAGAAACCTGTGCTCCATCGATCTGTGCACCCTTGAGTCCGGCGGCTTCGATCAGCCGTGCCGCATGGTCGCCGGACGGATTTCTGAACACCGATCCGGCGTTGGGAAAATTCAGCGGCTGGGTTGCCGTGCGTCTATCCAGCAGCTCGCGCATGCGCTGCTGCGCCTCGCTCGAATCGCCCTCGGGAAAGCGGAACCAGGCGGCGGCAAAAATCTCGTCAGTGGATTCCTTGAGGCCGACATGGCGGTAGCCGATGGAGAAATCATTGGGTGTGCGGATAATCTGCTCGCCGTCGCGATTCAGCATCAGCGCACGCTCCACATAACGCCAGGTTTCGCCGCCGTGGCAACCCGAATTCATCGCCAATGCGCCGCCCACCGTGCCGGGAATGCCCGCCAGAAACTCGGCCTCGGCACAACCCTGCTTGCCGACGAACCGCGCGAATTTGGGTGAAGCGACGCCGGCTTCAACGTAGAAACTGCCGTCGGGTTCTCGACGCATCGTGTCGAGAACCCCGAGAGTGAATATCGCCGTTCCGTCAAATCCACCATCGCGCACCAACAGGTTGCTGCCCAGCCCCACCATCAGCAGCGGTTCGTCGTACCGCAAACCCTTGAGAAAATTTGCGAGATCAGCCAGACCTGCCGGAAAGTAGGCGCAGGCAACTGCCCCTCCGGCACGCCATGAAGCATGCTCCGCCATCGACTCGTTCTTACGCAGAGTTCCGCGCAGCGGCTCAGTCATGCGCAGCCTCATTGCTCAATCGAGCCGGCACACCACCGATGGAACCGGCGCCCATGGTGATCACCACGTCCCCATCACGAGTCGCGTCCAGAATCGCGGCGGGCATGGCCGCAATGTCTTCGACAAAAATCGGCTCCACCTTGCCGGCAACGCGCACCGCTCGCATCAGGGTGCGGCTGTCCGCGGCGACAATCGGCGCTTCACCTGCGGCATAGACTTCGCCGAGCAGTACGGCGTCGAAGCCCGACAGTACCTTGACGAAATCCTCGAAACAGTCCCGAGTGCGGGTAAAGCGATGTGGCTGAAACGCCAGCACCAGCCGGCGCCCGGGAAACGCACCGCGCGCCGCTGCCAGCGTTGCAGCCATTTCCACCGGATGATGGCCATAATCATCAACCAGCGTGAAATGGCCTCCGCCGGGACAGGCGATCTCGCCATAGCGCTGAAAGCGCCTGCCGACGCCATGAAATTCAGCCAAGGCCTTGACGATTGCCGTGTCACCAACGCCGACTTCTGTGGCCACTGCGATGGCAGCCAATGCATTAAGCACATTGTGGTGCCCGGGAAGATTAAGCACGATGGGCAGACGAGTCACGTTGCCATTGGTGCGTACGCAGGTAAAACGCATGGTGCCACCGTCGGCCACAATCTCCTCGGCTCTGAAATTGGCGTCAAGATCAATGCCGTAGGTAACGATCTGCTTGGCCACACGCGGAATAATCTCGCGCACATTGGGATCGTCGCCGCACACCACGGCCACACCGTAAAAGGGCAATCGATGGAGAAAATCGATAAAGGCCTGTTTCAGCCGGCCAAAATCGTGGCCGTAAGTTTCCATGTGATCGGCATCGATATTGGTGACCACAGAAACCACGGGTGACAGAAACAGGAATGAGGCGTCCGACTCGTCTGCCTCGGCCACCAGAAATTCACCACTCCCCAACTGCGCGTTGGCTCCGGCGGAGTTCAATCGACCGCCGATAACAAACGTCGGATCGAGTCCGCCAGCGGCCAGACAACTGGCAACCAGACTTGTCGTGGTCGTCTTGCCGTGCGTGCCGGCGATCGCAATACCCTGCTTGATGCGCATCAGCTCGGCCAGCATCTGCGCGCGGGGCACCACCGGCACATGACGTTCGCGCGCCATCTGCACTTCCGGGTTATCGTCGCACACGGCAGTCGACACCACCACCGCGTCAGCCGTAGCGGCGTTCTGTGCCTGATGGCCAATCGAGATACGGATGCCTTGTGCCGCCAATCGACGTGTCGTCGCGCTTTCGTTGAGATCCGAGCCGCTGACCTTGTAGCCCTGATTACTCAAGACTTCGGCAATACCGGACATCCCCGAGCCGCCAATGCCGACGAAGTGAATGCGCTTGACTTTATGTTTCATGTTGAAGCCTCTATACCGGACAAGCGAAAAAATGATCACCACAGAGGGCACGGAGGTCACGGAGAAGTGTCAAGCAGGGCTTTTGCTTTTCTCTGTGACCTCCGTGTCCTCCGTAGTGAAGTGCCTTGACCTGATTCATTTCGCCAGTTCCTCGCAGGCCTGCGCCACCGCCATCGTTGCTTCAGGCCGTGCCAGATTGCGGGCCTTCTCGGCCATTTGCGTCAATTGCTGTCGCGACAGATTGCGAATCTCGGCCAGGCGCTCGGGAGTCAGCTGACTCTGCTGCAGCAGAATCGCTGCACCGGCATTGCTCAGGAATCGTGCATTTGAGGTCTGATGGTCATCCACCGCATGGGGATAAGGCACCAACAGGCTGGCGACACCGGCTGCCGCGAGTTCCGCCACGGTCAGTGCTCCAGAGCGACAGATCACCAGATCGGCCCAATCGTAAGCGCCGGCCATTTCATTGATGAAGGCGACGCAATCTGCCTTGACGCCTGCATCCTCGTAACGCTGGATTAACGCAGGCAAATGCTTCTCTCCCGCCTGATGCACCACCGTCGGTCGCTCATCTTCGACGAGCAAGGCCAGTGCTGACGGCACGGCTTCGTTCAGGGCTTGCGCGCCCAAACTGCCGCCGACAACCAGCACACGCAATGGACCACTATGCCGGGCATATCGCAAAGTCGGCTCCGGCAACGCGGTGATTTCCGGGCGTACCGGATTTCCTACCCACTCACCCCGCTTCAGCGCCTTGGGGAATCCGGTCAACACGCGGTCGGCAAGGCTGGCCAGCACCCTGTTGGCAAGACCCGCAACGGAATTCTGTTCGTGCAGAACCAACGGAATGCCTCGCAAAGAGGCCATCATGCCGCCAGGAAAACTGATGTAACCACCCAGCCCCAACACCACATCGGGACGAATACGCTTGAGCTCGGTCCAGGCCTGAGCGAATCCGCGCAGCAGATTGACCGGCAATAGCAATTTGCGCAACACGCCCTTGCCACGCAAGGCCGAAAAGCGAACCCAGGCCATCTCGTAACCACGCCCTGCGGTCAACTTCGCCTCCATTCCATCCGGGTTGCCCATCCAGGCAATCTTCCAGCCGTGTTCGCGCAGATGCTCGGCCACGGCCAGTCCTGGCATGATGTGCCCACCCGTGCCGCCGGCCATGATCAGGAGGGTTTTCAAACGCACAGCCTTTCACCACAGAGACACAGAGACACAGAGAGATGCAATAGCAATTGACTTGCTTTTCTCGGTGTTGCCTTTCCTCTGTGTCTCTGTGTCTCTGTGGTGAATGAATTGCAGTTCATACCTGTTGCCCCCGCATCATTTGGCGGTTCTCCCAATCCACTCGCAGCAGGATTCCCAGCGCCAGGCAGTTGGCGACGATGCCAGACCCGCCGAAGCTCATCAGCGGCAAGGTCAGGCCTTTGGTCGGCAGCAGACCCATGTTCACGCCCATGTTGATGAAACCCTGCACGCCAAGCCAGATGCCGATGCCTTGCGCAACCAGGCCGGAATGCACCCGTCCCAGCACCAGCGCCTGGCGACCGATGGCGAAGCAGCGCTGAACCAGTAGCGCAAACAGGCCGACCACGACACAGACACCGACAAAACCCAGCTCTTCGGCAATCACCGCCAGCAGAAAATCAGTGTGCGCTTCCGGCAGGTAAAACAGCTTTTCGACACTGGCGCCGAGGCCGACGCCGAACCACTCGCCGCGACCAAAAGCAATCAAGGCATGTGAGAGTTGGTAGCCCTTGCCGAAGGCATCCTGCCAAGGATCCATGAAGCCGAAAATACGCTCACGTCGATAAGGTGAAACCCAGATCATGACTATGAAACTGATCACCAGAACTACAACCAGACCACTGAACACCCGTGCGTTGATGCCGCCAAGAAACAGGATGCCGGTGGCGATGCAAAGAATGACGACCAGCGCGCCGAAATCGGGCTCGCGCAGCAGCAAGAATCCAACCAGAACCATGACCAGAGCCATTGGCCCGAAGCCACGCACGAAGCTGCTCATGTCATGCAGCTTGCGACTGGTGTAATCAGCGGCGTAGATCACCACAAACAGTTTCATCAGCTCGGAAGGCTGCAAATTGATCGGCCCGAGACCAATCCAGCGCTGCGCACCATTGACTGATCGGCCGACATGCGGAATCAATACCACCAACAGCAAGACGAACCCGGTTAAAAACAGCCAGGGCGCCGCCTGCTGCCACAAACGCAGCGGTATTTGAAACGCCATTACGCCCGCCACCATTCCCACCGCCAGGAACACGGCATGACGAAACAAAAAGTAGGCAGGCTGATTGCCGGTGAACCGACTGCCTTCGGCAGTGGCAATCGAGGACGAGTACACCATCACCAATCCGATCAAGAGCAAGGCAAGCGCAGGCCAGATCAGAAGCCCGTCAAGCTCCGCCGGAGCGTGCCGCGAAGGTGTGGCGAAGGCCCGGCTCATGCGCTGCTCTCCAGCGCATGCACCGCAGCGGCGAACACTTGCCCGCGATGGGGGTAATTGCGAAACATGTCGAAGCTGGCGCAGGCAGGCGATAACAGAACCGCATCTCCCGGACACGCCAGACGCTTTGAAACCGCCACCGCGTCTTCCATGCTGGCGACGTGCTCGATTGCAACGCCAGTATCGTGTATCGCGCTCTCGATCAGCGGTGCGTCTCGGCCCAGCAGAATGACCGCCCGTGCGTGGCGCGTCACAACTGATTTGAGTGGCGAGAAGTCCTGGCCTTTGCCTTCGCCACCGGCAATAAGAATGATCTTGCGATCATTCTTATTGCCGTTCGGCAGAATTGGAGTGCCCTCCCTCCCAGCCTCCCTCCCCGAGGGAGGGAGGTGACTCGTGCGATCATTCTTATTGCCGTTCGGCAGAATTGGAGCGCCCTCACTCCCCGAGGAAGTAATGTGATTATTCTGAGCACCCAGTTGGCCGCCGATTCCGTCCAGCGCCGCCACTGTAGCGCCGACATTGGTGCCTTTCGAATCGTTGTACCAGATCACACCGTTGATCTCTGCAATCTTCTCGACTCGATGCGGCAAGCCGCGAAAACTGCGCAAGGCTGGCAACAACGCCACCGCATCGAAGCCCAGACTCGCGCATAGGGCCAGCGCCGCCATTGCGTTGGCGGCATTGTGCAAGCCAGCGAGCGGTAACTCGGATAGCGGCAGCAAAAAACGCTCACCCTGCACCAGCCAAGCTTCACCACGATTCTCGCGCAGGCCGAAATCATCTTCGGTGGCCGGCGCATCCAGACCAAAACTGATAATACGATGGCCGGCCAGCGCCATCCGCCGCACGCGCGGATCGTCCCGGTTCAGAACCTGTACGCAGGGGGCACCCTCTGCACTCTTGAAAACCCGCGCCTTGGCTGACGCGTATTCTTCGAGATTGATGTAGCGATCGAGATGGTCCTCGGAGATATTGAGTACGGTCGCCGCTGCAGGATTCAGCGTGGCGGTCGTTTCCAGTTGAAAGCTGGACAGCTCGATGACCCAGAGTTGCGGCAGAGTATCAGCGTCCTGCGCATCCATCAATGCGGTCAGCGCGGCCGGCGAGATATTGCCAGCGACGCCGACGCTCTTGCCGGTGGCGCGCAACAAATGTCCGGCAAGTGCCGTGGTAGTGGTCTTGCCGTTGGTGCCGGTAATCGCTACCACCGGGGCCGGAGCCTCGCCCGTCGCTGCGATTTTGCGCAAGCCTTGCGCAAACAACTCGATTTCGCCGACGACCGGAATGCGAATACCGCGCGCCTGCAAGGCCACCATCAAACCGCCCGAAAGTCCCGGCGAAAGCACCAGCAGGTCAATTCCCTCAAGCAGCGCCTTTGAGAACTCGCCGCCGACAAACTCGGCGCTGGCGACACGGGTACGCAACTCGTCGAGTTTCGGCGGCTCGCTTCGCGTGTCGGCGACCCGTACACGGGCGCCTTGCCGTACACACCATTGCGCGCACGCCAGTCCCGATTCGCCCAGGCCGAGAATGAGAACATGTTTGCCGTTCAGGTTCATAGTCTCACCACGGCGACACGGCGACCCGGCGAAAGGCAGCGCGACTGCTTTCGCCGGGT
>JAIPCF010000106.1 GCA_021738385.1 Sulfuritalea sp. | reverse complement strand
CAAGCGAGAACGACTCGCTCTGGAAATTCGGGAGAAGGCCCTGGCCTACGGCATCGCCTTTGCCTCGGTCGAGGAAATCGACAGTATCAATATTTTGCAGGCAACCATGCTGGCGATGAGTCGCGCGGTCGAGGCACTTCCAATCAAACCCGAACAGGCGCTGATCGATGGGAATCGCTGCCCGTGCCTGTCAATACCCGCTCGTGCAATCGTTGGCGGAGACGCGACAGAGCCTGCAATTTCCGCGGCTTCGATTCTCGCCAAAACGGCGCGGGATGCCGAGATGCGCCTGATCCATCAAGCTTTTCCACAGTATGGACTGGATCGGCACAAAGGCTACGACACCGCCGTACATCGTGCTGCACTGAAGCAGCATGGACCGGCATATTTTCATCGCAAGAGTTTTGGGCCCGTCAAGATATTGCTCAATGCCGTGAATGTTGATGGCGTTTGAATCTGGATCGTCAAGTGAGATTCGTCGCTGCCAGAATTGCATGATGGATGCGCAACCATGAGTGTTCGCCATATCAGTTCGCGCGAAAATCCTACGTTCAAAGATTTGCGCGCGCTGGCCGATGACCCACGCAAGCAAGGGCGTGCCTTGCTTGATGGAATTCATCTGGTGGCTGAATGCTTTAGTCGTGGCGTCGAACCGCTGCACTTGCTGGTCAGTGAAAGCGGACTGCAGAATCCGGAAATTGACACTCTGTTGAAGAGCGCTGCGGGTATCGATTGCCTCGTCATGCGCGACAGCTTGTACCGCGATATTTCCGACCTGGGCACGCCGACCGGCATTGCTGCGGTTATTGAGATACCAACAGTACCTGCAGCCGAAATTCTGGGCGATGCACTCATACTTGACGCGGTACAGGATGCCGGGAACGTTGGAACCATTTTGCGCACTGCCGCCGCGGCGGGAGTACGCGATGTCATTCTTGGCAAAGGCTGCGCCGGTGCGTGGACGTCGCGCGTGCTACGCGCAGCACAAGGCGCACATTTCTCGCTGGCAATTCACGAGCGGGCCGGTCTGAAGGCTGTGCTTGCAGGATGCTCGGTGGCCACCGTGGCGACGGTTGCAAGCGGTGGCACCAGTATTTATGAGCTTGAGCTTACCGGGCCGATTGTCTGGCTAGTTGGCAATGAAGGTTCAGGCTTGGCGCCGGAACATATTGCAGCAGCAGATTTTCATGCCACGATTCCGCTGGCCAACAGCTCCGAGTCACTCAATGTGGCTGCGGCAACGGCAGTGTGTTTGTTCGAACAGGTTCGTCAGCGAGCAAGGCAAGCCAAACCCTAAAGGCGCAACACAAAACAAACAGGCCCGCGCAAGGCGGGCCTGAATGGAAATCTGAAAGCTTTGCTTACTTCTTCTTGGCCTTCTTGCCTGCAACGGCAGCCTTGAAAGTGGCGCCTGCAGTGAAGCGTGGCACTGTAGTTGCGGCAATTTTGAGTTCCTTGCCGGTTTGCGGGTTACGGCCAACGCGAGCGGCGCGCTTTGACGATTTGAAGCTACCGAATCCAACCAGGGTAACGCTGTCGCCCTTGGAGACGGCCTTGACAATTGCTGCCATGACAGCTGACAGCGCCTTCTCGGCGGCGGCCTTGCTGATGTCGGCTTCTTTGGCGGTGATCTCAATCAGTTCAGACTTGTTCATGTGTGACCTCGTGAAAGTGGTGTGAGTGGTAAAGGTGGTGAGAAAGTGTTGTTCGTGGCGGTGGGGTGAATTCTATGCGAATGGTAAATCGAGTGGAAAACAAATTATTCGTGTGCTTGCATATCGCGGAACTGTAGCAAAACTTTGATAGTAACGGGTCAGACTTGTAAATCTTTTTACCAGCGAATCGTCTTCCAGGCAATCGACTATCACCGTATCCGTGAATAATATGCCGGAAGGGGAAAGGCGCGCAAGGCAAAGGCGATAAAATACCTTCTTTCGCGGGCCAGTGGGAATTCGCAGCAGATTTTTTTGAATTCGCCCACCTCCAAAAAATCCAGGGAAATTTTCTAAAAGGACACGACGTCAATGGAACTCGACTGGTGGCACTGGATTATTCTTGGTCTTGGTTTGGGTTTGCTGGAATTGGCCGTGCCCAGCTTCTTTGTCATCTGGTTTGGCCTGGGGGCGCTGCTGGTAGGCGTTGCGATGCTGCTAATGCCAACGTTGGCGTTCAGCGCCCAGATACTGATATGGACACTGGCATCAGTGGCAATGACAGTGCTTTGGTTCAAGGTCTTGCGCAACGATGGCAACAAGACACAGTCCGGACAGGCGGACGCGGCGCTGGGTGAGATCGGGATTCTGGTGCGAGCAGTTGAGCCTTTGGGCACGGTGTCGGCGCGCGGAGAAGTTCGCTTCCAGAAGCCGATCATGGGCTCTGATAGCTGGCCCTGTCTTGCCGATGAAGCGATTGCGGCGGGTGAGAGGGTCAAGGTACTGGCTGTTGACGGCCAGATATTGAAAGTAGGAAAAATCTGAAGGGGCAGGTCATGGGCGATTTCGTGTTTGTTGTTGTTGCACTTTTTGTATTTGTTGCAGTCACGATAGCCAAGGGTGTTCGTATTGTGCCGCAGGGCGAAGAATGGATCGTCGAGCGACTGGGCAAATACCACACCACGCTTCTTCCTGGTCTGAATATCATTATTCCGTACTTCGATCAGGTGCGCTACAAGCTGACCACCAAGGACATCATCCTCGATGTTCAGGAGCAGGAAGTCATCACCAAAGACAATGCCGTCATCCTCACCAACGCGATTGCCTTCATCAAGGTTACCGATCCAATCAAGGCGGTGTATGGCGTAACGGATTTTTCCGAGGCGATCCGCAACATGATCATGACCACACTGCGCTCCATCATCGGCGAGATGACGCTCGATGAAGCGCTGTCGAATCGGGAGAAGATCAAGGCCAGGTTGCGCGAGGGTGTTGCCGACGAAGCCATCGATTGGGGCCTGACGGTTAAATCGGTCGAGATCCAGGACATCAATCCATCGGATTCGATGCAGCGCGCGATGGAGGCCCAGGCGTCTGCAGAGCGCGAACGCAAGGCGATGGTGACCAAGGCGGAAGGCACCAAACAATCCACCATTCTCAACGCCGAGGCTTTGCTGCAGGCTGCGCGCTTGCAGGCCGAAGCGCAGGTCACGCTGGCCGATGCTTCTGCCGAGGCTATTCGACGTGTCGCCGCCGCCATTGGTGCCGAGGATGCGCCGATGCGTTACATGTTGGGTGAGAAGTACATCGAGGCAATCGGCAATCTCGCCAAGTCGGACAATGCGAAGACCGTGCTGATTCCGGCCGATATCCAGGACACGCTGCGCGGCATTCTCGGCAGTCGCAAATAGGGCAGCGGTCGGCGGAGGGACTGAATTCGATGCGGCTGCTGGCATTCGAGACTGCAACACGTCATTTGTCGGCAGCGCTGTGGCAGGACGGCGAAATCATCGAACGATCGGCGCATGTCGCCAATGGCGGCTCGGAGCATCTGCTGCCCTGGGTGCATGAGTTGTTGGCCGAAACCGGAGCTGTGTTGTCGCAAATCGATGGTGTCGCGTTTGGAGCGGGACCGGGAGGATTCACCGGCTTGCGTCTGGCTTGCGGCGTCGCCCAAGGGTTGGCCTACGGCCTGGATGTTCCGCTGATGCCGATATCGACCCTGGAGGCGCTCGCGCTGGAGTCTGGCGGTGGCCATGTATGGGCTTGTCTCGACGCACGCATGAACGAGGTCTACAGCGCGGCCTATCGCGTCGCTGGCGACGACATTGAGCAACTTATGGCGCCTGCTTGCCTGCCGCCTGCCGTATCACCAGCGCCGAGTTTTGTGGGTGGCTGGGGTATCGGCGACGGGTTCGCCAGCTATGGTGAACTGCTTGGCGCCCAAAAACCCGATCTGCTAGGTGTGCGCGCCGATGTGTTTCCCACGGCGGCCGCCGTGCTGCGCCTTGCCGCGCCACAGTTTGCGAACGGGAAGGGCCTTGATCCCGCGTTGGGGCAACCGATTTACGTGCGTGACAAAGTGGCATTGACCACGGCGGAGCGACTTGCTCGTGGCGGTGCGAAATAATGCTCGAGTATCGGGAAATGATCGATACGGATCTCGACATCGTGACGGAGGCCGAAGGGCGCAGTCATGCTTTTCCATGGACCCGCGGCAACCTGGCGGATTCATTGGCAGCTGGCCATGGCGCATGGCTGGCCACTGAAGACGGGAAAATGATCGGCTATGCCATCTTGATGTTGGCCGTGGATGAAGCACACCTGCTCAACATTACGGTATTGCCTGAGTTTCAGCGCCGCGGTCGTGGCAGCCTGCTGCTCAATTTCCTTTTTGATCAGGCCAGACTCAAGGCGTGCACCCGCATATTGCTGGAAGTTCGCCCAGGCAATGTTTCGGGACTGGGCCTTTACCGGCGGAACGGTTTTGCCGAGATTGGTCGTCGCCGTGACTACTACCGGGCACAAAATGGCCGTGAAGACGCCATCGTGATGGCCCGCGACCTATGACAACAAAGCGTGAGCAAACATTGAGCGAGATGGGCCTGGGGCCCATCTGGAAATTGCGTGCCAGTACTTTGCCGGCGGCTGCCGAAGAAGCGCCACTGACAGTTGCCGCCGCCGAGCCAGAGCGCGGGACTCTTGAGTTGCGCGCGGATCAAGCACACGTGGCCGGCACGAGCTGGGAGGCACTTGCCGCTGAAGTCTCGGCATGTCATCAATGCCGGCTTTGCGAACAGCGCAAGCAAGCGGTGCTGGGGGTTGGTGATGTTCAGGCCGACTGGTTGTTTGTTGGCGAAGCGCCCGGTGCGGAAGAAGATCAGCGCGGCGAGCCCTTTGTCGGTCAGGCCGGCAAACTGCTTGACAACATGTTGGCGGCCATCGACCTGGTGCGCGGTCGCGATGTATATATCGCCAATGCCGTCAAATGCCGCCCGCCTGAAAATCGCACACCCGCCACGGAGGAGATCGCGACTTGTCGGCCGTATCTGGAGCGGCAAATAGAATTGATTCAGCCGAAACTGATTGTTGCATTGGGCCGCCCGGCGGCACAGACGCTGTTGCAAACTGAAGTCAAAATTGGCGCCGCGCGCGGCAAACTGCATGCCTACAAAAATATCCCGCTGATAGTCAGCTATCACCCCGCGTATTTGCTGCGTACCCTGCTGGACAAGGCCAAGGCCTGGGAGGATCTCTGCTTCATGAAGCAAACGATGAAGGCGCTGAAGGGGGACTGATGTCTCACGCTAGCCAAGATTCGGCGCAGGGATCGATACGCGCCATCTTCTACGCACTGGGCGCTAATTTTGGCATAGCGGTATCGAAGTACATTGCTGCATTCTGGACCGGGTCCGGCTCGATGCTGGCCGAAGCGATCCATTCCACGGCCGACTGCGCCAACCAGATGCTTTTGCTGCTGGGCTTGAAACAGGCCCGCCGTCCTGCCAGCGCCGACTTTCCTCTGGGCCACCATCGTGTCACCTATTTCTGGTCAATGATCGTGGCGCTCATGTTGTTCTTCATGGGCGGTGCTTTCTCGGTGTATGAAGGGATAGAACGACTGCTGCACCCGCATCCGCTGGAGAATGGTTTGATCGCCATGGCGGTGCTGGCAGGCGCAGTGGTATTGGAGGGTTTTTCGCTGTGGGGTGCGCTGACCGAGATTCGCAAGATATCCGGAACACAGCCATTTTTAAGCTGGTTCCGCGAAACCCGGCAGTCGGAACTGATGGTGGTGGCGGGCGAAGACATCGCAGCTCTGCTGGGTCTTGTGCTGGCCTTCATCGCGGTCGCAGCGACGGTGGTGACCGGTAATCCGCTGTGGGATGCGCTTGGTACTCTGGCAATCGGTATTGTTCTGATGATCGTTGCGATTGCCGTGATGATCGAGGTCAAGGGTCTGATCGTCGGCGAATCCGCGGCACCGCGGCAGCGCGCCGAAATCGAGGCGTTTGTTGCCGCTCAACCGGAAGTCGAAGAAGTTCTCAACGTGATTACCCTGGCCTGGGGCGAAAAGATCGTGATCGCCGTCAAGGCGCGCATGAGAGGCATGAAAAGCGGGACGGGACTTCAAATGGTCGAAGCGATCAATGCAGTCGAAGCACGCATGCAGGAAAAATTTCCCAATGCTCAGTGGGTTTTCTTCGAGCCGGACATCCGTTGAGTTCTACCTTGAGTTTTACTGGGTAAAAGCTTTCTTCATCATTTGTCCCCAGGTTTCGCAATCGGATTTGCCTTGTCGTCGGCTGGTTTCAACCAGTCGCTCCATCATCGAGAGCAGTTCCTTGCGTCGGGCTTCGTCACGAGCTTTGCCGTTTGGAGCGGGATGACGCAGGACGTTAAGACCTTCTTCAACCGCCTTATGGCAATTCGCTTCTTTGAGTTCGGTAGCCGCCATTGCATTTGTTCCATATGCAGCAAGGCAAAACAACATCAAAGCTGTGCGAATGCTTGGGTTCAAGTTGGACTCCTTTCAATCAATGATGACTACTGTCTTCCAGATGAGCGACATCATCGCGCTCACTCTGGTTGAGTTCGTGTTTTTGTTTTACCAGCCACATCGTGCCGGCCACAAATAAACCGAAAAACACGATGATCCAGTAGATCGACAGACTCGCCGCCAGCAGTATGGAGTAGACCGTTGTCATCACCAGAATCGACAGATTCTCGTTGAAGTTCTGCACCGCGATGGAGTGTCCCGCACCCATCAGGATATGGCCTCGATGCTGCAGCAAGGCATTCATCGGGACCACAAAAAAGCCCGAGAAAACGCCTATCAGAACCAGTAGCGGGATCGCCAGCCACATGTCGCGCACGGCGACCATGATCAACACGCCGATGCCCATCGCAATGCCCAGCGGGATGACGCGAACCGATTTTTTCAGGGTAATCATTCGCGCGGCGAGCACCGCACCGATAGCGACACCCACAGCCACCACACCTTGCAGCATGCTGGCCTTGGACAGGTCGAGATTCAGCGCCGCCTTGGCCCACTCCAGCACAATGAACTGCAGGGTTGCCCCCGCGCCCCAGAATAAGGTCGTCACCGCCAGCGAAATCTGCCCCAGTTTGTCACGCCACAGCAATTTCAGGCAGTGACTGAATTCATGAATCAGGTAGACCGGGTTCTTTTTGAGCGGCTTGTGATCAACGCCGGTGTCGGGAATATAGAGATTGAACAGGGCCGCAATAAGATACAGCGCACCAACGACAATAAGGGTCATCTCGGCAACGGCATCGACCCCAAAGTCGATGAAAGGTACTGGATCCAGGGAAAGCAGACTGCGAGCAATCTCGGGCTGGATCAGCGCACCGCCCAATACCACGCCAAGGATGATCGCGGCTACCGTGAGTCCTTCGATCCAGCCGTTGGCAACCACCAGCAGCCGGTGAGGCAGATACTCGGTAAGGATGCCGTATTTGGCCGGCGAATAGGCCGCCGCGCCGAGACCGACCACGGCATAGGCCAGTAGCGGGTGCATGTCGAAGAACATCAGACTGCAGCCAAAAATTTTGATGCCATTGCTGATGAACATGACCCGCCACTTGGGCATGGAATCGGCAAATGCGCCGACAAAGGCGGCCAGGGCCACATAGGACACGGTAAAGAAGGTTTTGAGCAAAGGCTCGTATTCCGCCGGTGCGTGCATATCGCGCAAGATGGCGATGGCGGCGATCAGCAGGGTGTTGTCGGCGAGCGCGGAAAAAAACTGCGCCGCCATGATGATGTAGAAACCTTTACTCATTGACGTGGTCGTTGGGCCGACCGTGGCGGTGGCTGCGGGTTTATAGCACGAAAGAAGAACCGGGCCGGCATTGCTCGATGGCAAAAAAGCAATTCTTCCCGGATAAGAATTGGGTTCATGGATTTTTCGGAGGCATAAATTCCGCAAATGATGGGTGATTTGTGATTGAATTGCGTCTACAAGCAAATTCTTATATTCGGGAGAATTTCCAATGGCGGATCGCCGACTCCAGGTTTTTCATGCGGTTGCGAAACAGTTGTCGTTTACCAAGGCGGCAGAAGTGCTGTTCATGACGCAACCTGCGGTGACTTTTCAGATCAAGCAACTTGAAGAGCACTTCAATACGCGGCTGTTTGATCGCGGTCACGGAAAGATTACGCTGACCCCGGCGGGTGAGGTGGTATTGGGTTACGCCGAGAAAATTCTGGGACTTTCCTCCGAAATGGATGTGAGGCTCTCCGAACTGACCGGTGAAATAAGTGGCTCGCTGATGGTCGGCGGATCAACCACTATCGCTGAGTTCATGTTGCCGGGCATTCTCGGTGAATTCAAGTCGGCGTATCCGGGTGTGCGCTCCCGTTTGATTGTCGGAAATTCCGAGTCCATAGAAAGTCGTGTCATGGAGCACACCATCGATATCGGCTTTATCGAGTCGCTCTCGCATGAGCCCAATCTGGAATGCGAAGTGTGCTGTGACGACGAGTTGGTGGTGATCTGTCATCCACGCTTTCCGCTGGCGCGCAACAAGGAGTTGACCCCGCAAAAACTGCTGGAGCACGCGTTCGTATCGCGTGAGCCGGGTTCCGGTACGCGTGAATTCACCGAGAACTACCTGCGCGCATCGGGAATTTCGCTTGATCAAATGAACATGGTGATGGAACTGGGCAGTCCGATCGCTCTTAACGGTGTCGTCGAAACGGGTCTCGGTTTTGCCATTGCTTCCCGCGCTTCGGTCGTCAAAGAGCAACGACTGGGAGATATCGTCGCGATTCCACTCAAGCCGCGCCTGATTCGCACGCTTTCCATGGTCTATCCAAAAGAGAAGTTCCGTTCGCGTCTGGTCGCCACATTTGTCGAGTTCGCGTCCACGCGTTTGCAGGCCTTGATCAAGCAGAAATCGCCTTAGGCCAGGAATGTCGCGACCGATACGCGCGCGCCTTGACTGGTCGGCCCTGCGACACAATCAGGGGGTTGCACGTCGCCATGCGGCCGATGCCAGAATCTGGAGTGTAGTCAAGGCCGACGCCTACGGGCATGGACTGCTTTCCACCGCGCATGCCCTGGAAGATCTCACGGACGGCTTCGCGCTGGTCGAGCTTGAAGGCGCCATGGCGCTGCGGGATGCCGGCATCACCCAGCCAATACTGATGCTGGAAGGACCCTACCAGGCCGACGAACTCGGCATCTACGCGGAATGCGACCTGACGCCCGCTTTGCATTCGCTATGGCAAATCGACGCGCTGATTGAAGCCCGTTTGACGGTGCGCCTGCCGGTCTATCTCAAACTGAATACCGGTATGAACCGCCTGGGCTTCAATGAAGACGATTTCAATACCGCCTTGAGCCGGCTTGATGAGGCGGACTGCGTGGCATCGGTTACGCTGATGACGCATTTTGCCGATGCTGATGACGAGCGCGGCATCGCTGCGCAACTTGAACGTTTTCAGTCGATGACGGCACGCTGCAATTTACCCGTCTCCCTGGCCAATTCCGCGGCCTTGCTGCGGTATCCGGACGCGACAGGTGACTGGGTGCGTCCGGGCATCATGCTCTACGGCTCGTCTCCTTTTCCGGCACTGAAGACAGCTACCGAGCTCGATTTGCAGCCGGTGATGACGCTGGAAAGTGAAGTGATTGCCGTGCGTGAACTCCAGCCCGGCGATGCCGTCGGCTATGGCGGCAGCTTTGTCGCCGAGAAGCCCATGAGAGTTGGCGTAGTGGCCTGCGGCTACGGCGACGGCTATCCGCGTCATGCACCTACCGGCACCCCGGTACGGATTGCCGGGCAAGCCGCGCGTACCCTGGGGCGTGTTTCGATGGACAAGATCTGTATTGATTTGAGCGGGCTGCCGGAAAAAGTCGGCGCTGGCGATACGGTGACCTTGTGGGGTGGCGCGGGAAATATGTACGTCGCCGCAGATGACGTGGCCAGCGCAGCCGGTACGGTGGCTTATGAATTGTTCTGCGCTTTGGCGGCTCGCGTGCCTGTCATCGACGAGAGCTGAAAATCGATAGATGGCGAAGGTAAAAACGCAGTACAGCTGCACCGAATGTGGCGCCAGCCTGCCCAAGTGGCAGGGCCAATGTCCGGGTTGTGGACAATGGAACACGCTGGTTGAATCCCTGATCGAGGCGGCGGCACCGGCGGGGCGCAACTTCGCGGCGCTGGGCGGCGCCAGCGGCTTGCAGATGCTCGCGGAAATCAGACCACGCGAAGAGCCGCGCCAGCCGACGGGCTTTGAGGAATTCGATCGCGTGTTGGGCGGCGGACTGGTGGCCGGTGGCGTCGTGTTGATTGGTGGCGATCCGGGCATCGGCAAGTCGACGCTGCTGTTGCAGGCTTTGGCGCGTTTGGCGCAAGCCAATCAAAACGTGCTGTATGTCTCCGGCGAGGAATCCGGCGAGCAGGTTGCGCTGCGTTCGAGGCGCTTGCAGCTCGATGTCGGTGCCATGCAATTGCTGGCCGAGATCAACCTGGAAAAAATACTCGCTACGCTGATGAGCCAACGCCCGACAGTGGCCGTGATCGATTCGATCCAGACCGTATGGTCGGACGCGCTGCAGTCGGCACCGGGCTCCGTAGCCCAGGTGCGTGAATGTGCGGCACAGTTGACGCGTTTCGCCAAACAAAGCGGCACCTGCGTGATCCTCGTCGGTCATGTCACCAAGGAAGGCAGCCTGGCGGGTCCGCGCGTGCTGGAACACATGGTGGACACGGTGCTGTATTTCGAGGGCGACACGCATTCGAGTTTTCGTCTGGTGCGCGCGGTCAAGAACCGTTTTGGCGCCGTCAATGAACTGGGCGTGTTCGCCATGACCGAGAAGGGGCTGCGTGGCGTATCCAATCCCTCTGCGCTTTTTCTTTCGCAGCACTCGCTCGATGTTGCCGGTTCCTGCGTGTTGTGTACCCAGGAGGGCACGCGGCCGCTGCTGGTGGAGATCCAGGCGCTGGTCGACAGCTCGCAGGCGCCCAGTCCGCGAAGGCTCACCGTCGGACTCGAGCAGAATCGTCTGGCGATGTTGCTGGCGGTATTGCATCGTCATGCCGGCGTGATGTGTGGCGATCAGGATGTATTCGTCAATGCCGTCGGCGGGGTCAAGATCGCCGAGCCGGCGGCTGATCTGGCGGTGCTGCTGGCAATCGTTTCATCGCTGCGCAACACACCTTTGCCGGGCAAACTGGTTGTTTTTGGGGAGATCGGTCTGGCCGGCGAAGTCCGTCCCGCACCGCGTGGCCAGGAGCGTCTGAAAGAAGCAGCAAAGCTGGGCTTCACGACAGCCATCGTACCCAAGGCCAATGCACCGAAGCAGGCCATCAAAGGCATCGAGGTCATCGCGCTCGACCGTGTCGAGCAGGCGATCGAACAGATGCGAAGCTGGTGAACAGCAAAACCATGAGCCACAGAAGCGCCCTGCGTGCCTTCCCGCGAAGCGGAATCCAAGACACGCAGAGCACTTCCGTGGCAAAAAGGCTTACATGAATTCCTTGAGGCTTGCTCTGCGCATGCTGGTTCGCGACTGGCGGGCAGGCGAGCTCACGGTGCTCGGCATCGCCTTGTTGCTGGCGGTAGCAGCGCTGACCAGCGTCGGGTTCCTGACCGACCGGGTTGAGCAGGCCTTGCGCCTGGAGTCGCATCAACTGCTGGGTGGCGATCTGTTGCTGACCGCCGATCATCCCTGGTCCGAGAGTTTTCGGCAGGAAGCCCGATCAAGGGGGTTGAGGCAGGCCGAAAGCGTTACCTTCCCGAGCATGGTGAGTCTTGGCGAGAGTTCCATCCTGGCCGACATCAAGGCTGTCACCGAAGGCTACCCCTTGCGTGGCGGTCTGCGCACAGCGCCCGAGCTCAATGCGCCCGATGCGCCGGCGCCGCGAGTGCCGCGAACCGGCGAGGCCTGGCCCGACGAGCGTCTGGCGACCTCATTGAATCTTGCGGCGGGGACGTCGCTGGCTTTGGGCCGAATCGAAGTCCAAAGCGGCCCGGTGCTGACGCTGGAACCGGATCGCGGCATGAACGTATTTGCCCTGGCGCCGCGCCTGATGATCAATCTGGCCGACCTGCCGGCCACCGGCCTGATCCAGAACGGCAGTCGCGTTCGCTATCGGCTGCATCTGGCGGGAGAGCGGGAGGTAGTCGCGCCATTTGAAAGCTGGGCCACGAGTCGCCTGGAGCGCGGTGAAAAGATTGAAAGCCTGGACAACGCCCGCCCTGAAATCCGCAATGTGACCGAGCGGGCGCAGCGCTTCCTGCGGCTGGCGGCCTTGCTCGCGGTGATTCTGGCCGCAGTGGCGGTAGCGCTGGCTGCCGAGCGTTACATGCGGCGGCATCTGG
>JAIPCF010000105.1 GCA_021738385.1 Sulfuritalea sp. | reverse complement strand
GTAGGGTAAGAACTGTTACCCATGTCCTTGAACTCTTGTGTTACCGATGATTGTGAACCGTACAGGGCGCGTTTCTTTGGGTACTTTCTTGCCGCGCAGCAAGAAAGTATCTCGCCCGCCGGGGCGAGTCCCGGCATGTGAGTCAAGGGCACGGCCATAAAAGTCGGCGCTGGTGACACGGCGAAGGAATCAAAGAAGCACTGGATTCCGGCGTTCGCCGGAATGACGGGCCGAAAACTCGGCGCTGATGAAGCAACTGCGCTACAAGGCGGTCGAGCAGAAGACGCTCTCCTCGCCGTAGCGGATGGCGATACGGTGACGAAGCTACCGCATGCCAGGCAACATCCCTTTCATCCCCCGCATCATCTTCTGCATTCCCCCCTTGGAGAATTGCTTCATCATCTTCTGCGTCTGCTCGAACTGATTAAGCAGGCGATTGACTTCCTGCACCGAGACGCCTGCACCGGTGGCGATGCGGCGTTTGCGGTTGGCCTTGATGATTTCGGGTTTGCTGCGTTCTTGCGGCGTCATCGAATTGATGATGCCTTCCAGGCGTCGCACGGATTTGTCTTCCATGGCACCGCCGGCTTTTTGGGCCATGGCGCCGAATTGCGCCGGCAGTTTGTCGAGCATGGCGCCCAGCCCGCCCATGTTTTTCATCTGGCCGATCTGTTCCTTGAAGTCGTGCAGATCGAATCCTTTGCCCGACTTCATTTTCTTGACGAATTCCTGCGCCTTGTCCTGATCGACGCCGCGCTGGGCTTCTTCGACCAGGCCGAGGATGTCGCCCATGCCGAGAATGCGTGAAGCCATGCGTTCGGGGTGGAATTCTTCGAGACCCGTGAGTTTTTCGCCGACGCCGGCGAACTTGATCGGCTTGCCGGTGACGTGGCGCACCGACAGCGCGGCGCCGCCACGCGAATCGCCATCGAGTTTGGTCAGGATGATTCCGCTCAGCGGCAATGCATCGTTGAAGGCCTTGGCCGTATTCACCGCATCCTGGCCGAGCATGGCGTCGACCACGAACAGGGTTTCGATGGGTTTCAACAGCGCGTGCAGGTCCTTGATCTCGGTCATCATTGCTTCGTCAATCGCCAGGCGTCCGGCGGTATCGACGAAGATTACGTCGTAGAAATGACGTTTGGCGTGATCCAGTGCGGCGGCAGCGATGTCGGCGGGCTTTTGCTCACCGGTCGATGGAAAGAAATCAATGCCGGCCTGGGCTGAAACGGCCTTGAGCTGCTCGATGGCGGCGGGACGATAGACGTCGCAGCTGACGGTGAGCACTTTTTTCTTTTGTCGCTCCTTGAGCCATTTGCCAAGTTTGGCGGTGGTCGTGGTTTTGCCCGCACCTTGCAGGCCGGACATCAGGATCACAGCCGGCGGTTGCGTTGCGAGATTGAGTCCGACGCTGGCGCCGCCCATCAGGTCGATAAGTTCGCGATGCACGACACCGACCAGCGCCTGACCGGGCGACAACGAACCGATGACCTCCTGGCCCAGGGCTTTTTCCTTGACCTTCGTGATGAAGTCCTTGACCACGGGGAGGGCGACGTCGGCTTCCAGCAGTGCCATGCGCACCTCGCGCAGCATGTCTGAAATATTTTCGTCGGTCAGGCGCGCCTGACCGCGCATGGTTTTTACGACGCGGCCGAGACGTTGAGTGAGGTTATCGAGCATGGATTGTGGGTAACAGAATCAAATTGGGAAAGAGGGCTTGGTGTAGACTTCAGCCATGCCCGCAATCTTAATGCATCTGCTGGCCGCAGCCCTTTACGGCGGTCTGGCGGCCTACCTTTGGCGTACTCGCTGGCGCGGGCCAGCGCTCGACCAGCCAAAGGGGGGCCTCAAAATTGGCGAGAGGGGCATACTTCTGGTTGCGCTGATCGCCCATGCCATCAGTTTGCGCATGGAGGTGTTCGACGGGAGCGCCATGCGCTTCAGCTTTGCCATTGCCTTGTCGGTGATGCTCTGGCTGGCTATAGCGCTGTATTGGATCGAGAGTTTTTACGCCCGAATGGAAGGCTTGCAGGTGATAGGCTTGCCGGCTGCGGCCGTGGCGGCGCTGCTGCCGGTAATTTTTTCGGAAGCCCATGTACTGACCAGCGCCGGTTCGATGGCTTTCCGCCTGCATTTTTTGATGGCCATGCTGGCTTACAGTCTGTTTACCCTGGCCGCCCTGCACGCATTGCTCATGGCGACAGCCGAAAAGGGTTTGCATCAAGGGCGCATTTCACCCTTGCTCGCGGGGTTGCCCCCCTTGCTGACCATGGAAGCGTTGTTGTTCCGTCTGATTCACGTTGCCTTCCTGCTGCTGACGTTGACCTTGATATCGGGCGTGTTTTTCTCGGAAACCCTTTTCGGCAAGGCCCTTACGTTCAATCACAAGACCATCTTTGCATTCACGTCCTGGCTGATCTTTGCGGCATTGCTGGTCGGCCGCCATTTACGCGGCTGGCGGGGGCGCGTGGCATTGCGCTGGACGCTCGCCGGTTTTGCTGCCTTGCTGCTGGCCTACGTTGGCAGTCGTTTTGTTCTTGAGGTAATTCTCGGCCGCTGATGGACGAAATTTCTCTTCCGGCGCAATTTGCCGCGCTTGCGCTATTGCTGGTCTGTTCGGGTTTCTTTTCGATGTCGGAAACCGCGATGATGGCCTCCAATCGTATTCGGCTTCGGCACATGGCACAGGCAGGCCATCGCGGCGCACGACTGGCCGTGACTCTTCTGGGAAAGACGGATCAACTGTTGGGCGTGATCCTGCTCGGCAACACCTTGATCAATTCGATTGCGGCAATGCTGACGGGTCATATCGCACTGCAGGTATTTAGCCAGGAGAAATGGGCGCTGGAGGCCGGCGCCGTGTTCGTTACCCTCTGTCTGCTGATATTTTCGGAGATCACGCCCAAGGTTGCCGGAGCAACCTACCCTGACTGGCTGGCGGTGCGGATCGTGTACATATTGACACCGCTGCTGCGTGTCACTTACCCCATCGTCTGGTTGGTCAATCTGATCGTTCAGCCACTGCTGCGCCTGCTGAACCTGCAGCCCAAGGACGGATACGAATCGTCTCAGCTTTCGCCCGAGGAATTGCGAGCGGTAGTGCTTGAGTCGGGCCGTTTCATTCCAAAGCAGCACCGGTCAATTCTGCTCAATCTGTTTGAACTCGAGCAACTGACCGTGGCCGACATCATGGTACCGCGTGGTGAAATCGAGGCGATTGACATTGCTGCACCGATCGAGAGCACCAAGGCACAGTTGGCGACGAGTTTTCACACGCGGGTGGTGGTCTTCGAAAACGACCCAGCCAATATTGTTGGCGTTCTTCATCAAAGGCAACTGCTGGCTCAGGCTTTTGGCGGGGAAATCGATCATGCCGCATTGCGTGAGCGCATGTCCGAACCCTATTTCATCCCGGCCGCGACGCCGATCTACACCCAGTTGCAGTTCTTTCGTGAGAACAGGCAGCGCATGGGTCTGGTTGTGGATGAATACGGTGAAATTGAAGGCCTGCTGACGCTGGAAGACATTATTGAAGAACTTGTCGGTAAATTCACCACGCGCCAATCGGATGTCAGTCGCAAGCTTTCATGGAGTGAGGATGGTGTGGTGCTGGTCGATGGGGCTGCAAGCCTGCGCGTGCTAAACCGGATGTTGAAGCTCGACTTTCCACTCGACGGACCGCGTACGCTGAACGGCTTGATTATTGAGCACCTGCAGGACATCCCTGAGGTAGGCGTCGGATTGAAAGTCAGCGGTGTAGCGATGGAGATCGTTCAAACACAGGACCGAAAGATCAAAATGGTGCGTCTTCACCAGCCCACCGGAGAATGATACTCTTGACATGTTGAGGCATCCCCCCAAAAGGGAAGGTGCTTGGTGCCCGTCAGGGAGGGTTCCCCGGCCGACGGGGCGTAGAATGCCGAAAAAACAAGCGGGAGAAGCCAATGGCCACAGCAGGCAAGGCACAGAAAAAGGACGGCCCAAAAGAGCTAAGTTTTGCCTGGGAAGGCAAGAACAAGACGGGTAAGGTCGTTCGCGGCGAATTCAAGGCTGCCAGCCAGGCCGCTGCCAATTCTGCGCTGCGTCGCCAAGGCATTACCGTTACCAAACTCAAGAAGCTGAAAACCAGTTCTGGCGGCAAGGTTTCGGACAAGGACATCACGCTGTTTTCGCGTCAGCTCGCCACCATGGTGAAATCCGGTGTGCCTCTGCTGCAATCCTTCGATATTGTCGGCAAGGGGACCAATAACCCGGCACTGGCCAAGCTGCTGTATGACATCAAGTCCGATGTGGAGACAGGAGCAACACTGGCCTCGGCGTTTCGTAAATACCCTATGTACTTCGATGCCTTGTTCTGTAATCTGGTTGAGGCGGGTGAGCAGGCCGGTATTCTTGATACCTTGCTGGATCGGTTGGCGACCTACAAGGAAAAAATCCAGGCCATCAAATCGAAGATCAAGGGCGCGTTGTTTTATCCAATCTCCATCCTGATTGTTGCATTCGTCATTACGGCTGTGATCATGATTTTTGTGGTGCCAGCCTTCAAGGGTGTATTCGCCAGCTTCGGCGGTGAACTGCCGGCGCCAACCCTCATCGTGATCGCGATTTCCGACTATTTTGTGGAGAACTGGTACCTGATTTTCGGCGGCATCTATGCTGTGATCTACGGAATGCTGCAGGCATTCAAGCGCTCCAAGGCGGTGCAGATTGCGGCCGACAAGTACTTCCTCAAGCTTCCGGTATTTGGCGACCTGCTGCGAAAATCGTCGATCGCACGCTGGACGCGAACTTTATCCACCATGTTTGCCGCGGGTGTGCCGCTGGTGGATGCCCTCGACTCGGTGGGCGGTGCCGCTGGTAATTACGTTTACATGTTGGCGACTCAGAAAATTCAAGCCGAAGTGTCTACCGGATCCAGCCTCACCGTTTCCATGGAAAACTCAGGCGTCTTTCCACCCATGGTGACGCAGATGGTTGCCATTGGCGAAGAGTCCGGCCAGTTGGATTCCATGTTGGGCAAGACCGCCGATTTTTTCGAGGCGGAAGTTGATGAGGCGGTTGAAACGCTTTCCAGCCTGATGGAACCGATCATCATGGTCTTCCTCGGCGGCCTGATCGGCGGCCTGGTTGTGGCCATGTATCTGCCGATCTTCAAACTTGGTTCGGTTGTCGGTTAGTCCGGCGTCCAGGCGCCACGGATGATCGCGCAGTTGGCCGACCCGGTTGTGTTCGCGTGGGTGGCGGGCCTTCTCGGGCTGATGGTGGGTAGCTTTCTCAATGTTGTCATCCACCGTTTGCCGATCATGATGGAGCGCGACTGGGCAGTGCAGTGCGCAGAGCTGCGCGAAGAGCCCCCGCCGGTTTTCGAACCTCTGACATTGGCGCAACCGCGTTCACGCTGTCCAAACTGCGGACATGCGATCACGGCCATGGAAAATATACCCATCCTCAGTTGGTTGCTGCAGCACGGGCGGTGTAAGGGCTGTGCCAAGCCGATTTCCCCACGCTATCCGCTGATCGAGGCATTGACGGGTCTGCTGTTTGCCTTTGTTGCCTGGAAGTTCGGCTTCACGTTGGCAGCCGCGGGCGCCCTGATTTTTGTCGCGGCCCTGGTCGCCTTGACCGGAATTGATTTCGATACCCAGTTGCTACCCGACGACATTACCTTGCCCTTGCTCTGGCTAGGGCTGGCATTCAACGCTTTCAGTGTTTACACGGACCTGAAAAGCGCCGTAATCGGCGCCATAGCCGGCTATCTTTCGCTGTGGTGTGTGTATTGGGGATTCAAGCTCACCACCGGCAAAGAAGGCATGGGCTACGGTGATTTCAAACTGTTGGCGGCGCTCGGCGCCTGGCTGGGATGGCAGATGCTGCCCGTGACCATATTGCTTTCCTCCTTCGTCGGCGCCGTAGTCGGTCTCGCATTGATGGTGCTAACCAAGCGTGGTCGCAACGTGCCGATTCCATTCGGACCTTACCTGGCGGCGGCAGGGATCATCTCCCTGGTCTGGGGAAAACCTCTGACGTATGCCTATCTGGGCATGAATCTCTAGGCACTTTTATCCAGGCGGCTGATACGTCGCAATATCCGGTGTGGCAAGGGCTTCAGCTATAATCTTCCTCTTTGCCCGAATATCGGAGAATGTCATGCCAATCTATGCTTATCGCTGCACCGATTGCGGCTTTGAGAAAGATGTCATGCGGAAAGTCAGCGATCCGCAGTTGACTACCTGTCCAGAGTGCAAGACCGAGAATTTCACCAAGCAACTGACCGCACCCGGTTTTCAGCTTAAGGGCAACGGCTGGTACGCCACCGACTTCAAGGGCGGGGGCAGCAAACCCGCCGAAGCCAAGAGTGACAACCCACCACCCTGCCAGGGTGGCACAGGCAGTTGTGCCGCAAATAGTTGATAAACAGTAAATAGTGTCCGCCATTAAAAAGTACTTCATCACAGGGCTGCTGATTTGGGTTCCGCTGGCAATAACGGCATGGGTGCTGTCGCTGATCGTCCGCTCAATGGATCAGTCCCTGCTTCTATTGCCGCAGGCGATTCGCCCGGAACAACTGCTGGGCGTGTATATCCCCGGTATAGGCGCTCTGCTCACTTTGCTGATCGTGTTCCTCACCGGCCTGATAACGGCGAATATTGTCGGGCAGAGGCTGGTGCGTTTTTGGGAGGGCTTGCTCGCTCGCATCCCGGTGGTGAAGTCGATTTATTACAGCGTCAAGCAAGTCAGCGACACGCTGTTTTCTGGCAGCGGTGTCGCTTTTCGCAAAGTTCTGCTGGTCCGTTATCCGCATCCAGAAGCCTGGGCTGTCGCTTTCCAGACTGGACATCCGGCTCGCGATGTCGCCGACATGTTGTCCGACGAATATGTCGGCGTTTTCATCCCGACCACGCCGAGCCCGGTGAACGGTTTTTTCTTTTTCGTGAAAAAGTCGGATGTCATTGAGCTTGACATGAATGTCGACGAAGCATTGAAGTACATCGTCTCGATGGGCGTAGTCGCCCCGCCCATGCGCAACCCGAAGGGTCGCGCCCAGAATCAGTAACCGCCCGACAAGGGCAAATCACAAGTCCGGAAATCCTATGCGTACCCATTATTGTGGCGAAGTGAACGCCTCCCATGTTGACCAGATCGTCACGCTTTGTGGCTGGAGTCATCGACGCCGCGATCACGGCGGCGTGATTTTCATCGACCTGCGAGACCGAGAAGGTCTGGCCCAAGTCGTTTGCGATCCGGATCGTCCCGAAATGTTCAAAGTTGCCGAGGACGTACGCAATGAGTTCGTACTGAAAGTCACCGGCAAAGTGCGTCGCCGTCCCGCGGGAACCGAGAATGTCAATCTGGCCTCTGGCGAGATCGAAATACTTTGTCACGAGCTTGAAGTTCTCAACGCAGCGGTGACGCCGCCGTTTCAGCTCGATGAAGAGATTCTTTCCGAGAATGTGCGCCTGACACATCGTGTGATCGATCTGCGCCGCCCCCAGATGCAGAAGAACCTGATGCTGCGCTACAAGGTTGCGATGGCTTTCCGCCGCTTCCTTGACGAGCAGGGCTTCATCGACATCGAAACCCCGATGCTGACCAAATCGACACCTGAAGGCGCGCGTGATTATCTGGTGCCATCGCGGGTGCATCCCGGCCAGTTTTTCGCGCTGCCGCAATCGCCGCAGTTGTTCAAGCAGCTCTTGATGGTCGCCGGCTACGACCGCTACTACCAGATCACCAAGTGCTTCCGCGACGAGGACTTGCGCGCCGATCGCCAGCCTGAGTTCACCCAGGTCGATATCGAGACTTCCTTTCTCGACGAAGCGCAGATCACCCACATCATGGAAGCCTTGATCCGTAGCGTCTTCAAGCAGGCGCTGGACGTGGACTTGCCTGATCCTTTCCCGCGCATCAGCCATGCCGAGGCCATGAGTCGTTACGGTTCGGACAAGCCCGATCTGCGCATTACCCTGGAGCTCACCGATGTCACCGATGCAGTGGCCGATGTCGCCTTCAAGGTATTCAGCGGCCCGGCTTCCAGTGGCGGCCGGGTTGCGGCCCTGCGCGTTCCCGGTGGTGGCAGTGGCGACAAGGCACTGAGCCGAGGCGAGATCGACGGCTACACAGAGTTTGTCAAGATCTACGGCGCCAAGGGCCTGGCCTATATCAAGGTCAACGACGCGACCAAACTCAACGAAGAGGGTCTGCAGTCGCCCATCGTCAAGAATCTCCATGAAGCCGCATTGAAAACCATCATCGAGCGTACCGGTGCGCAGTCGGGCGACCTGATATTCTTCGGCGCCGACAAGACTCGGATCGTCAATGATGCGCTGGGCGCCCTGCGCAGCAAGATTGGCCACGAGAAGGGCTATTTGGATGGCTCGGCCTGGCAGCCACTGTGGGTGGTCGACTTCCCGATGTTCGAATTCGACGAGGAAAGCAAGCGCTGGACCTCCTGTCATCATCCCTTCACCAGCCCCAAGGATGGTCACGAGGCGCTGATGGCCACCGACCCGGGAAAATGCATGGCCAAAGCCTACGATCTGGCGCTGAACGGCTGGGAAATGGGCGGCGGCTCGGTACGTATTCATCGCGCCGATGTCCAGGAAAAGGTATTCCAGGCACTGGGTATCGGTCCCGAGGAGCAGCAGGCCAAGTTCGGCTTTCTGCTCGATGCTCTTAAATACGGCGCACCGCCTCACGGCGGTTTGGCCTTCGGTTTGGACCGCATCGTGACCATGATGGCTGGCGCTGAATCGATTCGCGACGTCATTGCTTTTCCCAAGACCCAGCGCGCTCAGTGCCTGCTGACTGATGCGCCATCCGACGTGGATGAAAAGCAGTTGCGTGAGTTGCACATCCGTCTGCGGCAGAAAGTGGAAACGCAGGTCGAGGTCGGCAAGTCCTGAGCATGCGCCGCCTGTGTTGCCTGCTGATCTGCGCCACGTTCGCGGGTGCAGCGCTGGCACGGGACAACTCGACGGCGTTCATCAGTGCACTGCAACTGCCGCGCGAGGCAAGAGCGACCCTGGCCTTGATTGAAGCGGGCGGTCCCTTTCCCTATCGGCGCGATGGCATCGTGTTCCAGAATCGAGAACGCCGCCTGCCCGGCAAACCGAACGGCTACTACCGCGAATACACGGTGCCGACGCCGGGTCGCTCCGATCGCGGTGCGCGGCGCATCGTCACCGGCGACAAACCACCCGCGGTGTTCTACTATACGGCCGACCACTACCGCAGCTTTCGCCGGATCCAGCGATGAGTGCCGCTCAATACGAAACTCTGTTTGGTGACGCTAGCCGCGCTGGCGTGTATCACCTGCCGCACGGCACCATCAATTCATTGTTGACTGGCGCTGCGGCGGCAGCTTGTCTGGTGTTGCGGGTCGACCTTGCAACCGCACGCGACAAGGAGCAAATGCTGGCAGCGATTGCGCACGCGCTGCGCGTTCCGGAATGGTTTGGCCACAATTGGGATGCGCTGATCGACTGTCTGCTCGACATGGGCTGGCTGCCGGCTACGGGTTACGTGATCATTCTTGAGCATTGCGACGGAATTCATGGTCGCGCCGAGAGCGATTTTGTAAACCTGATGCAGATCTTTCAGGAAGCGGCGAATAACTGGCGCGAGGATGACGTGCCTTTCTGGTGCCTGGTGGACATGCAGGCCGATGGCATTGCCTGGCTGCCGACCATCGCCCAGCCGGATTGATGCCCTACAAGAAGCCCGTTTCGGTGCTGGTGGTCATCCATACGGCAGCGCTTGACGTACTTTTGTTGGAACGCTCGCGTTACCCCGGGTTCTGGCAATCGGTGACTGGCAGTCAGGAAGACGACGAACCCCTGACTGAAACCGCGCGGCGCGAAGTTCTGGAAGAGACCGGGATCGCGGCAAGCGCTGGGGACCTACTGGATTGGAACCAGACCAACCGCTTCGAGATTTTTGCCGAGTGGCGCGACCGCTACGAACCGGGCGTAAAGGAGAACATCGAGCATGTATTCAGTCTGCGCCTTCCCGATAGAGTGGCGGTGACGGTCGCTCCCGATGAGCACTTGGCCTACCGCTGGTTGCCATGGAGGGAAGCGGCGGCGGCCTGCTTCTCCTGGAGTAATCGGGACGCCATACTTGAATTACCGAACCGTTTTACATAACGGGTTACACGGGGTTGGCAGGATATTGCCGCGATCGGACGCTTGATTTGATCGCAAGCCTCCCGGTCTGCAGGGAAATTTTGGGGCGTCCTGTCTTGGACAAACGGTTATATCAAAGCTCTTGAAATTCTTTTTTGGGCGCCTATTTAGTGAGCAAAGCCTCACACAGTTTTGGACCCAACACTCGAAAGGAGAAAGAAATGAGCAATTTGATCCGTCGCGATCCGCTTGATGATTTTTTCCGTGGTTTCTTTGTTCGACCCGTCGATTTTGGATCGGACGCCGACGCTCCAGCCGTAAAAATCGATGTCAAGGAACAGGAAAAAGCCTATCTTGTACACGCAGAAATACCCGGCGTGAAGAAAGATGACATTCATGTCGCCATCGAAGGCGCAGTGGTTTCGATCAGCGCCGAGCGGCGTGAAGAGAAGGATGTCAAGGAAGGTGAGCGGGTGCTACGCACCGAGCGCTATTTCGGCAAGGTTTCGCGCAGCTTCCAGTTGGCACAGGAGATCGATGAAGCTCAGGTTAGTGCGAAGTACACCGATGGCGTGCTGGAACTCACACTGCCGAAAAAAGCTGCAACGCAGGCGCGCAGAATCACGATCCAGTAAGAGTTGCGCGGGACATAACTGCGGCATTGGGAGAAGGCCGGGCTGAAGTCCGGTCGCTTGCTGTGCCCTCGGGTGTAACGAGTTTCACCACAGGGTGATCCGCCGATTCGCGGCGGATCACCCTGTTTTCTTTCCGCCCCATTAGAATGGGCGAAGTTACCACTTGCACTCGCCAACAGCCATGACTGAAAAGACCGATCCAATTGTCAAAGCCGGAATCCTGGCCGAGGCGCTGCCCTACATCAAGCGTTTCCATGGGCGCACCATTGTCGTCAAATACGGCGGCAATGCGATGACAGACGAGAATTTGAAACAGTGCTTCGCGCGCGATGTGGTGCTACTCAAGCTGGTCGGCATGAATCCGGTGGTGGTGCACGGTGGCGGACCACAGATCGAAAGCCTGCTCTCCCGTGTCGGCAAGAAAGGCGTGTTCATTCAGGGCATGCGCGTGACCGATGCCGAGACCATGGACCTGGTTGAGATGGTGCTCGGCGGACAGGTGAACAAGGAGATCGTCAATCTGATCAATCAGCATGGCGGCAAAGCCGTGGGCCTGACAGGCAAGGATGGCAATTTCATCCGCGCCAAAAAGCTGATGATGGAGAACACCGAGACGCCGGGCGACCTGATTGACATCGGCCAGGTCGGTGACATTCTGTCCATCGATCCCAGCCTGATTGCCCTGCTCGATACCGGGGCCTTCATTCCCGTGATCGCGCCGATCGGAGTCGGTAGCGAGGGTGAAACCTACAATATCAACGCGGATGTGGTGGCCGGCAAGATCGCTGAAGTGCTGAAGGCGGAAAAGCTGGTGTTGCTTACCAATACGCCTGGCGTGCTGGACAAAGCCGGCAATCTGCTGACCGGCGTCACGCCCAAAGAGATCGACCAGATGGTGGCTGACGGCACGCTCTCCGGCGGCATGCTGCCCAAGATCAGTTCTGCATTGGATGCGGCCAGAAGCGGGGTAAAAAGTGTGCACATCATCGACGGCCGTGTTGAACATGCCTTGCTGCTGGAAATCCTGACCGATGAAGGTGTCGGGACCTTGATCAAATCCAAATAAAACCAGGTTGAACCCATCATGAACGAAGCTCGCGCCGCAAAAGCCGGAGAGAAAAAGCTCCTGATCCTGCAAACCATCGCTGAAATGCTGGAACGCCCAACCGCTGAAAAGGTCACCACGGCCTTGCTGGCCAAACAACTCAATGTTTCAGAGGCCGCGCTCTATCGCCACTTCGCCAGCAAGGCGCAGATGTATGAGGGTTTGATCGAATTTATCGAGAGCGGGGTTTTCTCGGTCATCACCCAGATTGAATCGGCCGAGGAGTCCGGGCTCAAACAGGTCGAGGCCATCGTGACCTCATTGCTGCGATTCGCCCAAAAAAACAGGGGCCTGACGCGAGTGCTGGTGGGCGATGCCTTGGTGCACGAGAATCCGCGCCTTCAGACGCGTATCAACCAATTGCTGGATCGCATCGATGCCACGCTCAAGCAGTGTCTGAAAGTAGCGGCAGCGCAGGGCGCATTGGCGGCCGACCATGATTTCGG
>JAIPCF010000104.1 GCA_021738385.1 Sulfuritalea sp. | reverse complement strand
ATGGTGTAGGCCTCGTCATAGGAGCACAGCGCCATTGTCTGTGTTCCCGATAGCGCTGAAATCAGTGCGTAGTAGGCTCCGCGCATGATATTGACTTCAGGTTGCTCGAAAGTCAGACCGCCACCACCGCCGGCGGCGATCATGCGCAACCACATCGAGCCTGGCTTCTCCGCACCGTACTCTTCCTTCATGATTTTGGCCCAAAGACCGCGGCCGGCCCTGAACTTGCACACTTGCTCGAAAATGTTGCCGAAGATGTTGAAGTTGTACGAAAGGCGCCCGGCAAACTCATCGACAGAAAGTCCGCGCTTGATGGCGTCGTCCGCATAGGCTTTGGCAATCGAAAATGCATAAGCCATTTCTTGTGCCGGCGTCGCGCCCGATTCACGGATGTGATAACCGCAGACTGAAACCGGTGTGTATTTTGGGGCGTGCGTTGCGCAGTACTCGATAGTGTCACCGACCAGACGAATAGAAGGCTCGACCGGAAAAATCCAGGTACCGCGACCGATGAATTCCTTGAGGATGTCGTTTTGCGCCGTGCCACGAAGTTCCTTGATGTCGTAGCCGCGCTTTTCGGCCATCGCCAGGTACATCGCAATCAGGATGGCTGCCGCGCCGTTGATGGTCAGTGAAACGGTGATTTTTTTGAGATCAATGCCGTCGAAGGCAATTTCGAAATCACGCAGGGTGTCGATCGACATGCCGACGCGACCAATTTCACCCTCGGCCATCGGATCGTCGGAATCCAGACCGATTTGAGTTGGCAGATCGAAGGCGACGTTGAGTCCGGTCTGGCCGTTGGCGATCAGGTACTTGAAACGCTGGTTGGTGTCCGCCGGATTGCCGAAGCCCGCGTACTGACGCATGGTCCACGGCTGCTTGCGGTACATCTCGCGATGGATGCCACGGGTGAAGGGGTACTGGCCGGGCTCGCCAACCATGTCCATGCCGCCGCTAGCCTCGACGTCTGCTGCGGTATAGAGTGGCTTGACCTCGATTCCCGACTCGTTTATTATGGTCTTCATTGGCGGCTTTTCGGGTTTTTGGCTCCGGTCGTTCATTTCACTTCCTTCCGGATGTAATCGACTATTGCGTCCAGCTTCGAGCCTGATGGAAAAATTCCCTTGAATCCCAGCTCACGCAGCGCTTCGTGATCCTGCGCTGGCAAGTTGCCACCGATCATCCATACCTTGTCAGTCAGTCCGTCCGCCTCCAGCAGCACCTTCAGTTTGCGGCAGAAGGGCAGGTGTGAACCGGCCATGCTCGATAGCGAGATCACGTCAACATCTTCTTCAAGGGCAATGCGTGCGATCTGTTCCGGTGTTTGTCTCAGGCCCGTATAGATCACTTCAAAGCCGGCATCCATCATCGCCCGGGCGACAACTTTGGCTCCCTGGTCGTGACCATCCAGGCCGGGTTTTCCGAGCAGGACTTTGATCCTGCGTTGCGATGCAGTCATGACGATATTTCCTTGGCAATAATAAGTTTCAGCATTTCGCTGGTGCCGCCACCGATGAGCGTGAAGCGAACGTCGCGCAAATACCGTTGCACCGGATATTCCATGGCATAGCCGTAGGAGGCAAATACCCGCGCTGCCTTGTCACAAACCGTCGCGGCGGTTTCGGTGGCGAACAGCTTGGCCATCGCAGATTCTTTGTGATAGGGCTTGCCCGAGTCGCGCAACCAGGCTGCGTAGTAAACAAGGTGCGTCGCCGCTTCAAGTTCGGTACCCATTTCGGCCAGCTTCATCTGGATCGCCTGGTAGCGGTTGATGGGCTTGCCGAATTGTTGACGTTCTCCGGCATAGCGAACGGCCTCAGCCAGGGCAGCGCGGGCCACGCCAAGTCCCATGGCGCCGGTAATTATGCGAATCTCGCCCAGAGTCTTGCGCAGATGGCCTTCGCCGTCGCCTTCTTCCTTGGATAGTCGATGACTGTCTGGAACAAAGCATTCATCAAAAGCCACTTCCGAAGTCGGCAGCGCCCAGACACCCATCTTGTGTATCTCGCGGCCAACCGTGATGCCCTTGAAGCTTTTTTCGACGAGGAATATGGTGAGTTTCTTTTCCTCGCCGGCCTTGGCAAACACGGTGAAGAAATCCGCAACAGGTGCTGACGTGATCCAGGTCTTTTGACCGTTGATGATGTAGCCGCCATCGACCTTTCTTGCCGTCGTCGCGATCGAACCGAGATCCGAGCCTGAGTTGGGTTCGGTCATGCAGATCGCGCCGATCTTTTCGCCTCTCAGCGCCGGCTTGAACAGGCGCTCGATGATGTCTTCATTTCCCAGCAAATGCAGGAACTTGGTGCCCATCAGCGATTGCATGGCCACGGCGCCTGCAAGAGACATCGAGCCTCGGGCAATCTCCTGCAGGGCCAGGCAAAACTCGGTCAACGCCGTCCCGCTGCCGCCGACTTCTTCGGGATAGCGCATGCCGAAGAAACCGAGGTCGGCCAATTCCTGGAACAGGGCGCGCGGATAGGCCTTGGCTTCGTCGAGCGCTTCTGCTTGCGGAGCAATCCGCTCATCGCAGAAGCGGGCGAATGTGTCGCGGATCTGCCGCTGTTCGTCGGTGAGTTCGAAGTTCATGAAAGGCTTTCACCACTGAGGGCACGGAGGTCACGGAGAAAACCAAGAACATTCGTGAAATGTCTTTCTCCGTGCCCTCCGTGGTGATCGTTTCGGGTTTTCATTCGGTGAATCCGTAGTCGCGCTGCGCCGCTTCCAGCGTGATGACGCCGTTGCGGATTTCTTCGGCGAGCAGCTTGCGGTCGCGCTTTTTCGGATCGCCGTAGCCGCCACCGCCGCTGGCGACCTGATGATAAGTGGTGCCCATCGGCACCCCCGTGATCAGGTCCTTGTTTCTTGGCACCACGGTCTGGCCGTCCGGGTAGTGCAGTCGGATGAAATTGAGGCCGCCTTCACCGCCACCGAAGAGACCGAAGGCCGGCTCGAAATCGCCATCGCCGAAGGTCACCAGTTGCGTGTCATCGGAGCCGATCCTGAAGATGGTTTCAACCCCCAGTCCACCACGCCATTGGCCGGCACCTGCGGAGTCGGTCAGCAGTTCGTGTTTAATCAGAGTGTGCGGCGTCTGCTGCTCGAACATTTCATAGTCCTGGTCGAGTACCCCGCCAGATGCATCGATCATGCCGATATGATCGTAGCCATCGGTGCCCATCATGCCGCCGGAGCCTCCCTTTAGGCCCATGAAGCCAATATCGACGTATTTCTCTTCGTTTTTCGGATCAATGCCTGTGGTCAGTGAGGCCAGCAGGTTGTTCCAGCCGGCCGTGACGCGGTCGGGCATCACCGGAGCCAGCGCCCGTTGAATGGCGTCGGCATTGGGCGGGCAGAGGTGGTTGCCGAATGTGGTGGCTTTGGGGTAGGCGGCATTCAGTATCGTGCCTTCCGGGATCAGGATTTCGATCGGCTGCACCATGCCTTCGTTGTGTGGGATGTCCGGGTTCACCATCTGCAAAAGCGTCAAAATGGTGGCCGAAGCGCTGGAGGTGAAAGTTCCGTTAACGAAGCCATTGGTCTGAGCATCGGTCTTCGAGTAATCGAACTTGATCGATTTGTCCTTGACCTCGATATCGACACGGATCGTAAACTTCGAATCGAGATGGCGACCGTCATAATAAACATAGCCTTCACCCGAGTAGTTGCCATTTGGAATCTTGGCAATCTCGGCTTCCATCATCTTGCGCGTGGCATCGAAAAGTGCCTGTTTGTGGGCATCGTAGCTAGCGACGCCGTACTTTTTCAATAGCTCCAGCAGACGGCGTTCGCCGACCGTGCAGGCGCCCATTTCGGCCTTCATGTCGTGCTGCACGATGTCCAGGCGCACATTGGCAAAAATCAGATTCCAGACATCCTTGCGCAGTTTGCCGCGCTCAACTACCTTGACCGGAGGGATGCGCAGGGCTTCCTGCCAGACTTCGACGGCATTCGGGTTGTAGCCACCGGCAACATTGCCGCCGATGTCTGCCTGATGCCCTTTGACCGCTGTCCATGCTACCAGTTTGTCCTCGAAGAACACCGGCTTGAAGGCGGCAACATCGTTGTTCTGATTACCCAGGCTGAACACGTCATTGTGAAATATCACGTCACCAGGATAAATCTCGTCACCGAAATATTCCTTGATGTATTTGCATACCGGCGCCAGTGAAAATGCCAGAATCGGAAGGTTCTCGGTCTGCTCGAGCATGTTGCCGTCACCATCGTAGAGGCCGGTTACATAGTCCTTGGCCTCGCACAGAATCGGCGAGCGGGTGGTCTGTTCCATCGAAATGCTCATCTCGTCGGTGATCGACTTGAACGTCCGGGCATAGACCGACAGCAGAATGGGATCGATTTTGGCGCTCATGCAGTTACCTCCTTCTCTTGCTTCATGCATCCCTTGGCGAGATCCTCACGGCCCTTTTCGTAGATAACGAAGGAACCAAGTGCATCGACTGCACAGTCGTAGGAATCGCTGACAAAAATGGCCGTGGTCTCCTGTTCGATCATGGCCGGGCCCGCGACTCGATTGCCATAGTTCATTTTGTGGCCATCGTAGACCGGTGTTTCCCTGAAGCTCTTTGTTTCGGGGATATACATGCTGCGCTTGCCTTTCCGCGCTTTGGAAGCATCCGTGCCGTCCCACGCTTCATGACGATAGGTTGGCTTGTCGGTAATGCCAATCGCCTGAACGCGGACATTGATGATTTCAATGGGCGTGTCCTCCTGCTCAAGTGAGTAACCGTAGAGCCGATTGTGTTCGGCATTGAAGGCACGGGCGATTGCGACAGCATCACGGCTGTCAATCAGCTCGCGTGGAACACTGAAAGACACTTCGTGGTATTGCTTGATGTAACGGCAATCGAACTTGACGTCGTAACGACGACGCTCTTCACTGATTCGTTCTTCAGTCAATTGTCGCGTGCCGTCCGCCGACATTTCGTCAATCATGGCTGTAAGCCGATCCCAGTCAATGACGTCAAGGCGAGAAACAAAGGTGCGTACGAAATCGTGCTTCAACTCGCTCATCAGCATGCCGAAGGCACACAGCACGGAGGACTCGCGTGGCACTATCTGCAGGGGAATTTCAAGTTCGCTGCAGATCAGGCAGGAATGAATGGGGCCTGCACCACCGGCCGGAATGACGGGAAACTCGCGTGGGTCAAAACCTCGCTTGATGGTGACCTCACGCACGCCTTGGGCCATGTTGTTGCACGCGACACGGTACATTCCGGCTGCGGCTTCCTCGACCGAAAGTCCCATGGGCTTGGCGATGTGTTCCTCTATCGCGGCGCGCGCTGCGGCTGCGTCGAGCTTCATCTTGCCGCCAGCGAAGAAGCCGGGATCGAGATAGCCCAGTACAACATTGGCGTCAGTGGTGGCGGGCAGGCGGCCGCCTTTGCTGTAGCAAGCCGGGCCCGGATCGGCGCCAGCACTTTGCGGACCCATGCGCAGCATCCCGCCTTCATCAATCCATCCGATTGAGCCGCCGCCGGCGCCTATGGTATGAATGTCGAGCATCGGCAGGGCGATCTTGTGTCGCGCGATTTCGCCGTCGTTCTTGATCATCGGGGCGTCGACTGCCACCGATGCCTCAAAGCTGGTACCGCCCATGTCAGTGGTAATGCACTTGTTCTGACCGTGTAGCCGAACATAGAAGAGACCTGCACCCGGGCCTCCGGCAGGTCCGGAAAGCAGGGTCAGTGCCGCCTTCTCGCGGGCCAGTTGAGGCGAAATGACGCCGCCGTTTGACTGCATGATCAGCAGCAGGTTCTTGAAGCCGATGCCTTTTAGTCTGCCCACCAATTGATCCAGATAGTGATTGAGCTTGGGGCCAACGTAGGAATTCAAGGCAGTTGTGCTGACCCGCTCGTAGAAACGGATTGAGGGAAGCAGGTCGGTGGATACTGAAAGATAGGCCTCGGGCATTTCTTTTCTGACCAGTTCGGCGGCTGCCTGTTCGTGTGCCGGATTGGCAAAGGAATTCATGAAACAGATTGACACCGCCTGTACATTTTCTTGTTTGAACAGCTCAATTGCTTTCTTTACCTGATCCAGATCGAGTGGCGTGGTTTCGGCTCCATTGCGGTCAAGCCGGCCACTGATTCCCGCGCGTAAATAGCGGGGTACCAAGGGTTTGACGTTGGTGTAGCGGTTGTTGTACTGCTCCTCACGGATACCTCGCCGCATTTCCAGCGCGTCGCGTACGCCTTCTGTCGTCAGCAATCCACACTTCGCGCCGGTCCCGGTCAGTGTGGCATTTGTGGTGACGGTGGTGCCATGCACAATGGTGTCGATGGTCGGTGCAAAGTCTTCCAGCGACAGCGGCGGATTCATGCTGGCGGCGATATCGGTCAAGCCATTCACTACGGCGATGGACGGGTCCGAGGGTGTCGACAGTGTTTTGAAGATCGCCGGTTCGGCATCGTCGCGGGTAACTACAAAGTCTGTGAACGTCCCGCCGACGTCGATTCCGATTTTCAGCACCATGAGATGATCTCCATCATTTTCGAGTTGCGATTTAGTTGTTGTGTGAGTGCGCAATCATTTCACGCACATCTTCCTTGCGAACCTTGCCCAAGGCGGTTTTCGGTAGTTGATTCACTACGACAACTTCCTTGGGGTATTTGTAGCGCGCGATTCGGCCCTCGAGCAGCTTAAGAACCATTTCACTGGTCAATTGACGATTGGCGTTTGGTACCACCACGGCAACGACTGTTTCACCCCATCGTTCGTCAGGTCGTCCGATGACGGATGCCTCGGCAATGTCAGGACACTCGATCAGCAAGTTTTCGATTTCAGCCGGATAGATATTTTCGCCTCCCGAAATAATCATTTCCTTGCAGCGGCCATCGACATACAGATAGCCTTCTTCATCCTGGTGCCCCATGTCTCCCGTATGGAACCAGCCGTCGATCAGCACAGCGTCTGTTGCTTGCCTGGCGTTCCAGTAGCCGATCATTACGTTCTCGCCTCGTACCAGTATCTCGCCCGTATCACCGCGCATGACATCGGCACCGCTGGCATCAATTATTCGCAATTGGCAGTGGCGAGCAGCTTTCCCTGTCGATCCGATTTTGCGTCGCGCGTCTTCCGCCTTCAGATACACAGCTATCGGACAGGTCTCTGTCGAGCCGTATACCTGCACAAGGGGCACGCCCTTTGCGTGAACGGCCTCAATGACGTGCCGGGGAACGATCGTCGAGCCGGTCGTAATCATGCGCAAACTTGAAAAGTCGGCTCTGGCCCAACGGGGATGCGACATCATTATGTCCATTTGTGCCGGCACCAATACCGTCAGCGTGATGCCTTCCCGCTCGATTGCATCAAACGTTGCATCGGCATCGAACTTGGGGTGCAGCACCACGGTGCAGCCGGCTTGCAGTGCCGGAGTGGTCTGGTTGTTGAGCCCGCCGACATGGAACAGCGGAAGTGTGTTGAGAATGATGTCCTCCGCGCTCAACGCATGCATGTCGGTGCTGTTGGCCGCGTTGCATTCCAGCGCTCTCTGGGTTAACAGCACGCCCTTCGGTTTTCCGGTTGAACCCGACGTGTAGCAGTTCAGTAATGTTGTCGATTGGTCGATCTGAGGCTGACGTGGTGCCGGTCCGCTCGCTCGCTGGCAAAACTCGATCCAGGAGATCCAGTTATCTTTGGCGGTATCGAGGCTGACCATTGTTGTTGTAGTAGAAAATTCGGTGCGAAATGCTTCGATCTGATCCAGAAATGGTGGTTCCACGAAGAGCAGCGAGGGAGTGCAATCGACCAGCATTTGCCTATGTTCAGGGCCGGCGAGCCTCCAGTTGAGGGGCATGAACAGTGCGCCGATGCGTGCGCTGGCAAATAACAACGCCAGCATTTCAGGGCTGTTGTAGCCCAGGTAAGCGACGCAATCTCCCAACTTGACGCCTGATGACGCAAGGGCAGCGGCCAGTTTGTCTACCAAATGCGCTAGTTCGGCGTAAGAGATATCGCGGCCCGAAAAACGAATCGCCGTTTTTTCGGGGCTGCGCGCGGCATTGATCTCAATCCAGTCGGCGATATTCATGAATCGCCCCGATCACCAAGCCAGCAGACGGATTTTGTGCGTCGATTTCCAAAGGCAAGCAACATGAAATTTCGCAATGGCGGTCGCTGTTACTTGGCGTCGCATACTTCCAAAACCACGGACATCGCGGTATCGCCCGCGGCGCACCCGGTGAAGAGACCGAAACCACCACCGCGAATAGCCAATTCCTCTATCAATTCAATGATTGCGCGGGTGCCCATCGGCGCCTGAGGATGCCCCCACACCAGCGAACAGCCGTAGTTGTTCATGGACATCAGATCGGCACCGGTCTGTTTGGCAAAGAACAGATCGTTAACCGCGAACGGATTGTGCGTCTTGATAGCGGTCATCTGGTCGACGCTGCGTCCAGCCTGACTTAGCGCGCACTGGGCTGCCGGCACCATTGCCTCGGGCATGTAGGCCATCTCGACCCGCGCCAGGCCGAAGCCGTGCAAGCGAATGGCGATCTTTGGATTGGTCGACAGTTCTCGCGCCTTCTCACGCGTGGTGACAACAATAGCTGCGTTGCCGTCAGCCGGATGCGTCTGGGCGCCAAAGGTGACTGTTCCGTTCGGCATTACCGGCTTCAGTTTCGCCAGCCCCTCTGCCGTCGACTGAGAGACGCCTTCATCACCCGCCATCGTATTTGCGGTTTTCTTGAAGTTGGGTGTGGGTACGTCAAACGGCAGCGTCATGAAGCGTTTGAGGAATGCCGAATCATTCTCCAGCGACTGTCGATATTGCGCTTCACGCCGTAGTACCAGTTCGTGTTGTTCAGCGGTACCGATGCCATGCCGGCTGGCAACATTTTCCGCTGTCTGCAACATCGCATGGCCACCCAATGGGTCGCAGCCGAAGTTGTCCATCACCCAATCTTCTGCCGCCCCTGTTCCGCCTGGGCCGCGTGGATTCGGGTAGTAGATGTGCGGCCCGTTCGACGTGCGATCACAATTGATGGCAAGTACGGCGCTTGCCATGCCGACCTCGATTTCCTGTGTCGCTGCCAGCAGGGATCTCACTCCGGTAGCACAAGCCTGCATCAAGGTGGGCCCGCCGACATTCGTTGCACCGACCATTCCCATTAGCCATGGCAGGCCATAAAAAGAATGTTTCTGCGGTACTGAGAGGCCGAGTACGCCATAGTCGAATGACTTTGGATCTATATTGCGCTTGGCCAGTTCTAGGTGAGCGACATGGGCAGCAAACTCGACGCTATGCAGATTGGCAAAGCTGCCTTGCCAGCGAGAGAAGGGTGTGCTCCAGTAGGCGCCATAAGGGATTTCTGCTTTGTATGTCATTTAGATTTCTCGGTTGCGCGTGATGTCGGGGAGCTCGCCTTGATTTCTGGTGCGTCACTGGTATTTGATGGAGCCGTTGAACTGCTCTGTCTGGAGGCGTGCTGTTCGATGTCTTTTTCCTTGTTGATTTGTTCAATGGCGACAATAAGAAAGTGCTTCGCGGCTTCCAGATGCTTGACCATTGCCTCAGCTGCAGCTTTTTTATCCCGACTCTTGAACGCCGCATGAATATTCTTCATGCCTGTTAGCGCAGCTTTTCGGGCATTCGCATCACCCAGTGTCAGTACGCGCAAAAAGCGCACATGACCAACGTACTGGTCCAGGAGTTTTGACATTCGCCGATTTGGCACCAGCGCACGCCATGCGTTGTGAAAGCGGCCATTGGCCTCGAGAAACGCTCTGAAATCTCCCTTTTTGTCTGCTGCGACAGCATCTTCGATTTCTGACGCCATGCTCGCCAGATCAGCAGCGCTGTTGATTTCAGCAACAGCGCTGGCTGCCGCCGCGGGTTCCAGCAAAAAGCGCAATTGGTAGATTTCCTCAATGTCTGTATCTGTAAGCTCGGGAACAACGAAGCCACGACCTTCGACGACAATCATGCCTTCACTTTCCAGGCGTGCCAGCGCTTCCCTTACCGGCGTGCGCGAAACGGCGAGCTGCGCCGCAAGGTTCACTTCCTGTAGTCGCTCGCCCGGCTTGATCTGATGGTTACCGATGCTGTCGCGCAATTGGTGATAAACCCGGTCTGCTAGGCCGGCAGGTCTGTCAAGGGGCTTGATGGACGTGTTCATGGCAATATCGAGTACGCTGTTGCGCTCCGCACATAGAATACTGGATACTGTATACGTAGAGGGTCGTGAGTGTCAATAGAAACAGGTAATCAAGTATGGTTATTGCGCTGGAAGATTTGGCTAAAGGAATTGTCGCAGGGCAAAGACACGCACTGGCTCGCGCTTTGTCTCTGGCGGAACGTGATCGCTCATCAACCGAAAGACTGTTGTCATTACTGGCTGATCGTTTGGGAAGAGCGCATGTAGTTGGAGTCACCGGACCGCCGGGGGCGGGAAAGTCGACACTGGTTGGGGTCATGGTGCAGGCACTCATTGAAATGGGTCTGCGTGTCGCGGTGTTGGCTGTGGATCCATCCAGCCCAGTAACGGGCGGCGCTTTGCTTGGTGACCGGTTTCGCATCGGGGAGGCATTTGCCGACGATCGTTCGTTCATTCGATCGACTGCCACACGAGGCAGTCTGGGTGGATTGACCCGCGCTGCTGGTCACATGATCAAATTGATGGATGCTGCCGGATTCAATATCGTCGTGGTCGAAACGGTAGGGACTGGTCAGTCAGACATAGATATCGTTGGTTTGGCGGATTCGACATTGGTCGTGTTCCCCCCCGGTTTGGGCGATGAGTTGCAGGCGATCAAGGCTGGCATTCTGGAACTCGCGGATTTGCTGGTGGTTACCAAAAGCGATACCGAAGCTGCAAAGCTGGCTTGCCAGGCCCTGAAAACGGTCGCACCACTTTGGCGCCGAGCGCCACCAATTCACTTGGTTAGTGCGATGACGGGAGAGGGAATAGCCGAGCTTGCCGCGACACTTATCGCGCGCGTTCGAGATATTTCTCCGTTGAAACAAGGTAGAAATAGCATATGGCCGCTGGAGAAACCTTCGGTCATAGAATCGTTTCAGAAGTTGTGGAATGATATGGAGAATTGCTTTTCGGCTGAGATGACGAGTGGCTTGTCATATCAAATATTGAATACCGAGGAAGAAGCAAAATCGTCCGGTTTAAAAGTGATGTGTACGGCCTCGTTGCCAATCAGTTCGTTTCAGTTGGGCGCGGTGGCTGGCGCGCTACTTGTCTCGGCAGCAAATTTGAGTTTGAACTGCTCGATTGACGATTCGGAGATTTCCGAAAACAGACTGCACTTTCTCTTGAATTTTACAGATCAGGAAAGTTTAAACTCTGGAATAAGCAAAGTCTGGACATGATTATGCGCCTATCTGCGACTCACTCCGACAGGTACTTGACCAGCGGTGTTCCAGGCGGGACCGTTAAGCCATGAGTCGCCTTCGATGTAGCTGCGTAGCATGGGGAGCGAATCGAGACCCCAAAAATTCTTGCCTTCGATGAAGAAGCTCGGCACGCCAAATACGCCTCGTGCGATTGCTTCATCGGTATTGATCCTTAGTTGTGCCTTGACGTCCTCGTCTGCAGGATTTCGAACCGGCTGAATGGTCTTGAGCAGCCCGGATAATCGATCAGGATCTGTGGCGTCAAGCCCGCCGCGCCAAACGTGGCGAAATATCGCGGCACATGCGGCGTGATCGGGATGTCCCTGCGGACTTGATGCAATGGCAAGACGCAACAAGGGCAGCGGATTGAATGGATGTGCTGCAGGTGTCTGCAGTTCAATTCCATCGGAATGTGCCAACCATTGAATCTGGCGAAATGTCCAGTCTCTCTTGTCGGGGATTTCCGCCGGGCCGAGTTGTCCATGATGATTCAACAATCCCGCAAACAATACTGGCTTGTATGTGATCCGATAGTCGAGCCCTTTGAGAGCTGCCAGGTGTTTTTCAAAGGCAAGGTATGCATACGGAGAAATCACATCCAGGTAGAAGTCTATGTTTCTCACGCCATATCCATTTCAGTTCGTCAAAATTGGATCTCGAGTTTGCTCGCGGATATTTCGGTTCCAACAAAAAGCGGGAACCAAGGTCCCCGCGCTAACACACACATCAGCTCTTGTTTGTTCAATCTTCGTATTTGAAAGACATGGATACTCGAGCACGAAAGGCTGCAACCTTGCCGTTTTCAATTTTCATGTCGAGCTTGGTGATTTCAGCAACGCGAAGATCACGCAGAGTTTTGGCTGCCGACTCAACAGCAGATCTGGCGGCATCTTCCCAGGAAGTTTTGCTGGAACCTACCACTTCTACGATCTTATAGACGGGATTATCGTTCTTTGACTTCTTTGCCATGGACACACCTCCGAATAAATATTGATCGAGCCGATTG
>JAIPCF010000103.1 GCA_021738385.1 Sulfuritalea sp. | reverse complement strand
TGGTGGCTTCCTCTTGGGGGCAACTTGGGCGTGTTTTCTCCTCACCCGGGCCGATCTACGAACCCGAAGGTCGTGGCGCAGATTACTGGCGCACGGCGCGAGCACTATACGCAGCGGGGTTTCGTCCGGGCGACTTGGTGCACAACAGCTTCTCTTACCACATGACACCGGGCGGCTGGATCATGGAAGCGGGCGCGCAGGCGCTGGGTTGTACCGTGTTTCCGGCGGGTGTCGGCCAGACCGAGCAGCAGATCGAGGCGATGGCCGACCTGCAACCACAAGCTTACGCCGGTACGCCGTCCTTTCTGCGCATCTTGCTGCAAAAAGCTGATGAACTCGGAGTCAAGCTTCCGTCGCTGACCAAGGCGCTGGTTTCCGGTGAGGCTTTTCTGCCACCGGTGCGCGACGAACTGCTGGCGCGCGGGATCGTTGGATACCAGACCTATGCGACGGCTGAACTGGGTGTTATTGCTTTTGAGACCGATGCACGTGAAGGATTGGTGGTTGATGAGGGCGTAATCGTCGAGATAGTCCGGCCGGGCACCGGAGATCCGGTAAGTTTGGGTGAGGTCGGCGAGGTCGTGGTCACCACGTTCAATTCCGACTACCCGTTGATACGTTTTGGCACCGGCGATCTTTCCGCGTATCTACCGGGGAACTCGCCTTGCGGACGAACCAATTTGCGTATCAAGGGCTGGATGGGCCGCGCTGATCAGACTACCAAGATCAAGGGTATGTTCGTCCATCCTGAGCAGATTGCCATTGTGGTCAAGCGTCATCCGGAAATAGATCGGGCACGGCTGGTAGTGACCAACCCGGACAGTAACGATCTGATGACCCTGAACTGCGAAGTCGGCGCTGGTCGAGGCGAGAATCTCGAGCGCGTAATAGCCGAAAGCATTCGTGATGTCACCAAACTACGTGCCGAGGTCAGGCTGGTCGATGTGGGCAGTTTGCCGAACGATGGCAAGGTGATCGAGGACTGCCGAAAATATGACTGAAGAGGCGGGCCCGCCCGCCGGACCGCTTGCCGGTCTGCGCATTCTTGACCTCACTCGCTTGCTGCCGGGGCCGGTGGCGACCATGCATTTGGCTGATCTTGGTGCCGAAGTCATCAAGATCGAAGACACGGGTGCCGGCGATTACGCGCGTGCGATGGGTCCCGACGAGCGGGCGAACAATCCTGAGGGCGGCGACAGCCTGTTTTTCCGTATTGTCAATCGCAACAAGAAGAGCTTGCGCCTGGACTTGAAGCAAGCGGCGGGCGTCGAAATCTTCTTGCGCCTGGCGCGAAATGCTGACGTGATATTCGAAAGCTTTCGACCCGGCGTGGTGGATAAGCTCGGAATCGGATATGAAACTGTAAAGGCAATCAATCCTCGAATCGTCTATTGCGCCATTACCGGTTACGGTCAAACAGGGCCTTGGGCCGACCTGGCCGGGCATGATCTGAACTATCTGGCGATCTCGGGACTACTGGATCAGATCGGCACGCATGATGGCGTAAGTTCTGGTGCGCCGGCGATTCCGAACCTGCAAATTGGAGACCTGCTTGGCGGGGCACTGACTCCATTGCTTGGGGTTCTCGCGGCAGTGATCGGAGCCAAGGCGACGGGTCAGGGCAGTCATGTCGATGTGGCGATGACCGATGCCGTATTGGCGCACACTATTTTCCCACTGGTGACCACTCTGGCGCATGGAAAGCCTGCCCCGCGCGGCGCGGATATGCTTACTGGCGGGGTGCCTTGTTATAGCGTATATCGTACTGCCGATGAGCGCTATCTCGCCGTTGGCGCGCTGGAACCCAAGTTCTGGGAGCAGGTGTGCTCGGTGATTGACCGTCCTGATCTGGCGCCATTCGGATTGGCTAGCGGGAGCGAGGGCCGTCGTGTCAAGAGTGAGCTGGCCGCGCTGATTGCATCGCATCCGCTAACGCACTGGCAGGCCGTTTTTGCGGATACGGATTGCTGTGTGACGCCGGTTCTGCGAATTGACGAAACCCTCAAGCATCCACAAATCGTCGCTCGAGAAATGGTCGCCGAAGTCGGTGGCACAAAGCAGTTTGCACCGCCCTATAAACTTTCCTCCTGGCCGTGGAAAGACGCTGTACCGGCTCCAAAATCAGGCACTGACAGCGATGAGGTGCTGGCGGAGGTGGGATTTACAGAATCTGAAATAGCCGCATTTCGCCAAGCGCGGGTAATCTAGGCGAAGAATGCATGTCGAATTCGCTGTTGCTCTCGCGCTTCTTCCCGATTTTGCGCTGATCCTGCTCGGCGCGGGATTGCGCCGCCTGCTGCGTCTGGGTGACCATTTCTGGAGCGGCTTGGAAAAGCTGGTCTACTACGTACTGTTCCCGGCGCTTCTGTTCAGCGGTCTGATCAAGACACGTATCGACTGGGCGGCGGCGGCGCCAATGCTTGTGGTCACAGCGGGAGCATTGGGAACAGGGATGTTGCTGGGGCTCGGAGCGAGATTGTTTCCGGTGACGCCGGTATCTTTTGCTTCCCAGTATCAATGCGCTTTTCGTTTCAATTCCTACATCGGCCTGGCGGTTGCCGGAAGCTTGTACGGTCTATCAGGTATCGCGGCAATGGCGATTGTGATCGGCTCAATGGTGCCTTTTGCGAATATGGCCGCCGTCTGGATGCTGGCACGCCATCAGGAAACCGGGATATGGCGTGAACTGATCAAGAACCCCCTGATCCTGGCGACGCTCGCCGGGATTTCCGCCAATCTGGCTGGTTTCGAGCCGTCCGCAGTTTTGCTCCAGTTTCTGGGGAGATTGGCCGAGGCAGCGATCGCGCTCGGCTTGTTGGCGGTCGGCGCGGGACTTCGAATGGTCGGCACAGGAGCTCCTGCCGGGCTGTCAACTCCAGTGCGCGGGTGGGCAACGGCAGGTCATGCAGCTGCAGGATACATCCTGCTAGTAAAGCTGATGGCAATGCCGGCCATGGCTTTGCTGCTGATCCGCCTCACCGGCCTTGGCGGCTTGCATGCCGAAATTGCTCTTATTTTCTGCGCCCTGCCGACGTCGAGCGCAGCCTACATACTGGCCCAACGCATGGGCGGCGACGGCGCACGCGTCGCCTGGCTGATCTCGGCCAGCACCTTGCTTGGTATGCTGAGCCTGCCTCTATGGCTTGCCTCAGGTTAGCCTATTTCGCCTTGCTGCCTGATTTTGGTGGCGCCTGATCGGCGTCACCGGGCTTGGCTGCTTCATCCGTGCTTGGCGTCGCGCCCGAACCCTGCATCAGATTCCAAGGCCAGAGTGCCGGATTGGCAAACGGGTTGGCATTGGCATCCGAGCCGCTGGCTGACTGACTGATGGCCTGCATTGCCGATAATGTTGCACGCTGCATTTCCAGCCCCTGAATCGTCATTTGCAACATGCCGAGATTGGTCTTGAGCCATCCCTCCACGGCCTTGAGATCCGCGATGCGCTTCTCCAGTTCATTGGTATCCAGAGTCGGCGTTACCAGACCGGGCAGCGGCATTCCGGTATTACCCCAAAGCGACTTGAGGAATTCCATCGGATCGGACGGTGTTGTGCTCATGGCGATTGCTCCTTGGATTGTCCGATGATATTACCGCAGCGCGGCCTTCCGCGCTAAACTGCCGCTTGTCATATTCAAAGCAGAACTGACTGGGGAAGAGATGCTGAAACTATTGGTTGTGGAAGATCATGCCTTGGTGCGCGAAGGTTTGTTGGCGACTTTGAAGAACCTCGGTGAGGAAACGCAGACTTTTGGTGTGGCTGATGCCAATGAAGCCATCGGTGTGCTCGAAGTTGAGGATATCGACATGATGATTCTCGATCTGATGCTTCCAGGTATCAAAGGACAGACTTTTCTGCCAGTAGTCGTGCGACGGTTTCCAACGGTGCCGGTCGTAATTCTTTCGGCACTGGATGATGCCGATACGGTGGCGCGAGTGATGAAAGCCGGAGCCTCTGGATTTGTTTCCAAATCGGGTTCCAGCACTGAGTTATTGAAGGCCTTGCGTGCGGTGCTGGAAGGCGAAATCTATTTGCCACCAAAATTGCGAGAGCTTACCAACCGCAGTGAGACAGCCCATGGCGGGGGCAAGACATTGGCCCAGCGTTTCGGTTTGACTGCAGCTCAAGTGCGGGTTCTGGACCTGCTCAGTGAAGGTCGCGGCAATCGACAGATAGGCGAATTGTTGGGCCTGACGGAAGGTACGGTAAAAATCCACGTTTCGGCCATCATGAAAGCCATGGGCGTGAGCAATCGTTCGGAAGCTGCATTGATGGTGAATCGCAGGCGGCGCGTGAACTGAGACGACTACAAGTCTTCTGGGCCGCAACGATGAGAAATCGCGGCGCCGTTCCCGGAAGGACGCACCGCACTATTGAGCGCCTTCTATAACAATTCCATTACCTGACGAGCGATGGCGCGGCTGGCGTTTGCCAGGGGCGACGGCAGGTTAGCGGGTATGGTTTTCTGCAGCAGCAACTTGCTGGCAGAGATTGCGTCAACCGGTTGCAGAATGCGCTCTCCGAAACGAGCCAGGAATTCATCAATGGTTTTTTCCGCGGATCCACGCTGCCAGATATTGGTGGGCCATTGCGACGGAATTGCCCGTGCGCGCGGGAACATTTCAAGATCCCGAATCACGGTACGGATGTCTTCGTGAGAGTCGCGAAATGGCAGTAACACCAGATCAGCCATGGCATACAGATTGCGGTCCATTTCGGTACGGTTGCCACCACCGTCGATGACGCCAATCCATTCCCTGAGAGAGCGAATCTTTTCAGCCACTTTGACCAGCGCCTCGCGTGAACGTGCATCGGCAACCAGATAGCGGCGCCCTTCCGGGTTCAGCGGTTCGCGGTAACTATCGGTGAGTACGCAAACTGCCCGCTGACCGAGCAAGCCCATGCCTTGGCACAACATATGGGTAATCGTTGTCTTGCCGGTGCCACCCTTGTTGCCGATAACGCAAATAATACCTGCCATGTTGGACTCCTCGCCGACACCGGTAGGGGACCGAGTCGCGCATAGCCGAAATTATTGGCTATCTGATTCGGACTCGATGGAAGAAATTGCGAGGCAATCGCGGTGTTTATGTCCGGGTCCTTTCGGGTCGGGTCAGTATTCAGGGAACGCTCTTGTTCCGACTGAGCCAGGATCAAGTTCAGAGTACTTGATCTGTCGTGTCGAAGACCGGAGTCGCGAAATTATTGCTGCGGCAGGCGAGCTGCCGCCATCTCAATTCTCAAACGAGTCCCAGTTTGGCGCGCAAAGCTTCGCGTTCTGGCAAGACCGCGTCGATACTGCGCTGCTTGACATGCCCGAATCCTCGAATCTTCTCCGGCAGTTTGGCCAGTGCCGTGGCGTCGGCTAGCATCGTCTGATCGAGTTTTGCCAGCAGCGCGGCCAGATCGGCTTCATAGCCAGCCAGTAAGGCTCGCTCAGCTTGTCGTTCCTCGCTGCGCCCAAAAATGTCCCAGCGTGATCCGCGCCAGCTACGCGCTTTCGCCAGCCATTTGAAGGCGGTCAGCATCCACGGGCCAAAGGCCACTTTTTTTACCACGCCAGTCTTTGGGTCGGCGCGTGCCAGTATTGGGGGTGCCAGATGATATTTCAGCGTGAAATCGCCCTCAAAACGCTCACCGATCTTTTCCAAAAAGTCCGTCTCGGCATACAGGCGAGCCACTTCATACTCGTCCTTGATTGCCATGAGCTTGAACAGATTGTGTGCCACGGCCTCGGTGAGTTGCGTCGAATCCAATGCGGCTTCTGCACTGCGAACTTTCTCGACCTGCGCACGGTAACGCGATGCGTAGGCGGCATCCTGATACTCAGTGAGAAAGCCCGTGCGTTTTGCTATCAGTTCATCCAAAGTCGGCGCTGGTGGTACGGCGACCTTGGGACTGGCAAAGGCCTCAACTGCCCTCAAACCGTGCGCCGCGTGTCTGCCCCAAAGAAAGGCTGCGCGACTCATGGCGACAGCCGTTCCATTGAGTTCGATGGCGCGGTCGATCGCGGCCTCGGAGACAGGCACCATGCCCTGTTGCCACGCGTATCCGAGCAAGAACAGGTTGCTGGCGATCGTATCTCCGAGCAAGCGAAGGGCCAGCTCGGAAGCATCGACAAAGTGGGCCGCGTCGTTACCCACGGTTTCGCCAAGCACTTCCCGGATTTTTGCCAATGGAAACTGCCAATCGGGATTGCGCGTGAAATCGGCAGTTGGGGTCTGTGCGCAATTCACTACTACCCTTGTGCGACCCGCCTGCATGCGCAGCAGCGCATCGGGCGAAGCGGTGACGATGGCGTCACCGCCGATGACGGCATCGGCTTCGCCAGTGGCAACACGCACAGCATGTATGGTGTCTGGATCGTCGCAAATCCGGACATGAGAAAACACCGCACCGCCCTTTTGCGCCAGTCCGGTCATGTCGAGTACGGTGACACCCTTGCCGTCAATATGCGCGGCCATCCCGATCAGCGCGCCAATGGTGACGACACCGGTGCCGCCCACGCCGGTAATGAGAATGCCATAGGGTGCCGTGGTTGAGGAAAAAGTCGGCGCTGGCGGGACGGCAAAACCGCCATCGTTAGATCCTACTGCCGCCATGCCACGGCCCTTTTTTACATCGCCGCCGATGACTGAAACGAAACTCGGGCAAAAGCCTTTTTCGCAGGAGTAATCCTTGTTGCAGGCGGACTGGTCGATGGCACGTTTGCGGCCGAATTCCGTTTCCACCGGTATCAGGGCCAGGCAATTCGACTGCACGCTGCAGTCACCGCAACCCTCGCAGACGGCTTCGTTGATGAACAGGCGGCGTGGCGGATCGATCATCTTGCCGCGTTTACGGCGACGCCGTTTTTCGGCGGCGCAGGTCTGGTCATAAATGATTGCCGAGATGCCGGGACATTCACGCATTTCACGTTGAATGGCATCCATGTCATCTCGATGACGGATCGGCACGCCATGGGGGAGATCTGGGTGGCCGTAGGCGCGTGGCGTGCCGTCGGTGACTATTACGACATGATGCACACCCTCTGCGTGTAGCTGGGCCGCGATCTGCGGTACGGTGAGATTGCCGTCCACAGGTTGGCCGCCGGTCATGGCTACCGCGTCGTTGTAAAGAATCTTGTACGTGGCATTGACACCCGACGCCACCGCAGCCCGGATTGCCAGTGATCCCGAATGAAAGTAGGTGCCGTCGCCAATATTGACAAAAACATGGCGTTGTTCGGTGAAGGGTGCCTGACCGGTCCATGCCGCGCCTTCGCCACCCATATGCGAATAGGTTGAGGTGGCGCGGTTCATGTACAGCGCCATGAAATGGCAGCCGATGCCGGCCAGCGCGCGCGATCCCTCCGGTACGCGGGTTGATGTGTTGTGCGGACAGCCTGGGCAAAAATAGGGGATGCGGGCGATCGGGATCGACGGCGCGGCAGCGCTCTCTTTTGCATCAATGACAGCCAGTCGATCGCGTATTTTGGGTGAATTGAATTGACAGCCATTCATTCGGGATATTCGTTCGGCGATGACACGGGCGATTTGTGCCGGCGACAATTCGCCCGACGCGGGCAGCAGGCAATTTCTCTCCGGTAGCGCCCATTCACCTTTTTCGTCGAATTTGCCGATCACCCGCGGACGCACGTCGTCGCGCCAGTTGTAAAGTTCTTCCTTCAACTGGTATTCGATCAATTGGCGCTTTTCCTCAACTACAAGAATTTCTTCCAGTCCTTCGGCAAAGCGTCGCGCTCCTTCAGGTTCAAGCGGCCAGACCATGCCGACCTTGTAGAGCCGGATACCCATCTCCCCGGCCAGCGCATCGTCAATGCCCAGGTCATCCAGGGCTTGGCGCACGTCCAGATAGGACTTGCCGGTAGTGACAATTCCCAAACGAGCCGGCTTGCCGGATGAAGGTGCGTCGATAACGATTCGATCAAGATGATTGGCGCGACAATAGGCGAGCGCTGCGTAAAGCTTGTAATTGAGCAAGCGGGCTTCCTGCAGCAGGCGATCATCCGGCCAGCGGATGTTTAAACCATCAGCCGGTAGGTCTAGATCGCTGGGTAGCACAATTTTTATGCGGTCCGGCGAAATGTCCACCGAGGCCGATGACTCGACCGTATCCGCCACCGCCTTGAACCCGACCCAGCATCCCGAATAGCGGCTCATGGCCCAGCCATGCAGGCCGAAGTCGAGATACTCTTGTACTCCTGCAGGTACCAGCACCGGCATCATTGCGGCCTTGAACGCATGCTCCGACTGATGCGCGACGGTGGAGGAACGCGCAGCGTGGTCGTCGCCGGCGATTGCCAGAACGCCACCGTGTTTCCAGGTACCGGCCGAGTTGGCGTGCTTGAACACGTCGCCGCAACGATCCACTCCGGGTCCTTTGCCATACCACATGCCAAATACGCCGTCGTGTTTGGCGCCGGGAGAAAGATTGACCTGTTGCGTCCCCCAGAGTGCAGTGGCGGCAAGATCTTCATTAACGCCGGGTTGAAACACAATCTTGTTCTGCGCCAAATGGGGCTTGGCTTTCCACAGTGCCTGATCCAGTCCGCCAAGCGGTGAGCCGCGATAGCCGGAAACATAACCTGCGGTATTCAGCCCCTCCAATGCATCGCGTTGGTGCTGCAGCATCAGCAGCCTTACCAGGGCCTGGGTTCCGGTCAGGAACGCTCGCCCCTGGCTGAGCGAATACTTGTCCTCAAGCGTGATATGGCGCAGCGGTGCGTTCATTTTTGCTCCTGAAGCTGGATGGGTTTCAAAGATGCGGCGCCTGCATGCATCGTGCCCTGCAGTTCCGGGTCAAACGGGCGGCAGTATCTTTCCCGGATTCAGGATGTTGTCGGGGTCAATCGCACGCTTGATCTCCCGCATCACATCGATCGCCACATCGCCATGCTCCAGCGCCATGTAGTCTTGCTTGCCAATGCCGATGCCATGTTCGCCGGTGCACGTGCCATCCATTCGAATCGCGCGTTGTGCCAGGCGCGAGGCAAAACCCTTGGCACGAAGCAGGTCGTCCTCATTGTCGGCATCGACCAGCAGCATGATATGGAAATTGCCGTCACCGACATGGCCCACGAGTGGGCCCGCAAGACTGCTCGCGTTCTGGTCCAGGTCGTCGAAGGTCTCGTCGATGCAATCGGCAAGCATCGAGATCGGCACGCAGACGTCGGTGGTCAGTGCGCGGCAGCCCGGCTTGAGACCGAGGCCGGCATAGTAGGCATCGTGGCGGGCTTGCCACAGTCGGCTACGATCCTCCGGGCGCGTCGCCCACTCGAAGTCCTGCCCACCGTATTCGGTCGCGATCTCCTGCACCGTCTCCGAATGTTCCTTGACACCGGTCGGTGAGCCGTGAAACTCGAAGAACAGCGTTGGCGCTTCGCGCAGCGTCGTCTTGCTGTGGCGGTTGATTGCCTTAATCGCCAGCGTGTCGAGCAGTTCGATACGCGCCACCGGCACGCCGAGCTGTATCGTTTGAATCACCGTTTTGACAGCAGCGGCCAGTGTAGGGAAGGCGCACACTGCGGCGGAGATGGATTCGGGCACCGGGTAGAGCTTGACCGTCAGTTCGGTAATGATGCCCAGCGTACCTTCGGAGCCGACCATCAGTCGCGTCAAATCATAACCGGCGGCAGATTTTCGGGCTCGCCCGCCAGTCTTGAGGATGCGGCCATCGGCCAACACCACGGTCATGCCCAATACGTTCTCGCGCATGGTGCCGTAGCGCACGGCGTTGGTTCCCGAAGCGCGCGTCGCGGCCATGCCGCCCAGGCTGGCATCCGCCCCCGGATCGATCGGGAAGAACAAGCCGGTGCCGTTCAAGCCCGCGTTGAGGGCTTTGCGTGTGACGCCGCATTGCACCGTTGCATCGAGGTCGTCCGGGCGTACCGCGACTATCTGGTTGAGCGCTGAAAGATCTATGCACACGCCGCCGTGCAGGGCAAGCAAGTGTCCCTCAAGCGAAGTTCCAGTGCCAAACGCAATGACCGGCACCCGATATTGATGACACAGAGCAACGGTTTCCGCGACTTCTTCCGTCGACTCCGCGAAGACCACGGCATCCGGCGGCATCGGTGCGTGTGACGATTCATCCTTGCCGTGGTGCAGCCGCACTGCGGTGGCGATTGAAAACCGTGAACCGAAACGGGTGGAAAGGGCTTTCTCAAGTTCTTGCGGTAGAGGGGGTCTGTCAGTCGGTGCGTTCAAGGCGTTCTCCGTTGATGAGGACGATTGCTAGATTCTACGCCGCACCTACCCGGCTTTCAGTACACCGCGCTGGATCTGATCGAGTTCGATCGAATCAAACAATGCTTTGAAGTTTCCCTCACCAAACCCTTCGTTACCTTTGCGCTGAATCAACTCGAAAAATATCGGGCCGATCACGGTATTGGTAAAAATCTGCAACAAGAGACCACCGTTGTCTGTCGGTGCGCCGTCGATCAGAATCCGGTTTCTGCGCAGACGCGCAAGATCCTCGCCGTGCCCCGGAAGCCGGCTGTCAACGGCGTCATAGTAAGTGTCAGGTGTGTCAAGAAAGCTCACTCCAGTTTCGCTCAATTGCTCCACTGAAGTGTAGATGTCGTTCGCCGCAAGCGCGACATGCTGGATGCCTTCGCCGTGATAGGCATCAAGAAACTCGGAAATTTGACCTTTGGAGCCTGCTGGATCGGCAGGCTCGTTGATAGGAATTCGGATTTTTCCACAAGGGCTGACCATGGCCTGTGAGCGAAGCCCGGACAATTTCCCTTCGATATCAAAATATTTCAATTCACGGAAATTGAACAGGCGCTGGTAGAAATCTGCCCAAGTTCCCATTCTTCCATCATGTACGTTATGTGTGAGGTGATCGATAGCGGCAAGCCCGGCCCCAGCCGGATGCAATTCGATATTGTCGAAAGGAAGAAAGTCGATATCGTAGATCGTTGCGTTCTGATAGCGATCAACGAAATAGATCAGAATGCCGCCTATCCCACGGATAGCGGGAATATTCAACTCCATCGGTCCTGCAGTGCAGGGTACTGGCTCTGCTCCGAGTGAGACAGCGCGCTCAAGTGCCAATCTCGCGTCGGCGACGCGAAAAGCAATGGCGCAGATTGATGGCCCATGGACGCGGGCAAAGGATTGGGCAAAGCTTTCCGGTTCTGCGTTAAGAATGAAATTGACACCGCCTTGTCGGTACAGGGTCACGTTTTTTGAGCGGTGACGGGCAACCGCGACGAAGCCCAAATCTCGGAAAAGCGTATCCAGCGCGGCAGGATCTGGCGCGGCATATTCGATGAACTCGAAACCATCGGTGCCCATCGGATTGGCCTGGGTCATTGCTGCGTTCATTGGGTTCTCCATCTAGTTAGATCTATTGGGAACGACATATTGCCTCCACGGGACTGAAATTTTGTTGCGTAATCATGTTTCAAATGTTGAAATATCAACATTAAGGACTATGAAAGATAAAATATGAGCAATAATCTAGCGTCCGCGTTGGACAGGATGGATCGGCGCATTCTTGAAGTGCTACAACGCGAGGGCAGGATTACCAATGCTGAACTGGCGGAAAGGGTGTCCCTGTCGGCCTCTCCCTGCCTTAGAAGAGTCAAGGCGTTGGAAGAGGCGGGTGTGATCCGCGGTTATGCCGCTCAGCTCGACCCTGCCTCTCTCGGCCTGGGTTTAACGGCTTTTGTCACAATTTCACTGGAAAAGCGTGGCGGCAATGTGCCCGGCAATGCGTTGGCGGCAGCTGTTGCTGTTTGGCAGGAAGTCCTTGAATGTCATGCGCTTACTGGGGAAATGGACTATTTGTTGCGAGTCGCGGTGACTGATCTCGCCCATTATTCGCGATTCGTTCTGGACAAGTTGCTGAAGCTGGACGGGGTGCTCAATATCAAATCCAGCTTTGTCTTGCAGGAGGTGAAAACAGGTGGTGGCCTGCCTCTGGACCATCTTGGCACGGGTTGACGTCGAAAGTTTGAGAACTGCAGACTTACCCATTGACGGAATGCATAGATTACGAGACAATCACTGGTTCAGCTGGAGGGGTTCCCGAGCGGTCAAAGGGATCAGACTGTAAATCTGACGGCTCTGCCTTCGAAGGTTCGAATCCTTCCCCCTCCACCAGCAATTGTGGAAATAGTTGGTTAGATTCAAAGTGGAATGTGGGTGCAAGACGCATGAGTAGGGCGGGCGGCGGTAGTTCAATGGTAGAACCTCAGCCTTCCAAGCTGATTATGCGGGTTCGATTCCCGCTCGCCGCTCCAGTGTTCTGTTGTAAGAGAAGAGGATTCAGCCCTTGTAGCTCAGTGGTAGAGCACTCCCTTGGTAAGGGAGAGGTCGCGTGTTCGATCCACGCCAAGGGCACCATTTTTTATAGGCATTTTTGTTGGGGTAATCGACATGGCAAAAGGCAAGTTTGAGCGTACGAAGCCACACGTGAACGTGGGGACGATTGGTCACGTAGACCATGGCAAGACGACATTGACGGCGGCGATCACGACGGTGCTGTCGGCGAAGTTTGGAGGCGAAGCCAAAG
>JAIPCF010000102.1 GCA_021738385.1 Sulfuritalea sp. | reverse complement strand
CTTCGTGATTCGCAATCTGCGCTGGGACGCCGAGGAGGACTTGTCGAAACTCGTCGGCGACATCGCCGCCCACCGAATCGTCGAGGGCGGTCGTGAATTCGCCGCGTGGCAACAACAAGCGGCGCAAAACCTCGCCGAGAACTTCGCCGAGTACTTTACCGAAGAGCTGCCGATGATTGCGCGGCAGGCCGACGTTGAGGAGTTTTCAGCCGATATCGATCGCCTGCGTGATGATGTGGCACGACTGGAAAAAAGGCTGCAGCGGCTGGGCTGATCGAAGCGTCAAAATATTCTATTGGCGAAGCAGCAAGCGACTGAGCACAATTACCCCTCTAACCATAGGGGGAGTTCAAATTGAACAAGATTCTGCTTGCCACCACGCTGTTTACCACCTGCTTTACCGCCAACCTCGCTCATGCCAGTGACGACGCCATGCTCGGGGAGGCCCGTAAAGTGGCTACCTCGCTTCCACCCAAGCTTCTCACCGCCTTGCAGCAGGAAATCAACCGGACAGGCCCCGAAGGCGCGATCTCGGTTTGCAAGGATATGGCACCGACAATGGGTTCCGAGGTTTCAAAAGAGACCGGCTGGAAGATCAAGCGTGTCAGCCTGAAGCCCCGAAATGAGAAGCGTGCAATTCCGGATGCCTGGGAAAAGGCTGCACTGGAAGATTTTGACAAACGTGCCGCTGCGGGAGAGTCGCCGAAAAGCCTGGAAAAGGGTGAAAAAGTGGGCGACGAGTACCGCTACGTCAAGGCTTTGCCGGTACAAAGTCTGTGCTTGAATTGCCACGGCCCAACAGACAAGCTCAAGCCGGCCGTCAAGGCCAGTTTGGCGCAACACTATCCCAACGACAAAGGCACCGGCTACTCCGAAGGGCAAATCCGCGGCGTAATCAGCGTGCGAAAGGCGCTCTAAGGCTCTTTAGCCAGGATTTGCGGTGGGCGCCGCGCCGCCCACCGCCTTGTAGAAGCTTGCCGCCGTCGATAGCAGTTGTCGCCGCACCGCCAGCGCCGACTGTTGGGCGGCAAAGTGTTCGCGCTGGGCGTCTAGCAATTCAAGATAACTTGATACGCCACCCTGGTAGCGGGCGTCGACGATGCGCAGACGCCTGCCTTGGGAATCGAGATTGGCTTCCTGTGCTCGCAATTGCTCTACCAACTGCTCGCGTGCGGCAAGCAGGTCGGCGACCTCGCGGAAGGCCTGCTGGATGGCTTTTTCATACTCCGCCACGGCTATGTTCTTGCGTACCGTGGCCAGATCGACGTTGTCGACCCTTCGTCCGGAATCAAACAAAGGCAAGCGCAGAACCGGATTGAAACTCCAGGCGCCGCTGCCGGCATCGAACAGGCCTGACAGTCCCCGGCTCGCCGTACCCAGGGTTGCGGTCAGCAGAATTTTTGGCAGAAAAGCGGCACGGGCGGCGCCGATATTGGCATTGGCTGCGATCAGCTTCTGCTCGGCGGCGAGCACGTCCGGGCGCGCCAGCAGCACTTCACTGGGCATGCCCGCCGGCACTCCTGCTGTCAAATCGGAAATCGCGCCCGTCGACACCAGCTTGCCGCCGTCGGTGAGCGTCTTCACGTCGCCGACCAGCAGATGCAAGGCATTTTGAGCGGCGGCTTTACTGCGTCCCAGATTGGACACTTCAGCGCGCGCGCTCTGGAAGGCGCCATCGGCCTGCAAATAATCGAGATCGCCGGCCAGACCGACATCGCGCCGACGGGCAACCAGGCTGCGCGTTTCCTCGCGGCTTTTTTGCGTAGCCCGGGCGAGGTCGAGGCGTTCGCCAAGTTCGAGCAGGCTAAGGTAAGCGTTGGCGACATCGCTGATCAGCGTCAGCCTGAAGGCACGACGCGCGTAGTCGCTTGCAAGGTAATTGGCGCGGGCAACAGCATCGAGACTTTTCACCCGCCCCCAAAAATCCAGCTCGAAGGCGGCGATGCCAAGATTGATGTCGTAGCGCTGACTGTTGAGTTGGCGACCCGTGCCTGAGAGGTCGGCCGGCGTCAACGAAGCAGCACGCTGGGCGGCAAGGTCCAGCGTGGGAAAGCGGTCGGCGCGGGCCAGCCCGGCAAGTGCACGGGCTTCATCAACGCGCGCCACGGCGATGCGCATGTCCCGGTTTTGCTCCAGCGCGGCGGCGATCAAACCCTGCAGATGCGGATCCGTGAAATAGGCTCGCCAATCGGACGCAGGCGCGGATGCAGGCACCGTACCACCATCGCCGAGTTTTACCGGCCACTGGCTTGGTACCGGCGCTTCCGGGCGCTGATAATCGGGCAAGAAGGAGCATCCGCCGAGTGCCACTGCAAGCAGTATGAGCGCGGCTCTAGACATCGCTCGCCTCCTCGTGGCGCCGTGCATGACCAGGGAAAATGCGGCGTACGACCACATAGAAAACCGGAACCAGAAAGACGGCCAGAACCGTCGCCGCGATCATACCGCCCATGACACCGGTGCCGATCGCGTGGCGGCTGTTAGCACCAGCACCAGTCGAAATCGCCAACGGCAGGACGCCGAATATGAAGGCGATCGATGTCATCAGGATTGGTCGGAAACGCAAACGGCAGGCTTCCAGTGTAGCTTCGACCAACTCCATGCCCTGATCTTGCAGTTCGCGCGCGAACTGAATAATCAGGATCGCGTTTTTCGCTGACAGACCGATGATGGCGATCAGTCCAACTTTGAAGTAAACGTCATTGGGCAACTCGCGCAACATCACGGCGAGCACAGCGCCGAAAATCCCCAGCGGCACCACCAGCATTACCGAGGCGGGAATCGACCAGCTTTCATACAGCGCCGCAAGGCAAAGGAAAACCACAACCAGCGAGATACCGAATAGCAAGGGTGCCTGACTGCCGGACTGTCTTTCTTCCAGAGACGTACCCGACCACTCGAAACCGATACCCGCCGGTAGTTTTGCGGCGACCTCTTCCATGGCGGCCATTGCCTCACCGGTGGAACGGCCAGGTGCAGGATTGCCGGAAATTTTCATGGCCGGCAGACCGTTGTAGCGATCGAGCTTGGCACTACCGAGGATCCAGCTTGCGCTCGCCAACTCGCCCAAGGGCATCATTTCTCCGCGCCCGTTTCTGACCGGCAGCCGCATTATGTCATCCGGCGTGCGCCGGGTTTCGGCCTCGGCCTGCATTTGTACACGCAGGATGCGCCCTTCCCGCACGAAATCGTTGATGTAGGAAACGCCCAGGGTGGATTGCAGGGTGTCGTTGAGTTCCGCCAGATCGACGCCGAGCGCACGTGCCTTGAGACGGTCAATATCGAGGAAAAGCTGAGGGCCGGCCTCCTGGCCCTCGGGCCGCACACCGGCCAGCGCCGGATTCTGGGCGGCAAGCCCCAAGGCCATATTGCGTGCCTCAAGCAATCGATCCCGACCCAGACCGTTACGATCCTGCAAACGCATATCGAAACCACCGACCGCCGCCAGCTCCGGAATCGGCGGCACATTGATGGCAAAGATCATCGCCTGCTTGATGCGGTAAAAGGTCCGGTTGGCTCGCTGCACCACCGACGTTGCCGAGTTCTCGGGTAAAAGTCGTTGCTCCCAATCTCTAAGGCGGACGAAGGCGATTGCCGCATTCTGCCCGCGACCAAAAAACGAAAAGCCGGCGACGCCAATCACATGTTCGACTTCCTTTTGCTCCATATAGAACTTCTCGACCGTCGCCAGCACTTCCAGGGTGCGTTCGCGAGTCGCCCCGGCCGGCAATTGCACGACGCTGATGAAATAGCCCTGATCTTCCTCGGGCAGAAAGCTGCCAGGCAACTTGCTGAACAACCAACCTGTCGCGCCAAGAATGACGGCATAGACCAGCAACCAGCGCCCCGGTTTGCCAAGAATGCGGCGCACACTGTTACGGTATCCGCTTGTGGTGCGTGCGAAAAAGCGGTTGAACCAGCCGAAAAACCCGGTGGACGGCAGGACGTCATCTTGACCGGGCTCATGCTTGAGCAGAGTCGCACATAGAGCCGGGGTCAGGGTCACAGCCATCAGCGCCGAAAACATCATGGTCAATACCAGCGTGACCGCAAACTGGCGGTAGATTGCCCCGGTTGAACCGCCGAAGAAAGCCATCGGGATAAAGACCGCCGAAAGCACTACGGTGATGGCGATGATCGCGCCGATGATCTGGTCCATCGCCTTGCGTGTGGCATCTCGCGGCGACAGGCCTTCCTCGCTCATGATGCGTTCCACGTTCTCGACCACCACGATGGCGTCATCGACCACAATCCCGATCGCCAGCACCATTGCGAACAGTGTCAGCACATTGATCGAGTAGCCAGCGATGTAAAGGCCCACTGTCGCGCCAACCAGTGCCACAGGCACAACAATGGTCGGAATAAAAGTTGCCCGCAGGTTTTCCAGAAACAGGTACATCACCAGGAAAACCAGAACCATGGCCTCTGCCAGGGTGATCAGCACCTCCTTGATGGATATCTCGACAAACTTCGAGGTGTCGTAAGGAACCGCCCAATCCACACCCTTGGGAAAGAACTTTGCCAACTCGCTCATTCGTGTCTTGATCGCCTTGGCTGTATCCAGCGCATTGGCTCCTGGTGCCATGCGTACGGCAATGGCCGCCGTCGGCTGGCCATCGATGCGCGCCTGGATCGAGTAATCCTGTGCGCCGAGTTCGACACGTGCAACGTCTTTAACCCGGACGGTAGAGCCATTCGGGCTGCTGCGTATGATGACGTTGCCAAACTCCTCCGGCGTCGACAGGCGGCTGCGGGTAACGATCACCGCATTGAGTTGTTGGCCCTCAGCAGCTGGGACCTGACCCAACTCACCGGCAGCAAGCTGAGTGTTTTGCGAGCGTACGGCCTTGGCAACATCGGCCGGCGTCAGGCGGAAAGCGTTGAGTTTTTCCGGCTGCAACCACAGCCGCATCGAATATTCGGTGCCGAACAGGATCGCTTCGCCCACGCCCGGTACGCGACGAATATTCTCCAGCACATTACCTGCGGCGTAACTGCCTAACGCGATGTTATCCAGCGACTTGTCCGGCGAAAACAGCGTCAGAAACAACAGATAGTTTCGTGCCGACTTGGCCACGGTGACTCCAAGGCGCCGCACGTCCTCGGGCAAGCGTGCTTCGGCGCGCTTGATGCGGTTTTGGGTTTCGACTGAAGCCAGATCAAGGTCGGTTCCGGCTTCGAAGGTCAGGGTCAAGCGTCCTGTACCCAACTCGGAAGCGGACTCCATGTACAGCAGATGCTCTATGCCATTCATCTCCTGCTCGATCAGCGCGATCGCTGTTTCTTCGATGACCTGTGCCGAAGCGCCGGAATAATTTACAGTGATGGCGAGTGCCGGAGGCGCCACCGACGGATAGCTGGTGACCGGCAGCTGACGCGAGGCCAAGCCACCCCCGAGCAGGATAATGAGAGCAATTACCCAGGCAAAGATTGGGCGATCGATGAAAAATTTGGCGAACAAAGTAAGTGCCTACTGCTTTTTTTCGAGCTTGGTTTCGAGCTTGAGGGCAGCCGGAGTGGAACCCGGTGGTCCCTTTGGCCTACTCAGCAACGGCTCTGCGGGATTCCAGGGAGTGGGTTTCACCACACTACCGGGTCTGGCCTTTTGCAGTCCGTTGACGATGACTTGTTCGCCGCCCTTGAGGCCGTCTGTGATCACAAAATCCTGACCGGCCATGGTTCCGGTTTTTACCGGGCGCACCTGAACTTTTCCTTCGGCGTCGACAACCATGACAGACTGGCCCTTGGGCCCACCGGATAACGCACGTTGTGGCACGCGTATCACGTTGTCGATACTCGCCTGCGGCAGGCGTACCTGGACAAAGGTACCGGGTAACAGCTCTCGATGTGGATTGGGGAACTCGGCGCGTAGCGCTACAGCTCCGGTATTTGGATCAACTGCCAGATCCTGAAACTGCAAACGCCCTTTGAGTGGGAAAACAGATCCATCGTCGAGCACCAACTCAACCTGGGCAGAGGCAGCTTTTTTCTGTTGACCGCTTTTTATTGCCCGTTGCAAACGCAAAAGATCAGCGTAAGACTGGGTGAACTCGACACGAATCGGATCGATCTGCTCTATCGTCGCCAAGTGAGTAGCTTCTCCCTTACCCACTAGTGCACCCTCCGTCACCAGCGCGCGACCGATGCGGCCGGATATCGGCGCTGTCGGATTTGCGTTCTCCAGATCGAGATTGGCCTTGGCCACAGCGGCCTCGGCCTGTTTGAACTTGGCCTGGGCCTGATCAAATTCCTGCTGGCTGACAGCCTTGATTGCAAGCAGCGGCCCGTAGCGATCCAAACTTGCCTTCACCGCAGCCAGGTCAGCCTCTGCCGCCGCAGCTGTCGCTCTATAGCTGCGCGCATCGATTCTGAACAGCGGTGCGCCGGCTTTGATGTCCGTGCCTTCGGCAAACAATCGCTTTTCCACAACGCCTTCGATGCGAGCCCTTACTTGCGCCGAACGCTTTGCGGACAAGCGCCCAGGAAGATCCTGGCTCAGGTTTGCGACTCCCGGCTTGACTACAATTACATCCACCTCCGCTGGCGGCGGTGCGGAAGCAGCGCTTGAGGATGGAGCTTTTTTACCGCCGTCTCCACAGGCGGCAAGCAAACCGAGCAGCAATACCGTGGCAATTCTTTTCACAAAAAACCCCGTTGAAAGTCTCAATTTGGTGCAGCGAAAAAGGGAATGGCGCCAACAACGTTGATGAAAGATGCTTAGCCTAAACAAGGCACCCCCAACCGCCCGCTAGTATTTCATGTCGCAAACAAAAAAGGCAGCCGGAGCTGCCTTTTTTGTTTTAAGTACCTACTTGCTTTGTGGCTGGTACAACCGTTGCGCCTATTTTCAGTGACGCTGTTTGCGCAAGCGGTCAATAGCGGCAAGCTGAGCAATCGCCTCTGCCAACTCGGCTTGAGCTCGAGCGTAATCCAGCTCGGAACTGCGATTAACCATGGCCTCTTCGGCAAGCTTCTTCGCCTCCAAAGCTTTGGCCTGATCCAGATCGGCGCCGCGGATGGCGGTATCGGCCAACACGGTTACCAGGCCTGGCTGTACTTCCAGCAAACCACCCGCAACAAAAATCAGCTCTTCTTTGTCATCGGGCAACTTGACGCGAACCGCACCGGGTTTGATGCGCGTCATCAGCGGCATATGGCCTGGCAAAATGCCCAGTTCACCTGCCTCGCCGGGTAGGACAACGAACTCCGCCAGTCCAGAGAATATCGACTCCTCGGCACTAACGACGTCCACATGGATAGTCATAGCCATTACCTTATTCCTTCACAGCTCTTATTGAAGCGTCTTGGCCTTCTCGAATACTTCCTCGATCGCGCCGACCATGTAAAAGGCCTGCTCGGGAATCGTATCGCATTCACCGTCGACAATCATCTTGAAGCCCTTGATGGTATCGGCCAACGGCACGATCTTGCCCGGCGTGCCGGTAAACACTTCGGCGACGTTGAAAGGCTGCGACAGGAAGCGTTGGATCTTGCGCGCGCGGGTTACGGCCAGTTTGTCCTCTGGAGCGAGTTCATCCATACCCAGAATCGCGATAATGTCACGCAATTCCTTGTAGCGCTGAAGGTTTGACTGCACCCGACGGGCGACACTGTAGTGCTCTTCGCCGACGACCAAAGGGTCGAGTTGGCGCGAGGTGGAATCGAGCGGATCGACGGCCGGGTAGATACCTAGCGAAGCGATGTCACGCGACAGCACCACGGTAGCGTCAAGGTGAAGAAAGGTCGTTGCCGGAGAGGGATCGGTCAAGTCATCGGCAGGCACATATACAGCCTGAATCGAGGTGATCGAACCGACCTTGGTCGAGGTGATGCGCTCTTGCAGCTTGCCCATTTCGTCGGCCAGTGTTGGCTGGTAACCCACGGCAGAAGGCATACGACCGAGCAGCGCGGACACTTCGGTACCAGCCAGCGTGTAACGGTAAATGTTGTCGATGAAGAGCAGGATGTCCTTGCCTTCATCGCGGAACTTCTCGGCCATGGTCAGACCGGTCAGCGCCACACGCAGACGGTTGCCCGGAGGCTCGTTCATCTGACCGAAAACCATGGCGACTTTGTCGAGAACTTTCGATTCTTCCATCTCGTGGTAGAAGTCATTGCCCTCACGAGTCCGTTCGCCAACGCCTGCAAACACCGAGTAACCACCGTAGGACTTGGCGATGTTGTTGATCAACTCCATCATGTTCACGGTCTTGCCGACACCGGCGCCGCCAAACAAGCCGACCTTGCCGCCCTTGGCGAACGGGCACATCAGGTCAATAACCTTGATGCCGGTAGGCAGCAGTTCGGTAGAAGGCGAGAGCTCGTCGAATTTCGGCGCCTTGGCGTGAATTGGACGCAACTCATCGTATTCAACGGGGCCCGCTTCATCAATCGGGCGACCCAATACGTCCATGATGCGGCCCAGCGTGCCGGCACCAACTGGAACTGAAATCGCAGCACCCGTCGGTTTGACCGACATGCCGCGACGCAGACCGTCAGAGGAACCGAGCGCAATGGTGCGCACGATGCCGTCGCCAAGTTGCTGCTGGACCTCAAAAGTCAGGCCGGATTCGGCGTTGCCCGAATCGGTTTCGTCGAGAGTCAGTGCTTCATACACCTTGGGCATAGCCTCGCGGGGGAACTTGATGTCCACCACGGCGCCGATGCACTGGACGATGTTTCCGTTGCTCATGGTTGTTTCCTTAATGTAAATCTGCCAAATTCAGTCAACACACTGCCTAGCTGGTCATCATCCAGCAATGGCCGCCGCTCCACCAACGATCTCGGATATCTCCTTGGTAATCGCCGCCTGACGTGCCTTGTTGTAAACCAGCTGCAATTCCTTGATTACGCTGCCTGCGTTGTCTGTCGCCGCCTTCATCGCAACCATACGCGCCGACTGCTCCGAGGCCATATTCTCTGCCACGCCCTGATAGATCAGCGCCTCGACGTAGCGCACCAGCAACTCGTCAATGACGGTTTGCGCGTCGGGTTCGTAGAGGTAGTCCCAGCTGCGCTCGGGCGTACCCATGCGCTCACCGGACAGCGGTAGAAGCGGCTCGATTACCGGTTCCTGCTTCATGGTGTTAATGAAGCGGGTATAAGCAATATGCACCGCATCGAGTTCGCCGGCCTGGAAAGCATCAATCATGATCTTCATCGGCCCGATCAGTTTTTCCAGGTGCGGGGTGTCGCCCAGATGCGTAATATGCGATATGACATTGGCGCCAAGACGCTGCATGAAGCCCAGCCCCTTGTTGCCGATACAGGTCACGCGAATATCCGTTGCGCCATCAGTCTCCCACTGGCGCATGGTATTCAACGACTGACGCAGGATATTGGTATTGAGGCCGCCACAAAGGCCCTTATCGGTCGTCACCACTATCAGTCCAACGCGCTTGACAGCATCGACCTTGGTTCGGCCAAGGAATGCATGGCGATACTCGGTCACATTGGCTTGCGAAAGGTTTGCCGCGAGGCGGCGAATCTTTTCACTATAGGGGCGAGCGGCACGCATCCGTTCCTGCGCCTTGCGCATTTTGGATGCAGCCACCATCTCCATGGCCTTGGTGATCTTTCGCGTGTTCTGGACGCTCTTGATCTTGGTGCGGATCTCTTTACTGCCCGGCATGATCGCTCCCTGTCAAAAGTTCGCGATCAGGCCCAGGATTTCTTGAACTCGGTTACTGCGGCCTTGAGTTCGGCCTCAGCATCCTTGTCCAGATCACTGGTAGATTCGATCTTTGTCATCAAGTCTGCATGCTTCTGGTGCACGTACTGATGCAGTTCCGTTTCGAAGGGAAGGATTCGAGTGACATCAATGTCATCCATGAAGCCTTCATTCGACGCGTACAGCGTGACGGCCATTTCAGCAACAGACAGCGGCGCATATTGCAGCTGCTTCATAAGTTCAGTTACCCGGCGGCCACGCTCAAGCTGTTTGCGCGTGGCCTCGTCCAGATCTGAAGCGAACTGAGCGAAGGCCGCCAACTCGCGATACTGGGCAAGTGCCAGACGCACACCACCACCGAGCTTCTTGATCGCCTTGGTTTGTGCGGCACCACCGACGCGTGAAACCGAGACACCAGCGTTCATGGCCGGACGAATGCCTGCGTTGAACAAATCAGTCTCGAGGAAGATTTGGCCGTCGGTAATCGAAATCACGTTGGTCGGCACGAAAGCGGACACGTCGCCAGCTTGGGTTTCGATAATCGGCAACGCGGTCAGTGAACCCGTTTTGCCTTTGACTTCACCGTTGGTGAGTTTTTCAACCCAAGCCTCGGATACACGCGCCGCACGTTCGAGCAAACGCGAGTGCAGATAGAACACGTCGCCAGGATAGGCTTCACGGCCGGGAGGACGGCGCAGCAACAGAGAGATTTGACGGTATGCCCAAGCCTGCTTGGTCAAGTCGTCATAAATAATCAAAGCATCCATACCGCGGTCGCGGAAGTACTCACCCATCGAGCAACCCGTATAGGGAGCAATAAACTGTGTCGCCGCGGAATCGGAGGCGGTCGCTGCCACCACGATGGTGTATTCCATCGCACCGTGCTCCTGGAGCTTGCGCACTACGTTGGCGACGGTTGAAGCCTTCTGGCCGATCGCGACGTAGATGCAGAACATGTTCTGCCCCTTTTGGTTGATGATCGCATCAACTGCGACAGCCGTCTTGCCTGTCTGGCGATCGCCAATGATCAGCTCGCGCTGACCGCGGCCGACGGGCACCATCGAATCGATGGCTTTGAGTCCGGTTTGCACCGGTTGCGACACCGACTTGCGCCAGATCACACCAGGAGCAACTTTTTCAATCTTGTCAGTGACTTTTGCGTTGATCGGGCCCTTGCCATCAATCGGCTCGCCCAAGGCATTCACTACGCGGCCAAGCAGTTCAGGGCCGACCGGCACTTCAAGAATGCGACCGGTACATTTGACTGTGTCGCCCTCGGAAATGTGCTCGTATTCGCCCAGCACAACAGCACCAACGGAATCGCGCTCGAGGTTCAAGGCAAGACCAAAGGTGTCGCCGGGGAATTCCAGCATTTCGCCCTGCATCACGTCAGTCAGACCATGAATACGGCAGATACCGTCGGTAACCGACACCACCGTACCTTCATTGCGGGCCGTGGCAGCCAATTCCATGTTCTGGATTCGGCTTTTAATCAGGTCACTGATTTCGGATGGATTGAGATTCATCTAATTACTCCTAGTTCTTTAGCGCGGTGGCCATGGCGGCGAGCTTGCCGCGTACCGAAGCGTCTATGACTTCATCGCCGACGGCAATCCGGACGCCACCAATTAGTTCGGCATCGACCTTTACGGTCACTTGAACCTTTGACTCGAACTTGCGCTCGAGATCTGCCACAAGCGCCTTCAACGTTGCTTCATCAAGCGCAAAGGCTGAGGTGATCTCCGCATCGCGGACACCTTCCTGATCATGCTTGAGCTCGTTGTAAATCACATTGATTTCGGGCAGGACAAAGAGTCGATCGTTTTCGGCAAGAACACGAACAAAGTTCCGCTGATCGGCCGACAGCACTGATTGAGAGCTGCCTGCTACGTCAAGACAGAGCTGGGCCAGTTGGTCGCGGCTCAGACGAGGATTGCCGAAGCACTCTTCCATTTCCGGGCGAGCAGCCATGGCGGAAAGTCGCTCAAGCACCTCGGACCAGGTGGCCAGCGCATTCCCAACTTTGGCCAGCTGGAACGCAGCCTCGGCATAGGGGCGCGCAAGTGTGACGTTCTCGGCCATGGTGGTTTATAGCTCCGACTTGAGTTGTGTCAGCAACTCAGCGTGAGCCTGGGCGTTGATTTCCTTGCGCAGAATGCGCTCAGCGCCGGCCACGGCAAGGGCTGCAACATGTTCGCGCAGAGCTTCTCTGGCTTTCTGGGAAGCAGCTCCCGCTTCAGCTTCAGCCGCTTCGCGGGCTGCATTGACGATACGGGCGCCTTCGGCACGCGCTTCTTCAATCAGCTGAGCCACTTGTCGCTCGGCGCCGCTGCGAAACTCGGAAGCGGTCTCCCTGGCTTTGCGTAGTTCGTCGGAAGCCATCTTTTCTGCGTGTGCCAAATCGGCTTTGGCCTTGTCAGCGGCCGCAAGCCCATCGGCAATCTTGCTCGCGCGCTCGTCGAGTGCCTTCATAATGGGTGGCCACACGAATGTCATCGTGAACCACGCCAGAATAAGGAACACAACCAGCTGAGCAAATAGCGTTGCGTTCAGATTCACGGTAGTCGCTCCTTAAGCGTTATTGGAGACGATTACTTGGGCAGGCTTGAAATGAACGGGTTTGCAGTGGTGTACCACAGGGCGATACCCGTACCGATAATGAAAGCAGCGTCGATCAGGCCAACCAGCAGGAACATCTTGGTTTGCAGGGTGTTCATCAGTTCCGGCTGGCGCGCGGACGCTTCAAGGAAGCGACTACCCATGATGCCGATGCCGATACATGCGCCAGCGGCGCCAAGACCGATGATCAGGCCGGCGGCAAGAGCAACAAAACCAACGATTTGTTCCATGACAACTCCTTTAGTAACGAATGACAGATTTT
>JAIPCF010000101.1 GCA_021738385.1 Sulfuritalea sp. | reverse complement strand
CGGTGTTCGACGCGCGGCGCGCCGATACGGCGATTTTCTACTCGATATCAAATACGCAACCCGGTTTGCGCGGCGTGTCCTTTGGCAACTTTTTGCTCAAACGCGTGATCGACGATCTCAGGCGCGACTTCCCCAAACTGAAGCACTTCGCCACGCTATCGCCCCTGCCCGGCTTTGCCTCCTGGGCGCGCAAGAATCCGCAGGAGCTCGCCGCGGACGGACTGGAAATTGACGCCGAGCAACTTGCCGAAGGCGAGTGGTCAAAGAGCGAGAATGTCACGAGTGCGCGCAAGATCAATGCTGCGCTGACCAAGCTGGCAGCACGTTATTTGATACTGGCCAAAAAAGGCCGCGGCGATATCCGGCAGCCGCTTGACCCCGTGGCTCGTTTTCACCTGGGCAACGGTGCTCGCCTGGAGCGCATCAACCCGCTTGGCGATGCTTCGGCAAAAGGCCTCAAGCAGTCTTTCGGCGTAATGGTGAATTACCTTTACGACCTTGATGATCTGGAAGAGAACGTTGAAGCCTTCGCCCGCGATGGCGTTGTGGCCACGTCAGCCGCCGTGAGGCGCCAGGCAAGGCAAACCTAGTTCGGACAAGGTCGAGAAGATTGTCTTGCGATAGTCCCATAGCCGATATGGAGCCGTTGAGCGTGTCATGCTGAATTTTCTGCCGTCGCCGCTGATTGGCCTCATCGCTTTTACATTGCTGGCGCTCAATGCGCTGTTCTGGGTGCCGTTGCTGCTGCTGTTTGCATTGGTGAAACTGGTTCTGCCCTTCAAGGGCATTCGGCTGCGCATCGACCCCGTGCTGATTTCCATCGCCGAGGCCTGGATTTCCTGCAACAGCGGCTGGATGCGGCTGACCCAGCGCACCGCCTGGGATGTCGAAGGCATTGCGGGTCTCGACCCGCACAACTGGTATCTGGTCAACTGCAATCACCAGACCTGGACCGACATTTTCATACTGCAGCACTTGCTCAACCACCGCATACCCTTGCTGAAATTTTTTCTCAAGCAGCAGCTGATCTGGGTTCCGGTCATGGGTTTGGCCTGGTGGGCACTTGATTTCCCGTTCATGCGCCGCCACAGCGAGGAGTTTTTGAAGAAGCACCCGGAAATGCGCGGCAAGGATCAGGCGGCAACCCGCCGCGCCTGCGAAAAGTTTGCCTTGATCCCGACCAGCGTGATGAATTTTCTTGAAGGCACGCGCTTCACTGCAGCGAAACACCAGCGTCAGCAATCACCTTATCTGCACCTGCTCAAGCCCAAGGCAGGTGGCATCGCGCTGGCGCTGAACGCCATGGGCGACCGCTTTCAAGCCATCCTCGACGTGACCATTGTCTACCCGGATGGCGCGCCGGTGTTCTGGGATTTTCTCTGCGGCAGACTGAAGCGGGTCATTGTTCGGGTGCAGAGCCTGCCAGTGCCGGACCATCTGCTGAAGAGCGACTACGCAGGCGACCCGGCGGTGCGTGAAGCCTTCCAGCACTGGGTGCAGCAATTGTGGCGGGACAAGGACGCACAGATTTCGCGACTGCTGGAAACAGCGCAGCACTGAACCCAGCGGCAAAAGTCGGCGTTCGTGATACGGCGTCGATTTGCCGTGAGTGCTGCCCGAGGCCGAAAATTCAGTCGGCGCCTTGCGGCGCCGACGCGACCCGGGCGAGCCCGGGGTCAGCGCTTACTTCTTGAAAGTTTCTAGTGTGATGCCTTCGCGCGCTATGGCCGCTGCGACAGGTGGCGCCTCGGCGAGACGCTCAACAAAGGTCTTGTACACCGGCAAGCCGGCCGGGTCGATGCCGCCCAGACCACCCCAGCGCAAAAACACCAGGGCATAGGCATCGACCACGGAAACCTTGTCGCCCGTCAGGAAGGGTGCGGCCTTTTCCGCCAGGGTCTGAATGCGTTCGAGATGCGATTTGAAGCTCTCGACACCCTTGCGTTTGACCTCCGCCTGGGCATCGTCGCCCTCGGCAAAATTTCCCGGACGGAAAATGTGAGTGAAGGTCGGATGGACGGTGTTGTTCATCCAGGCAAAGGTGGACATCGCCTGCGCGCGCTGCCACGGGTCAGCCGGTAACAGGCCGACCTGTGGAAAGCGGCGATCGAGAAAATCGCAAATCGCCACGATCTGTGTCAGCGGCTTGCCGTCGACTACCAGGACGGGCACCAGTCCGAGGGGATTCAGGGCCAGATACTCGGGTGTCTTCTGTTCTCCCTTGTGCAGCTTGACCGCCTGGGCTTCAAAATCCTCACCGGTGGCGGCTTTGATCGCCTCAAGCGCGACATGGGGTACAAAGGAACAGGCGCCGGGGCCGTAGTACAACTTCATCATCAAAATCTCCTTGGTTATGGCCGGCGTGGGCGAGTCGGGTGGTAATCCGCAGGCGCCCATACGTCGGCAACGATGTAACTCAGTCGCGAAATAGTAGCGTATGTGCGCCATCGGCGTGGCTTCGACGCAGCTTCGTTTCGAGTGTTCGAGCAATTTGATCGTTATCGCCAGATGAGCTGCCAGCAATATGGGGATTCCACCGGGACCAATAATCTGTTCTGATGCGTGCTTGCCCTTCTCGGAAACCGCGCAGTCATGGAATCCCAGCTCACCGATATCACTCGTGTTATCCAACTGGCAGTCGCGCCGGTTTTTTTGCTGACGGCGATTGCAACCATGATCAATGCGCTCAATACCCGGCTGGGGCGAATTGTCGATCGCCGGCGCGTAGTGCAGGAACGAATATCGACCCCCGAAGCTGGGAGCGCTGAGGATGCGAGCAGGGAAATCCGCCTATTGGAGCGGCGCAGCAAGCTGGTGTACTACGCGATTTTTTGCGCCGTGCTCTCGGCACTGCTGGTGTGCCTGGTGGTGGCCGGCGCCTTTCTTGGTGCCTTGCTCGGCATCGGTCTCGCGCGCAGCGTGGCTGCCTTGTTCATTGCCGCCATGCTGGCGATGATCGCCGCGCTCGGTCTGTTCTTGCGCGAAGTCTATGTGGCGGTGAGAGCCGGCACACACAATCAGCGCTGAATACCGTGCCCGGCGAAAACCTGCGCCACGCACTCGCCACCCTGGCCCTTGCGCCGGTTTTACTGGTGCAAGGTCGCCAGGTGCGCCGCCGGGTGCCGATACTGCCGGAACCCGAAGGCCTGCGCGCAGGTAATTGCGGTAGCGGCCCGAACTTGCGCCTGCTGCTGGTCGGCGACTCGGCGGCGGCCGGTGTCGGAGCGCGGACTCAAGAGGAAGCGCTGAGTGGACAGCTTGTTGCCAGGCTCGCCGCTTCCTTTGCAGTACACTGGAAACTGCTCGCCTTTACAGGTGCGACCACCGCAGACATGCTGGTGCGCCTTGAAAGTAAGCCGGCCGACGAGTTCGACGTAGTCGTGACCTCTTTGGGAGTCAATGACGTCACCGGACAACTGCCGATGAAACAATGGCGTCGCCAGCAAAATCAGCTGGTCGAATTGCTGGTGGGCAAATTCCGCGCGCGCCATGTTCTTTTGAGCGGCCTGCCACCGATGCATCGTTTCCCGGCACTGCCGCAACCTTTGCGTTGGTATGTCGGCAGCCGCGCGCAGGATTTTGACCGCGCACTGAACACGCTTGCGAACAGGGATCCACGCTGCGAATTCGTCAAGCTGAGTTATGCGATGATGGAGCCGAGCACCATGGCGACGGATGGATTTCATCCCGGGCCGGCTATCTATTCTTTGTGGGCCACTGAAGTCGCGCGCCTCATTCTGCAACGAAACCAGCAACACTTTCCGGAGCCTGCTTCATGATTGACTTTTACTACTGGACCACTCCCAACGGCCACAAGATCACGATGTTTCTCGAAGAAACCGGCCTTCCTCATCGAGTCGTTCCGATCAATATCAGCGCGGGCGAGCAGTTCGCGCCGGAGTTTCTCAAGATCTCGCCCAACAACCGGATTCCCGCAATGGTGGACCACGAGCCGGCCGACGGCGGCCCGCCGCTGGCGTTGTTTGAGTCGGGTGCCATCCTGCTCTACCTGGCGGACAAGAGTGGGCAGTTCATTGCTCAGGACCTGCGTGGACGCAACGAGACTTTGCAGTGGCTATTCTGGCAGATGGGCGGGCTGGGGCCGATGGCGGGCCAGAATCATCACTTCGGCACCTATGCACCGGAGAAAATTCCCTATGCCATCGAGCGCTATGTCAAGGAAACGGCGCGCTTGTATGCGGTGTTGGACAAGCAACTGACCGGGCGCGATTTCATTGCCGGCAACTACTCGATTGCCGACATGGCTTGTTATCCGTGGATCGTGCCGCACAAAAGGCAAGGACAGAATCTGGACGATTTTCCGCAACTCAAGCGCTGGTTCGAATCGATCCGCCAACGCCCGGCAACAGAGCGGGCTTACGCGCTGGCGACGAGAATCAATCCCGACCCGGCAATGACGGATGAGGCCAAGCGCGTGCTGTTCGGACAGGATGCCACTACGGTACGTCCGGGCTGAACCACTACCGACCCTCTTTCAGATTTTCAGATAGGTCCAGCCCTGCTGCACCCGTTCGGCGACGTGCTCAATCGCAGTCCGGGTCACAGCCGCCTCGGGCACCAGGGCGACATCTTCTCCACCACCGCGCAGACGAGCGATGGTCTGTCCGCAAGCGATGAAGCCGACGCGATCATAGTGCGACTTGATGCCGGCGATGCGTATAGCATACGGCGTGGTGCGTGCTCTGAGCAAGTCCAGTCCACGGTTATTGGCGATGACCTCAACGCGGGCATTGCCAACCTTGGCCAGATAGGCTTCCGCCAAATCGAGAGCGGCATCCATTTGTTCGGATCGGGAGCTGTCGAGATGAATCAGAATGCGCGTGGGTTCTGAGGCAAACAGACGCGCGGTCCAGGCTGCCGTTGCACCGGGTGACTCTTGCGCTGTCGCCGATTGGTGCCCCAACCAGCCGATCAATACGCCGACCACCAAAGTCAGGCTCGCTGCCAGTGCGCCACTCCAGATCGAAAAGTGACGATTCGCCGGGCGGCGGGAATTTGGTACCCGACCATAGGCATGACGCACCAATTCCTTGGCGGAACGCAGTTCGCACAAACGTTGACCAAGTTCTGCGTCGGTGGCAATCGCCGTCAGAATCTCGTCACATTCCTGGGTGCCCAGTTGGTTGTCGACAAATGCGTTCAAGTGCTCGTCGGAAAATTTCAGCTCTTGGTTCATTTCACACTCCTCAGGCGTGGCTGCGCCGCCACCTGTTCCATCAACAGTTCTCGCAATGAGCCGCGTGCGCGGCATAGCCGACTCATGACTGTTCCTATCGGTATCTCCAGAACTTCAGCAACTTCAGCATATGAAAAGCCTTCGAGATCGACCAGTGTGACAACCTGCCTTTGACCGAGCGGCAGCGCAGCGATCGCACTACGCACCCGGTTCACCGTTTCCTGCCGTTCGGCATGAATATCTGGACCGGGAAGATCAGAGGGCAGTTCAGTAAGCGACTCGTCGTCAACATCACGACGCTGCGCGCGCAGGTGATCGATCCAGCATCGATTGAGAATCGAGAACAGCCAACTCATGAACTTTGCGGATTCGCGCAATTGATCAATTCGCGACAGGCCTCGCGTCAGGGCTTCCTGGGCAAGATCATCCGCCAGTGCCGCATCATGGCTCCAGGCAAAGGCAACGCGATACAAGCGGCCGCGGCTTGCCCTCATCTGCTCCATCAGTTCGCGTTGCTCTCGCGATTGCAGCCAATTCATCAAATGCATCCTCCAAGCACAGTATGACGCAGGTGGAGATGAATTTATTCCCTCGCAATGACGAAACCTCGTTGGTGAGTCGTCGAGGGAATAAACCGACCCGCTCTCGCGTCTTATTTTATCGGCCGCCACTATTCGACTATTCGTCGGCGGTCGTCAGCGCAGTCACACAACCAAGGAGGAGCCACAATGATTCGCAGACTATTTATCCAACTCATGCTTGCCAGTGCAATTTTCGCCGTCGGCGCACCGGTAGCGATGGCCGCCAAGACCGGCGTTGTTATCCAGGTCAGCGACAGCGATCCCAAAACCTGGAATCAGGCATTGAACGTTATCAAGAACGTCCAGGCCGCCGGCGGCACCTATACGTCGGGCAAATCCAAGGGCAAGTTCAAAACCGACGTCCAGCTTGTCGTCTTCGGTATGGGTTCGGGAATGCTGAAATTTGATTCGCCGCTTGCAGGCCGCATTGACGAAACCCTGGGGTCCGGCGCACAGGTTGTAATGTGCCAGAACACCATGAAGGGTCAGAAATTGACCGAGGCGGACATGCATCCGAAGATCGGCTACGTCAACGCCGGCGTCATCGAGATCATCAACAAAAGCAAAAAAGGCTGGACCGTCGTTCGGCCTTAGAACACGCAGTAGTATCGGGCATGCCAACAGCTTTCGGCTTGCCCGACTCAATTGCGACCTCTGCTTAACCGGTCAATAGACCGTGCAGCATCTTGCTGGCCAGCAAGGCGAGAAAGACACCAAAGGCGCGTTTCAGTTGCTTGACCGGCAACTTGTGTGCAAGGCGGGCACCCACCGGCGCCATCAGAAAACTGATCGCAACGACGCCGATAAAGGCCGGCAAATACACATATCCCAGCGAAAAATCCGGCAAACCCTGTGTCTTGAATCCGCTAACGATGTATCCCACGGTGCCAGCCACGGCAATCGGAAAGCCCAAGGCCGCCGAAGTACCGACAGCCTGATGTATCACTACGTTGCAGAACACCATGAAGGGTATCGAGAGAAATCCGCCGCCGGCAGCCACCAGACTTGAAACAATGCCTATCAGTGTGCCGGTGAACACCATGCCTATGGTTCCCGGCAATTGGCGATGGGGCTTGGGTTTGAAGTCCAGCACCATCTGCAGCGAAGCGTAATAGACAATCACGGTAAATACCACGGCCAACGGCCGCGTCGGCACCCATGCCGCAAAGAAGGAGCCCGACAAGGTGCCGATCATCAACCCCGGTGCAAAACTTTTGACGATGTCCCAGCGCACGGCGCCATGACCATGATGCGCACGCATGCTGGAAATCGATGTGAATACGATGGTTGCCATCGAGGTCCCGAGCGCCAGGTGCATGCTGTGCTCCACCGGAAATGCCTGCGCGGTAAACAACATGAACAGTAGCGGCACAATGGTCAGCCCGCCGCCGACACCAAACAGGCCGGCGACAAAACCGGCAAAAACACCGAGCAACGGATAGCTGAGCCACCACAGGGTCATTTGTTTGCTTTCACCAGCTTGCCGACAATGAATTTCCATTCCGCCGGATCGACCGGTGTGATTGAAAGCCGGTTGCCGCGCTGCAGAACCCGCATATTGGCCAGCTCTGGATGTGCGCGTAACTCGTTAAGACCAATGAGCCGCGTTTTTTTGACGATGCGTACGTCAACATTGACCCAGCGCGGGGTTTCGGCCGTGGATTTTGGGTCGAAGTAGTGACTCTCGGGATCGAACTGGGTGCGGTCCGGATAGGCGAGTTGCGACACTTCCGCCAATCCCGCGATACCCGGCTCAGGGCAGGACGAGTGATAGAAGAAGACACCGTCGCCGACTTTCATCTGGTCACGCATGAAGTTGCGCGCCTGGTAGTTGCGCACTCCCCACCAGTCGATGGTCTGCTTCGGCATGGCCAGCACGTCATCAATGCCCACGACTGCAGGCTCGGTTTTCATCAGCCAGTAACGCATTTGTATTCCTCTGTCAGTGCGCTTCAATGCCCAGTTGCTGCACCCAGGTCAATGCCTCGGCAAGCGCCTCGCTCAGCAGGCCCATGCTGCCGGCCTCCCCGTAGCTAGAGAGCAAGGCTTTCGTTCCGGCAACATCGTTGTCGTCATAAGCCTGAGTCAGCGCAAACAGCTTGCCGATCAATCCTGTCTTTTGTGTCAAAGCCAGTCGTACATCATTGCCGACGGCGATCTGGGCCAGTACATCGGTCATCGACATGCCAAGCGCGGCTGGCACCACGGACATCAGGCCGGTAATGAAGGCTGGATCGCCCAAGTCCCTTTGGTCCGGGTGCAGACGTTCGGCCAGCAACTCCATTAACCTTCCGCGCAGGGCAGCGAGTTGCAGCAGCGGATTGTGAGCGTGGTCGACGTTCTTGCCGTGGCTGAACAACAGCAACTGCAACCAGCGCTGCAATTGGCGACGGCCCAGCACGGTAATGGCATGTCGCACCGAGGTCATTCGTGCACGTGCGCCAACACCCACGGAATTGGTCAGGTGCAGCAGATTGATCACCAGGGCCGGTTCGGCTCGAAATGCGGCATCGAGACTGGCGTCATCGGCGTCTTGCGCGAGCATCTTGATCAAGTTGAGCAAACCCCGGGTCGATGCATCGAGCTTGCGCCCTTCGACTATCACGGGTTTGGCGAAGTAGTAACCCTGAAACAGCTCGAAACCCAAAATGCGGCACAGACCCATTTGCGCCTGTGACTCGACACGCGCCGCGATCAGAGCGCGACGGGCTGTACTGAGTGCCCGCGCCAGAGCCTGCAACTGATCCCCCTCAAGACCATCAATATTTATCTTGATCCAGGTGGCAAGCTCAATCAGCGGCCAGATCGGTTCGCCGACTTCAGTCAAACCTGAAATGGAGAATGCGTAACCTCTGCCTTTTAAAGCCTGGCAGCGCTGCAGCAAACTTGACGAGGCGAAAGCTGCAACATCGACTTCCAGCACCACGATGTCTTTTGGCAGCGCCTCCACCAGATCGGTTGCCAGAAAATCTGCGTCCGCATTGATGAAGGCTCTCACCTGTCCAAATACGTTGGCCAGACCAAGTTCCGCAAACGCCTTGCAGACAACATCAGCAGTGGCCACCGTTGCGGCCTTGGCGCCATCAACATGTGCCGAGTTGTCCGCCGTCGGACGAAACAGCAACTCATAACCTACCAGCCCCTGATCCTTGTCGAGAATCGGCTGGCGGCCTATGAACATCTCACGCAACTGGTCCGGCGCTTGGTCTTCTTGATCGCTCATGGATGCAGCAAACTATAGAACAAACAAATAGGGCGCGGATCAATCCGCGCCCTGCTGAAAGATTCCCCCGCGAGTGCCGTTTGGCCGGCATTCTGAACCTGGGTTCAGAGAGGCCACTTTCCTGCCGCTTCAGGTTCGCTCACTGGGAGCGATCACAACGGCGGCGTCTATGGGCTGCGGCCATGCCAATTTGCATTGGTTCAAGGAATGGTTGGCCTTGGCGAACACCGCAGGGGAAACCCTGGGAAACCAGGCAAATCCTTCACGAATCAGCGGCGGGATATCTTCAGAACAGCGATCAGAACAACTGTTCGTGTTGCGCCAACGATTCGTCGAGCTTGGCTTCGATGGAATTTATTCTACGCTGAATCGCTTCGCTTTCAAGTCTGGCAGCAACATCCGCAGGTGTATTTTTTGCGGTGAGAAATTCGTGCGCAAGATTCAGTGCGGCCATGACCGCGATACGCTCTCCACTACCGCGAGCTTTCTCGCTGATTTCGTTCAGCCGACCCTCGAGAAAAGCAACTGCCGCAAGAAGTGCCTCGCGTTCACCTGGCTCACAGGCGACTCGATAGTCCTTGCCCAGCAATTTGACTTCGAGGGTCTCGCTCATTCTTCGGGAAGCTGCGTCGCCAAAGCCTCGAGTCGCCGGCAGGTAACGTCAATCTTCGAGACAAGCGAGTCTCTCTCGGCCTCAAGGCCTGCGGCATGCGCGCGCAAGGCCTGATTCTCGTTGCGCAAACTGGCACATACCGCCAGTATTTGTTCGACCTTGTTTTCGAGGTGATCGAGAGAGATGCCCATGGTGCCTAGTTTCCGGTAAATGCGTAATCAGGTCAAGCGACAAGACGGCAAACTGAAAGTGTTTTGTTGCAATTTGGCGTCTTCAAAGATGAGCGTCATCAGCGAACTCCCGCTCTGGCAAAATGGCACCATGCCCACTGAAGTTTTCTCTCCGGCCAGCTTGCGCCGAGCGCTGGTAATCAAGTTGCGCCACCACGGTGATGTGCTGCTGGCCACACCTGTAATCTCGACCCTGCAGAGCCTGGCCCCCCAATGCGAGATCGATGCGCTGGTCTATGCGGATACCGCGCCGATGCTCGATGGGCACCCCGCACTGGCGCAACTGCATCTGATCGACCGCGACTGGAAGCGGCAGGGAATGGCAAGCCAGGCGGCAGCGGAATGGCGATTGATCCGCGAATTGAGGGCACGCCGTTATGATCTGGTGGTGCATCTTTCGGTACACACCCGTGGCGCCTGGTTGGTGCGCCTGCTGCGACCGCGCTGGTCGGTGGCGCCAAAATTCCGCGAGGGTTTCTGGACCAACAGCTTTACTCATCTTTACCCCGCACAGTCCGACCCACAGCGCCACACCGTGGACACCAACTTGGACAGCTTGCGAGCGCTCGGCCTGGATCCGGCTGCCGAGGATGTACATGTCGTCCTGGTACCTGGAGCAAAGGCTGAGGAGCGGGTTGTGGAATTGATGGCGCAGCATGGCTTGCAGGCAGATGGATTCATCCATGTTCATCCCGCTTCCCGCTGGTCCTTCAAATGCTGGCCCGCCGACCAGGTAGCAGAACTGTGTGACGCATTGGCAGCGAAGAAGTGGCCCATCGTGATCACATCGGCGCCCGACGCGAACGAGAAGGCCTTGATCGCCGACATTCTTGCGATACGCACCAAGAGCGCCGTTACCTGTCCGCGAAGCGGAATCCCAGGTACGCAAAGCGAGCCAGCGCCAGCGCGTTGCGTCCCTGTGGGAACTTTTCGGGAAACCATCAATTTGTCGGGAGAGCTTTCCCTCAAGGAGCTCGCTGCACTGACAGCTCGAGCGAAGCTGTTTGTCGGCGTCGATTCGGCACCGATGCACATTGCCGCAGCGATGGGTACGCCCGTAGTCGCTATCTTCGGTCCTTCGGGCGATCGTGAATGGGGACCATGGGGCAATGCCGGGAAAACCCTTCACCGCGTTGTCGCATCAACCACACACCCTTGCCGGCCCTGCGGCATGGCCGGCTGCAATGACAGCAAGGTGAGCGATTGCCTGACCACGCTACCGGTCGCGCAAGTGCTGGCGGCGTGTGAGGAATTGTTGCCGCGCACTGCGCCGGCTACCTTGAGCTCGGCTGAAGCTGAGACATGAAGCTGGCCATCGTGCGCCAGAAGTACACGCCCTTCGGCGGTGCCGAGCGCTTTGTCGAACGCGCGCTGGCGGCGTTGCAAGACAAGGGAGTCGATGTTTCGATCATTGCACGCGAATGGAAAGGCGACACGCTGGGCGGTGCAGCAGGTCTGCGCATCAATCCTTTTTACCTCGGGCGAACCTGGCGCGACGCCAGTTTTTCGCGTGGCGTGCAGCGCGTGATTGGCGAAGGACGTTTTGATCTGGTGCAAAGCCATGAACGCATCCCCGGTTGTGACATCTATCGCGCCGGTGACGGCGTTCACGCCACCTGGCTGGAACTGCGGGCCAAGCCCAGCGACCGGCTGGCGCCCTGGCATCGCTACACGCTGATGGCAGAAGCCGAAATGTTTCACCACCCGAAGCTGCGCACAGTCATCTGCAACTCGCGCATGGTGAAAGACGATATTGCGCGCCGCTTCGGTGTGCCCGAAGAAAAGCTGCAGGTGATATACAGCGGTGTCGATCTTGAGGCTTTTCACCCGCGCCTGCGAGAGGAGCGCGGGTTGGCCCTGCGTGAAAAAATCGGGATTACCGAGACAACACCCGTATTACTGTTTGTCGGCTCCGGCTATGAGCGCAAGGGTCTGCCGACCCTGCTGCGAGCGCTGCAACGTATGACTCGCGACGATGCACGACTCTGGATCGTTGGCCGCGACAAACACGAATCGCTGATGCGCAGTCTGGCGCAAACCCTCGGTGTGGACGATCGTGTGCTGTTCCTGGGAGCGCAAACCGACGTGCGGCCATTTTATGGTGCGGCGGATGTATTCGCCCTGCCCACGCTTTACGACCCCTTTCCCAACGCCTCGCTGGAGGCACTGGCCTGCGGCCTGCCGCTGCTCACCACGAACACCTGTGGCGCGGCGGAACTGGTCACCGCCGCTAACGGTGCGGTGATTGCTGCAGGAGATGTGTCCGCTTTGGCAGCCAGCCTGGATACGCTATGTACGCAGGCTTCAGGCATGCGCGATGCGGCTCGCGCCAGCGTTGCCCACCTTGATCTGACATTGATGACGACACAATTGATAGAGCTTTATGCGCGCTTGAGCTGATTCTCGGCATCGGCCACCACGGGCCGCAGTCGCTCGACAAAGGAATCGAAAGAAAAGCGCGCAAGATGATCCGGTGCACGCGCAGGCTGCGGCCGCTCCCGACCCGCCAGCAATTCATCGAGCAAACGCCCGAAATCCTCGCCGCCATCCAGCCGCGGATCACGATATAGAAAACCGGTTTCGTCGTTCAGCACGGTTTCGGTAAACGGTGGCGCATCCACAGCTATCACCGGCGTGCCGCAGGCCTGCGCCTCGATAATATTGAGACCCAGCGCCTCCTTTTCCGGCAAACCGGAAAGCAGGTAATCGAGTTGCCGGTAGACGCCGGCAACATTCGACTGCTGACCCCAGAACCTCACTTGTCCGCG
>JAIPCF010000100.1 GCA_021738385.1 Sulfuritalea sp. | reverse complement strand
ATCATGGTCACGCGCTGGCCGTCGAAAGTCGGCTCGTTTTCGTCGGCCTTGCGGTTGTGCGGTGCGAATTTCTCGGTGGCCATCGCCTCGGCCGTATCAAGCACGGCAAGGAAGGTTTCCTTGTTGTGCTCTGCGTAGCGAGGGTGAGCGGTCAGTTTCTCGACATTCAGTACTTCGAAGAGTTGAAAGTCGAGGTCGCGACGATTGATGATCCGACCGGTCATGCTGTGAGCAGAGTGTCGCTGAATTTGCCCAGGTGATAGTCCGCGTCGCCGAAGGTGAGTCCGATCATGGTGAGGCGCTTGAAGTAGTGGCCGACGTTCAATTCGTCAACCACGCCCATGCCGCCATGCAGTTGCACGGCTTGCTGCCCGACCAGCCGCGCCGATTGCGTGACATAGGCCTTGGCGGCGGCCACGGCGCGGCTGCGTTCGGCAGCATCCGGCGAGTCCGCGCGAACTGCGGCCAGCGTGGCCATGGAGCGGGCCTGCTCGGTGGCAATCACCATGTCGGCCATGCGATGCTGCAGCGCCTGGAAATTACCGATCGGCACGCCGAACTGCTTGCGCGTCTTGAGGTATTCGAGCGTGACTTCATTGAGCGCCGACATAATGCCGATGGCCTCGGCGCACAGTGCGGCGTTGGCGTAATCGAGCGCGCGGTCAACGATGGCCAGAGCTTCGCCAGCTGCGCCGATCATCGAATCCGCACCGACTTCGACGCCTGCCAGTTTGATATTGGCGGCCCGCGCACCATCCTGCGTCGGATAGGCGCGTAGTGAGAGTCCGGGAGAGTTGGCATCGACCAGGAAAAGTGAAATGCCGCCGTTGCATCGAGCAGAAACGATCAGCTTGTCGGCCGATGGTGCGCCCAGCACCACGGCCTTGGTACCGTCGAGTTTCCAGCCGCTGCCATTGGCTGTCGCGGTGGTGGCGACATGGTCGAACTGGTAGCGACCGCCGGCCTCGAAATGGGCCAAGGCCAGCATCAGTTCACCGCCGGCAATTTCCGGCAGCAGGGTTTCCTTCTGTTCATTGCTGCCTGCATCGCGGATTAGTCCGCCGCACAACACCACGGTGGATACGTAGGGTTCCAGAGCCAGACCACGGCCAAGCATTTCCATGACCAGCATGGTATCGACGGCGGTGCCGTTCAGTCCACCAAAGTCCTCATGGAAGGGCAGGGCCAGAATGCCGAAGTCGGCAAAGGTCTTCCACGCCTCACGATCAAACCCGTCATCTGATTTCGCCAATGTGCGGCGGTGTTCGAAAGCGTAATCCTTGGCGATGAAGCGGCGCAAGGTGTCCTGCAAGGCGAGTTGTTCTTCTGTGTAATTGAAGTTCATGGTTTAGAGCCCGAGGATCATCTGCGAGATGATGTTTTTCTGGATTTCGTTTGAACCGCCATAGATGGTGGTCTTGCGAACATTGAAGTAATGGCCGGAGAGCGGCGCAGCATAGTCGGCATAAGCGTCCATCAGCGGATCGCCCTGCCAGGCGTCGTTGAGGCCGTCTTCGATGTAGGGCAGGGCGTAATGACCCAGCGCCTGCATCTGCAACTCGGTCAGCAACTGCTGAATCTCGGAGCCCTTGATCTTGAGGATCGACGCCTCTGGTCTCGGCGCGCCTTTTTCCTTGCCTTCCGCGGAGATCACTCGCAGGTTGGTGATTTCCAGCGCCATGATTTCAAGTTCGAGTTGCGCAATGCGGTCGCGAAAGCGCTGGTCTTCGATCAGCGGCTTGCCGTTTGCGACTTCCTTCTTCGCGATGGCTTTCAGTTTCTTCAGTTCGCGTTTGGAGCGACCGACGCCGGCAATGCCGGTGCGCTCATGGCCAAGCAGGAACTTGGCGTAAGTCCAGCCCTTGTTTTCCTCACCGATCAGATTTTCGACGGGCACCTTGACGTCCTCGAACCAGACTTCGTTGATCTCATGCTCGCCGTCCAGCATGATGATCGGCCGCACCGTGACGCCGGGGCTTTTCATGTCGATCAGCAAAAATGAAATGCCCGCTTGCTGCCGGCCTTCCGTGCTGGTACGGACCAGGCAGAAAATCCAGTCAGCGTACTGGCCAAGGGTGTTCCAGGTCTTCTGCCCGTTGATGATGTAATGGTCGCCCTCGCGGACCGCACGGGTCTTGAGCGAGGCCAGATCGGAACCGGAGCCTGGCTCGGAATAGCCCTGGCACCACCAGTCGCTGCCATCGATGATGCGCGGCAGGAAACGCTGCTGCTGCGCCGGATTGGCAAATTTCATGATGACCGGCGCCACCATCTTGAGTCCGAACGGCAGTTGCATTGGTGCGCCCGCATCGGCACATTCTTCGTCGAAAATATGCTGCTGCACTGCATTCCAGCCGGTGCCGCCAAATTCCTCGGGCCAACTGACCGCACCCCAGCCTTGTTCATGCAGGATCTTCTGCCAAAGCACGTAATCGTCTTTTTTCATGCGTTTTCCGCCGAGTACCTTGCGGCTGAGTTCTGACGGCAGTTTGGCGCGCAGAAAATCGCGCACCGTCTCCCGGAATGCCTGTTCTTCGGCGGTGAAATTGAGATCCATGGAGTTCGAGTCCTTTAGAATTTCGGGAATGCAGCTGGGGAACTGCATAGCGGAACAGCGTTCTGAAATATGTTACTCGACTTGGCTTGCGGTGGCAATATCGAGATACGCATTCGTATGGAAAATTGATTGCCGAGGCGGGCCTGACATTGTCTATTCGCTTGACGGCGAGCGGTGACGGCTTTTACAGCGCACGCATAGTCAACGCCCGGCCATCACAATCGCCGTCTCGCCAGCGCCGACTTTTATCGACGCCGATGCTTGATTCTTTTGCCATGATCTCCGATAATTCGCCCCCTGCACAGCGGCGAGTTCTTTGCCGGGAAGCAGTTTCGGTGGTGGCCGTAGCTCAGTTGGTAGAGTCCCGGATTGTGATTCCGGTTGTCGTGGGTTCGAGCCCCATCGGTCACCCCACCAAGTCTATTGTTTAGCGAGAGTGCTCGCTAACAAGTGTGAAATATACCGGGAAGTGTGGAATTATTTCGCGCTTCCCGTTTTATTTCTACTGTAGCGGCGGCGCCTTGCGTGTGCCGCGAATGTAGTGACGTCTGGTCACTGCATCGGTCGAATGCCCGAGCATCGAGGCGGCATCTTGTTGCAGCGGGATATGGAAGCTCCTACAGTATCGGCGTTGAGCAGGCGGCACGCGAAGTCCGTCGCGAGCAGGTGATCGCCAACTGAGAAACATCTGAACTGGGCCAGTTGTATTGAATGAAGGTCTGAATGCTTCAGGTTGTCGGACTGACAGAAAGCAGTTAGCATTTAGGCCTCCGATATCGATTTCCAGAAATTGTCCGATGAAATCCACCACCAAACCGATAGCCAAGCGCGCCGCTACAAGTAGCGTCAAAGGCGCATCATCTAAGCGTGTGGTGCGTTCGTCGGTGACCGGTCAGTTTGTTTCCAAGGACATGACAGCGCCGCAACTGCGACGGGCTATGGTCAGCTACAGCAAGGAAATCGCGGGCAGTCGTAAAACCGCCGTCGCGTTTCTGAATCGCATTGGCGCGCCAGTCAAGGCTACCAAGCGCTGATTCAGTGTCTTCGTTCTGGGAACTCTACGAGTACCAGCCGTCGTTCGTCATAGGTTTTCACGGCTGCGACGAGAAGATTGGCGAAGGCTTGTTGAGTGGCAGGCAACGGCACCTCAATCCTTCCCGCAAGAAGTGGGATTGGCTCGGGCATGGAATCTACTTCTGGGAAGGAAATCCACAACGGGCCGAAGAATGGGCTCTCGACCGCGTTGCTGCAGGGCAGATTAAAGTCCCCTTTGTCATCGGCGCTGTGATCGATCTTCGCCATTGCCTCAACTTACTTGATAGCAGTGGGCAGCGGCAGGTCAAGGATGCCCATAAAATGCTGGAGGACATTCAAGCAGCCGTGGACCTTCCGATGCCAGAAAACAAAGGGGGTAAGGACAAGGCGGTTCGCATGCTCGACTGTTTGGTGATCAACAGCCTGCACGACTTCAGGGCGGAAAAAAGCTTTCCGGCCTACGACAGCGTTCGGGCAATGTTTCCGGAAGGTGATTCGCTGTATCCCGACGCAGGATTCCAAGATAAGAGTCACATCCAGCTCTGCATTCGAAATAAGGCCTGTATCAAGGGCTACTTTCGTCCTATTACTTCGTGATTCAGGAGTCGTCGGTTTTAAAGCCGGGACCCGAGGGTCCCGGTTGTACTACGGTGGTTGTACTACTGCTTAATTTCCTTTCTTGCGCGGCGCCGGTGCTGGTGCCGGAACACGGATGCGCTCGTGCTCGGTGGTGCGCTGGTGCGTGTTCGCGAACTTCTCAGTCACGAACTTGCCAGTCACCGAACTGCGGTTTACTTCGCGCGTTTGGGTTTGTTTAGCGGCCATGGTTATGTTTCCTTTCTGCATTGCCTTGCAGAGAAAACGCCTGTTACCACATCCATTGGCCCTTGCACAAGGTCTGTCGCCTTTGCTAAAGTAGCCACTCTGCAGTCGGGTAACCGGCTCTTTCCGCCTCGTCTGGACAGCCCAGTCGGGGCGTTTTCTTTGGCCGGTCACCTATCAATGATCGGCGGGTGAAGTATACCGAATTCGGGCGGGCTTTCACCATACTTCCAGTAAAATTGTATTGACACTAAATTTGTGAATAGTTGGCTTAATTGAAGTTGATTGTTTAGAAAAATGTATATACAATAGCTACGCGCATTCGAATTGAAGAGGAGGAACTGGTGGCTGTTATTTTTTCTCAGGTAATCCGAGATAAACTCGCGGCCAAGCATTCCGTCTCGGAAGATGATGTGCGTGAATGCTTTGCCAACAAGGCGGGACAGTATTTGGAAGACCCTAGGGCGGACCATCAAACCGATCCGCCAACTCTATGGTTCGTTTCCGAGACGAACAGTGGGCGGCGTCTCAAAGTGATTTTTGTTTATAGGGATGGAAATATTTTCATCAAATCTGCGTATGGGGCCGATGAAAATTCTATTCGTATTTACGAGAGGCTTGGAAAATAGTAGGGTAAACTTAATATATTGTATGTACGGCCGTTAATGGCTGGACTGAGTTGGTTAATTTGATAGGAGAGGGGTGCAATGACTGACCAAACCATCCTCACGTCTGACGAGGCTTGGGAAGAGGGAGTCTTGGGGACGGATGAGAAGTTCGTTAGGGTAGCGGATCCCGCGCTTGTGGAAGCTATTGATGCAGCAGCGGGTACGCAGATGATCTCTGTTCGTATGCAGCAGTCGATGATTGACGACCTGAAAGCGATTGCTGTTATGAACGGAGGTATGGGTTATCAGACACTGATGAAGCAGGCTTTGCAGCGCTTTATTGATTGCGAGAAGAGGCAGCTTTGGAATGAGTTTGTGAGAGAGAAAGTTAAGCAACAGGGGCGTGCGACTGATGAAGTCAAACAACCCAGAGTGACGCCGAGTAAGCGAAAGTCGGTGGCACGAAAGGCCGCATAACAGTGCATCACAAAACCCCGCTTCGGCGGGGTTTTTCGTTAACGCGAGGTTGCGGCAAAAGTACGGAATGAAGCTGCTGCGAAGTGTGAAATTTTTTCCCCTACCTCACTCAGTGGCGCGGGTTTGTGGGCTGCGATATTCTCTGAATATTTCACAATTCAAATCGCTGAACAGTATGAAACACAATTCATTACCGTCGATTGAAGACAGAATTGTGATTCCGGTTGTCGTGGGTTCGAGCCCCATCGGTCACCCCACCCGAATAAAGAAAAACGGAGCCCGAGGGCTCCGTTTTTTGCTTCTGCAGAGTATTTCTCTGCAAAAATCCAGGCGAAAGATTCGAATCAGCGGCGCGCCATTGGGCGTCCGCCCTGTCCCATCGGCATGAGTTTGTCGAATACGGCTTTTTGTTCCGTGGTCAATTGCTTGTAAAAGGTGCCGACCGTTTCCTGCATCGCCTGCATCTGGGCCAGTCCGGCCTGCATGAAGGCAGTATGTTGCGCCATGCGTTCCGGCGTGGTTGTGGTCGCGGTGCTGGAGGTCATTTGCGCATGCATGCCCTGCATGGCGGCCATTTGACCTGTCATCGCTTCGCTCAATGTCGTCCATGCCGCTTCCTGATCCGGTTTCAACTTGAGATCCGTTTTGAGCGCGGCCAGGTGCGCAGTCATTCGCTCGCCGGACATCATGCCGGGGCCCATTCCGCCGCCCATCATGCCGGGGCCCATGCCGCCGCCCATCATGCCGTGGCCCATGCCACCGCCCATCATCGCGGGACCTGCGTTGCCGCCCATCATGCCGGGGCCCATGCCCATGCCACCGCCGGGCTGCGCATAGCTGACTGCCGCGATACCCAACAGGATTGTAGAAGCGGCTATTGCCAGTGTGTGTGTTGTTTTCATGATCGTGCTCCTTAATCGTTTTGCAAGAATCCGGGAGATTTGCCGGACGCGTCGGGAATTTCCCGTCCACGCTTTGCATTAGAGCCGGTGAATGTAATGGCCGAGTGTCAACAAGCCGCTTATTTGTAGCGCAGAATGACAGGCGAGTGCTTTGCAACAGTACGTTACATACTGCCCGGCGGCATCGCGCTTGGTGAGGTATAAATCCAGTCATGGAAACACTTGACCACATCCTTGTTGTTGACGACGACCGCGAAATCAGGCGCCTGCTATCCGAGTATCTGGAAAAGTACGGGATGCGTGCCTCAACCGCAGCGGACGGCCCGGCCATGTGGCGTGCGCTCGACAGCCTGCAAATCGATCTCATCGTGCTTGATCTGATGCTGCCGGGCGATGATGGCCTGACGCTTTGCCGCAACCTGCGTTCGCGACCGGGCACGGAGCACATCCCGGTCATCATGCTGACCGCGCGCGGCGAAGAAACCGACCGCATTGTCGGGCTTGAAATCGGTGCCGACGACTACGTCGCCAAACCCTTCAGCGCCCGCGAATTGCTGGCGCGAATCAAGGTCATCCTGCGGCGCAGTCGCAGCATGCCGCCGAATCTGCGCGCCGATACGGCGCCCGATACCACGACGTTTTCCGGATGGGTGCTCGACAACGTCGAACGCCATCTGATCGATCCGGAAGGCACCATCATTGCCCTGAGTGGTGCCGAGTTCCGCATGCTGCGAGTTTTTCTCGACCATCCCAATCGTGTTCTGAGCCGTGACCAGCTCATGGAGTTGACGCATGGCCGCGACACCGAGCCCTTCGAACGGGCCATCGACGTTCAGGTCAGCCGTTTGCGCCAGCGTCTGCGCGACGATCCGCGCGAACCGCGGCTGATCAAGACGGTTCGCGGCGAAGGCTATGTGCTGACCGGCGCTGTGGACAAGGGCGCGGCATGAAGCTCTTGCCGCAATCGCTGTTCTGGCGTCTGGCGCTGGTGTTGTTCACCGGCCTGGTGATTTCCCAGATACTCAGCCTGAGCCTGCATCTGAGCGAACGCGAGCGTTTGATGCTGATCAGCGGCGGCCGGCAGCCGGCGCAGCGGATTGTCGATACCGTGCAGATACTCGACGCCACGCCCCGCGCCGAACGCGAGCGGCTGATCAAGATCCTGGACACGCCCGCCTATCCGGTGGTGCTGGGCGATGCGCCGCCGTCATCGCTGCTCAAATCAGCGCCGCCCGAGCATGAGCACGCACGCGCTTTTCTTGATTTTCTGCGCAATGAACTCGGCGCCCAACGCGAAATCGTATTGGCGCAGGTCGAGGGCGACGCCTCGCTGTTTCGACCCGAGGCGATGGCATCGCGCCACGCCGCCATGCATTTCGGTGGGCGGCCTTTCGACGGGCCGGGCCCGGGGCCCAACGGCAGGCCGGGAATGCCGGGAATGCCGGGCATGGGCGGGCCCGCGGCTATACCCGGCCCCGCCGGCATGGCCGATCAAACGTTTCTCAACACCTATGTGCGCCTGGCCGACAATCAGTGGCTGCACTTTGGCACCGCCCTGAGCCCGCCCGTCGCCGACCTGCCGATGCGTATGACGCTGACCCTGGTCCTGCTGATTGGCGCCGTCCTGCTGCTTACCCTGCTGGCCGTGCGCTGGGTCACCCGGCCGCTCAAGCGGCTGGCGCAGGCCGCCGATGAACTCGGTCGCGATCTGCATCACCCTCCGATAGTCGAAGACGGCCCCACCGAGGCGCGGCTGGCAGCGAGTGCCTTCAACCGGATGCAGTCGCAATTGATCCGGATCATCGACGACCGCACGCGCATGCTCGCTGCCATGTCGCATGATCTCAAGACGCCGATCACGCGCATGCGCCTGCGCGCCGACTTGCTGGACGACGATGAGTTGCGCAAGCGCTTTGAAACCGATCTCAAGGAAATGGAAGCAATGGTGCGCGACACTCTTGATTTCATGCGTGGGCTCGATCCGGGCGAGCAGCGGCAGCCGGTGGACCTGAATGCCCTGCTTGGCAGCCTGGCCGCAGATGCAAGCGAAATGGGTCGGCAGGTGGTGCTGAGCGGCAGCGCCGCCGCCTCCCTGTCAGGGGTGTCGCGGCTGTTGAAGCGCTGCCTTGGCAATCTGGTCGACAACGCCGTGGTGCATGGCGGCAACGCGGAAATTTTCCTTACCGACAGCGCCGATGCCGTGACCGTCACCATCGCTGATCGTGGCCCCGGAATTCCGGATGCCGAGCTGGAAAAGGTCTTCGACCCGTTCTATCGTCGCGAACTCTCGCGCAGTCGTGAAACCGGCGGCACCGGTCTCGGGCTGTCCATCGCGCGTGCGGTGGCCGAGTTCCACGGCGGCAGCCTGCGTTTGCAAAACCGGGCGGGCGGGGGGCTTGAAGCGGTGCTGGTGTTGCCGCGCTGATTTTTAAGCGCGCAGCGTGTCAGAAACCCAGCACGGCGATCGCAACCACCAGAAACCCGAGCACCAGATTGGTCAGCACCAGTTGGCGGATGACATTCATCGCCGCCCCTGCCGCCGGCCAATCCTGCGCCGCCACGCCCGCCAGCATGCGGCGGTGAAAGCGGAACACGATGACGCCGAAAATGAGTGTCATCACGCCCCCGATGCCGAGCATCGCATGCCAGCTTGAGGGTATAGCCGCGCCGGCCTGCGCAAAACGCGCCAGACCGCTGCCCCACAGCAACACCAGCGCAACGCCGACCACGGCAAAAAAGCGGCCCAGCACCGCCGCCAGCAAGGGCAGGCGCTGCGGCGGCGGCAACTGGGAGGCGGCTACCGGGCGCAGGCAGACATGGGCGAAGAACATGCCGCCGACCCAGACAATGACCGCCAGCAAATGCAGCAGAACCAGGATGCGGTTCATGATTCAACTTTCCCGAGGGTGACAAGCATCGTCCGGTCTTGGGGGCCTGCCTCTAAAGGCGAGGGTGACGAGCAGTTGTTGCCAGAGCGGCTTGGGTTTTTCTTCATCGAGATCATTCTACGCGGTGGCTTGTTGCTCAACGCAATGTAGTGGTTTGGGTCTGAGCTTGGCCCATCAATTCTCTGCTGCCTGCATGCAGCGCCGTATCGCCATCGCCGACTTTTTAGGCTCCGTCATTCCGGCGGCTCTGCATGCCTTGGAATCCGCTGCGCGGGGTGGCAACGCGGGAATCCAGTGGCTGAGTTGAATCCGCCGCCGTATCACCATCGCCGACTTTTCCGCTGTGCTCTCAACAAACATGCCGGGACTCGCCCCGGCGGGCGACCTACTTTTTTGCTCGTGCAATCAAGTAGGCAAAAAAGCACGCCCCGCCTCCCCGGCCCTTCGGGCGGAGGGCTCGCCAGAGTCTCGCCCGTTCGCGCGGCACAAGGCCATGCAGATGGCCTTGTGAAACCCCGCACTCACCCCTCGCTGCGAAAGGCCCGCCGGGCCGGTCGCTAAACTAGCCGGCCAAAACCCGGCCGTCGTCGGACAACGCGACCGGACATCCCCCGGCGAACCTTCCTCGCTCGGCGGCTCAGAGGGGGTGAAAAACTTCCGCACTTGGGAGTGCGAGACGAAAACAAATTCGACCCCAATAGTTCAACAATTCTGGTAGCTCAGAGGCCCAACGAGCTCAGGCCGCTGCCCGTCAAGGCAGTCGCGCCTGCAGCGAATTGTTGGGCGGCTCACTGCGGCCAATGCGGCACCAGACCAAACGCGCCACCAACACCGGCACCACAAGAACCGCCAACCAACCAATACCCAAGACTACTGGCTCCAGCCAAGACGGCAGTAGCCCTGCGTGCGGGCCAGCAAGAATCAGAACCGCAAAGAAGGAGATTGCGGCGGTGATTACCAGGGAAACAATGTAGGCAACTGCAGTAGCTATGACCTTCACATACCTCTCCTTGGCACTCTTCCGACAGCGGCCCAACGAATGAATTCACCGGCCTGCGCGGCCTTTTGCTTTGATCCGGTGGAATGATGGGTTGGGCATGGGTCGCTCACTTGCTTTTCTTGCAATGGTATCCAACCGTATATGCATAAACCGTGGCTGTAAATTCGGAAATCTTCTGCCTTCCGATCGCATCCTTGTTCCACCATCGCATCGGGTACTGAACGATCAGGAACGTTTTGTCATCCGTGTAAAAGAACCACCCGGAGTCCCGACTCAAGGCCGGGAATCGATTCGAAAGCGTCGTCGAAGTGGGAAGCTGGTCGCTGGCTTCACAGTACTGAATGATGAACGCATCCACATCTTTTGCGATCTTAATCGTTGCCGAATCTGCTTGCTGGAGCATCGAAATCAAGGCATAGAGCAGCACGCAAATCGCAAAGGCAAGCACCAATGCGGTGCCAAAAACCCTTTTCATGCCGCCCATTGACGGTGCCGGAACATGCGTAGGAGTCGAGCCATCTGCTTTGGGGGTGGATCTTCGGTTGCGCCGGTGAATGCGCCATTGCCACAGGCCAGCTACAAGAGCCGCCCCGATACCTGCGGCGGCCTGCATGACGGGAATCATCAGCACGACCAGCGCGCCTTGTGCGTCAACATGGACAAACATCGCGTCGATATAGAGCACAGGCCCGCCCAGCGCGACGACGATGCTTGCCCAATGACACAGGAGATGAACGCCTCGAGCGAGCTGGAAAATGCGTGCGCACACAAGCATCGCCGTCACGACTGCATATGGCATCAAGGCCCACGCGACGTAGCCGAAAACACCCTGCTTCCAGCCACCACCCACGAAGGCCATCAGCCAGGATGTGCTCAAAGCGCCTGACACCACAGCGATTGCCGCCATCCACTTGATCACCGATTCACGCATTCCCGGCCGCAAGATGTAATAAGGTAGGGGCGATCATAAGTTCAACAGATCAACGAAGCTGTAGAAAAAGTCTTTTCATTCGCACATTCTGCTGTGAACCAAATGGAATATCAACACTCCAATCCCAAGTTCTTCATTGGAGTGGTTCATGGCCCGCTACAAGCACATCGATACCAGCCCGCGCTTCATTGCCGTCGATCTCGAACGGCAGTTGCATCCGGGGACCTTCGAGTACGCCCTGAACTATCTCGTCGATCACGAACTTGATCTGCGCCGCTTCGACGCCCGCTACAAGAACGACCTCACCGGTGCATCCGCCTACCCGCCGGCCATGCTGCTCAAAGTCGTACTCTTCGCCTACAGCCGGGGCATTGTCAGTAGCCGGAAGATCGAACGCGCATGCCGGGAACACGTCATCCGATCCGACAACGGCCCTGAGTTCGTCAGCACGGCGCTGATTAAATGGGCACTGGAGCAGCAAATCGAGACGGCGTTCATCGATCCCGGCAAGCCTTGGCAAAACGGCACCAACGAAAGCTTCAACGGAAAGTTCCGAGACCCTGCGCCGGGAGGGTCCGGCGGCATTCCCTGAAAGTCGGCGCTGGCGGCACGGCGATGCAGACAATCAATCGGTGAAATGACAAATGGCGCGATGAACATCGCGCCATTTGGCGAGGTGTTTGTGACTGGAAAAGGGGTTTTTCTACAGCCTCAACGTAAAGGTGAGGGGCGCGGAGCCGCGCTTTTTGGCGGAGCGTCCCTCTCGACCGCAATGTTAGGCCAATGGACCAACAACGGAGGTGATTGCATTCTCGAACTCCTCCATGAACTTACCGAATTGCTTTCGTGAATCGTCATTTAACAAAACGGGCTGATGCGAACCAAGAGCGAAAGAACCACTGGAGTTAAGTTTTACTCCATAGCCAGGACTGTTGCTCCTAGAGTCTGGCCCAAATATTTGATCATCGTAGTGTTCGAAGGTATTTCGAGGCTCTCGGTACTGTTCGAAATAGGGCTTCCACTTTTTCCTTAATGGAGTAAGTGACGCTGTGAAACTTGGAAAGTGCGTGCCGTCACAGAACCGTTGAAGCGACTTCCAAACGACCTGAAGGGAAATTAGCAAAAAATGTATGTCACGCACGACTTGGCGCATATTGTCGCGCTTCAGATTAAAAACACTGGGATCGTCCCCAAGATTTGACGAAGCCCGCCATAAGTCGTAGGCGCGCTCATACTGGATTGCTACACTCCGGCCATAACCGACAATATGCTCGTACGCTACTAAGGCGTTTTGACCGTCGGGTTGAATTTTAAAAAAACGTAATGGATTACTTTGCTGCATATTTTCCGCCCAACGAATAGCGTTTATCAAACCAAAAGGGGTCTACCATCGAAATTATCGCGAATGATCGAGCGCGTGGAAGCCGCACGCAGCGTAGCGAAG
>JAIPCF010000099.1 GCA_021738385.1 Sulfuritalea sp. | reverse complement strand
GCTTTCTTGGCCGGCAACGCGGCTTGACTTCGCGGCGCTGCCCGGTCGTCCGTTCGATGCTGTCGAGAAAGCGGGAATTTCCGAGTGGCTGCCCCTGATCCAGCGCCATGCGGATATCGCCGATCGCCTCGGCATCGAGTTCCGCGCGGAACAGCGCGCGGTAGGCCGCCAGGCGCGCGGCCTCGGCCCGACCCAGGCCAACATACGCTTCATGCGGCGTCAGCAAGGGGTCGGCTTGCCCCAGCCCGTTCGCCCGATAGCTGCTCCAGCGATAGTGCGCCGGATCGTCCACCATCGCGGCGCGTACCGGATTGAGTTCGATGTAGCGCTGGCACAGCAGCAGGTAGGCGTCGGCCTGCACCAGCGACGACTTGTAGCGGCTGTCCCACAGGGTGCCGGTGCGGCGGTAAGTCTTGTTGATGTAGTGCACGTAGCGCCGGCCCAGCGATATCACCAATTGCGTCACGGCTTCCGGCGCGGGCGGCGTCAGCAGCAGATGCACGTGATTGGTCATCTGCACATAGGCGTGCAGTTGGCAGCCACTGGCCTTGAGCGCTTCCCCGAGCCAGTGGCGATAGGCGTGGTAGTCGTCCTCGCCGAAGAAGCAGGCGTCGCGGTTGTGACCGCGCTGGACGATGTGCAGCGGGATGCCGGCGAGATGGATGCGGGGGCGGCGGGGCATGAAGGGGATTGTAGCCGGTCAGTTTAAATCGAGCCTGGCCCCTTTTACTCGGCATCACCCGCTCAGCATAGATGGGGCCGTTGGACGCTTACAAAGATCCCGCAATCTTGTTTGCCTCAATTCATTTCAGGCGGAGGCTGTAAAAGTCGGCGCCGGCGATACGGTGCTGGAAGGGCGGCTGGGGTATTCGTTCCTCTGAGACGATCTGAAAAAGGCACAAGCCCGGCCACCTTTCGGCGGGCGGGCTTGTTGTGGAGGTGCTGCGTGTCTACTTTTGCGGCTGGAAGGCCATCGAGCGCCCCGATATTGTGAAGGCATCGGAGAAGCACATGCCTTCTTCGGCACCCTGATTTTTCAGGGAGGGGAAGATGGCCTCGACCATTTTCACCGAGCCGCAGGCGTAGATCTCCTTGCCTGCGAGGTCGGGGAAATCGGCAAGGATGGCTTCGTGAACCAGGCCGGTGCGACCGGTCCAGTTGTCCTCGGGTGCGGCATCGGAAAGCACCGGGATGAAGTGGAAGTTATCGTGATCTTTGTCCCATTGTTGCGGCAGGTCCGGCAGGTAGAGGTCGGCCAGTTTGCGTACGCCCCAGTAGAGATAAATCGGGCGCTTGAGTCCGCGATGGAAGGCATCTTCGACCATGCTCTTGACCGGGGCGAAGCCGGTGGCGCCGGCGACGAAGACAATCGGGCGCTCGGATTCGCGAAGCGAGAAATCGCCGAGCGGGCCTTCAAATGTCACGCTGTCGCCTTGCTTCATCTGCTCGAATACATGGGTGGTGTAGCGACCACCCGGCATCAGACGGATTTGAAGCTCGATCAGGTCGGGTTGTTGCGGCGGATTGGCGAAAGAGAAGGCGCGACGCTGGCCGTCATCGAGGATGATGTTGATGTATTGTCCGGCCTTGAAGGGGATGTTCTGACCATCCGGCAGTTTTAGCATGACGCGCATGACGTCGTAGCCGAGTTTTTCCATGGACACCACTTCGGCGGTGTAAGTGCGAATGGTGCTGGGTGTGGCGGAGGACTCGTACTCGATTTCGACGTCGCCCAGCGCGGTGGCGCAACACAGCAGCACCTTGCCGGCAGCACGCTCTTCAGCGGAAAGCGCGCTGGGCTGATACAGGCCCGGGTCAACCTTGCCACTGAGCACGGTGCATTTGCACTGGCCGCAGCCGCCGTTGCGGCATTCGTAGGGAAGATTGATTTCCTGGCGTAGGCCGGCGTCGAGCAGGGTTTCGTCAAAGCGGATGGCGACTGCGCGATTGTCGGGACGGAAGGTGACATGGGCCTCGGCTTTGGCTTCACCCATGCGCTTGGGCGGCAGCCACGGGGCGAGGAACAGCAGTAGCGTCAAGCCAACGATGCCGAACCAGAGATAGAGCGGATTGACGATATAGACCAGAACCAGTACCGGCATCTGAAACCAGTCGATGGCAATGTTGGTCGGCACCACCAGCATGTCGGCTTCGCCGCCCTGGCTGACAATGGGCTTGACCAGCGCCAGTGCGATGAACATCACGGTAACCGCGATGGCGATCGGGCGTGGCGGATTGATGTGAGCGCGCGGCACACGCTGCACGTGTACCCAGGCAATAACGCCGGCGATCAGTGGAGCACCGAGGTGGATGAAGGCCAGCAGGGTAAACAACCGGCTGGTAACGTTGTCCTGATAGATGAAGTTGCGGATCAGGGTGCCGTTGAACATCGGCAGCACGTCGAACCATTCTGCGGTGGCAACCACGACGAACTGGGCCAGTTTGTCCCATACCAGCATGAAGCCGTTCAAACCTGAGATATAAACCAGCCAGATCAGGCCGATACCGGTAGCCCAGGAAAACCAGCGAAAGCCGCGATAACGATCGTAGGCGAAGTGCCGCAGCATGTGCAACAGCATGGTCAGGATCATGCCGTCGGTGGCATAGCGGTGCACGCTGCGCATGATGCCGCCAGCCCACCACTGATCGTGGGTGATGCTCTCGACCGACTCGTAGGCGTCATGCACGGCGGTATCGGTGAAGATGTAGAGGTAGAGACCGGTGCCCACCAGCAGCCAGAACTGCCAGAAGCTGATGGTGCCGAGGTGGTAAAAAGGATTGATCTTTTCACCGAACGCGGCATTGAAAACGTTTTCAGCACGCATGAAGAACCAGCGCACAATTTTTTGGAGGAGGGTCAGCATGGCTTTATCCGCTCGGAATATTGGAGTGTTGGGTCGGGTTGGCTGTGTATGGTTTTCATTGGAAGAACAGGCCGCCCTTGTCCGGGTTGAAGTCGATCACCAGGACTTGTGCCGGCTTCAGTGTGACTTTCGCTTCTTTGACATGGTTGAAGCCGGGGTTGATCAGGTTGTCATTCATTTTTGCGGATAGCTGGTAGGTGCCGGCCTTGACTTCAAAACGTTTGTAAACGGTGGAGATGCCATCGCCCGAAAGACCGGTGGGATGCATCATGGTCTCGAACATCGGCTTGCCATCGAGTTCAAGAACCAGCTTGATATCGGAACGCCCGCGTGGACACAGCATCGGCGCGCGCATATTCGGTGGCAGTGCGGCCAGTTCCTCCGGCGTGCGCTTGCGGCACTCGCGGCCGCCCAGATGACTCATCGACAGCTTGATCAGGGCAACGTCGTCAGGTATTTGCTGGTAGGTCGGCGAGGTGGCGAAATAGCCGATGAAAGCGGCAAAAGCGCCATACAGAATGATCTGGCCGACGATGGCGGCGGGTTTAGCCATGATGTGTTCCTTCGCAGGGCCGCCCCAAGAAGGAACGGCAAGGTGTATGGAGCGGGCACGGCCCGCGAACAATCGTCACCCCCTTCCGACGGAAGGGGGATGGGGGGAAGGGGGTCATGATCTTCCTTCGCAGGATTGCGATGTGAAGAAGGTGTTCATACTTTTCTCCGGGAATAGGCGGGGGGTTTGTTGCTGGCGACTGCCTGGGTTTCGATTCGGGTTCTGAATTCGTCGATCGCCATTGCGAGCTGGGTGGCTTCGCCACGCGATGCATGAATGACCTGCAAGCGGTCTTGCGGTACGCTGCGGCGCAGATAGGGCTCGCGCTGATGGGCAAGTCGTTCTTCCATCCATTTCATGCCGAGGCGGAAATCGCAGCCGCCGTCGCGGCAGCCGGTGATGACAATACCATCGACGCCGCTGCGCAACGCATACTCGATGAAGGAGGGCGGCAGCATGCCGGTGCACAGCAGGCTGATGGCTGCCGTGTCGGTGCCGGCCAGGCCGTGCACGTCGGCGCCCTTGTCGCAGCCGAAGACGACTAGTTTGGTTTTGCCCTCCAGCTTGGCCAATTGCGCTTCAAGTTGCTGGCGCATCACGTCAACGGGTTGCTGCGGCATGTCGATACCGGTTACCAGCTTTTCCTGGCTGCGGAAGGGTGTCGAGGACGGGCAGGAGCCGGCGCAAATACCGCAACTGGCACACAGGTCGGGGTCGACGATAGCGATCTTGTGGCCCGGTTTGTCCGGATGAATCGCCATGGTGATGGCCTCATACGGGCAGTCGGCGTGGCATCGGCTGCAGCCGTTGCAGTTGGCGGCGTCGACCAGGGCAATCGGCTGCGCCTTGGGGTGAGGTAGAAACGGCAGAGCGAAGAGCAGGATCGTGGCACCGAAAATCAAGGACCAGACAGCCGCCGGCGAAGTGATGTCGGTCAACGGATGGATGAACAGGATGAACCAGTCCAGCCTCAAATCGGTGGGCATCAGTGCCAGGTTTGCCGGTGCGTCGCTCATTGCGGGACTGATTAGCGCCAACACCAGAAAGCTGATCAGGGTGCCCAGCATCAGTCTCCGCGAGGGGAGATAATCCACCCGGCTGATGCGGTTGACGTGGGCCCACAGGCCGAGGATCAGCATTAACGGCACACCAATGTGGATGAACACCAGCACGGTGAACAGCCGGTCGCTGACCGTATAAGGTGCAAGAAAATTGCGCGCTGTCGGTTCATTGAAAAAGGGCAGCCAGTCGAGCAGCTCGGTGGTCGAGACGGCCGAGAACTGCGCCAGGCTATCCCAGACGATCCAGTAGCCACCGATACCCGAGATATAAGCCATCCAGATCAATGGCACGCCGGTGACCCACGAAAAAAGCCGAAAACCGTGATAGTGGCCGTAAGCCCACTCACGCACCAGATGCAGCATCATCGCCAGTACAAAGGCGTCGGAAGCGTAGCGATGCAGGCTGCGCAGTATGCCGCCCAGATACCATTGTTCCTGCGACAGGTAACCAATCGAGGTGTACACGCCTTCGACGCTGGTATCCAGAACCGTGTAGAGATAGAGCCCGGTGGCAACCAGTATCCAGAGGAAGTACAGACCCAAGGCCCCCAAATGCCGCAGGGGGTTGTCGGTGCCGCCAAAGAACGCATCGAAGGCAATCTCGATGCGCCCGAACAGTGTTTGCGCTTTGCCGCGCAAGGAAGCGTGCAAGCTCACGTTGGGAGATTCCGTAACGTCGGTGCTGGTAGATGAATGCCGACTATTAGGGCTTAATGATATACAAGTCGAAGTTGTTTCGACTTGATGGTTATCAACCGGGCGTGATCTTGCCTGCTCGATGGCCTCTCATAAAGCCGAAGATCAGCCAGATCATGAAAATCATGAAGGTAATAAATCCAGCAATCATGAAATACACCGAATAATTGGTGCGGTATTTCCCGGTGATGGGATCGTAGACCGAGCACAGGATTCGGACACGGTCGATGATCTCCTCCAAAGTGCTTGTCTGCGGCGGAATCGGGGCACCGGTAATCATGGCCTTGAGTGGTTCTGCCAGATCCTCGGCGGTAAATTTCTCGCCATAGACCTGCCTGAATATTTTTCCATGGGCATCAACCATGGTGACCTGATTCATGTGATCAAAGCCTGCCGATGTGGCGATGTAACTGAAGCCGAAATTCTGTGTCAGCTCATCAACGATGGCAGCGGCGGGGCTAAGGAACTCCCAGTTGGGCAAACGAATGCCGTATTGAAAAGCGAAGGCTTTCATCGCCTGGGGTGAGTCAAAGGGCTGGTTGAACCCGATGCTGACGATATTGAATCGATCGGCCCCCAGCACGTCGACGGTGCCCTCGACGGCATCTTGCAGATTCTTGGTTGTGGTCGGACAGACCTGAAAGCAAGCCGTATAGACAAAGTTGACCAGCAAGGGCTTGCCCCGATATTTGGACAAGGGCGTGGGGCGTTGCTCGCGATCGAGCAGTACATGGTCGCCAACGGGTTTGCCGATCACGGCCTGTGATAGTTTGAGCGCGGCTCTTTCGTCGAGTGTGGTGAGCGTCAGCCCGCTGCGGTCGCCCTGTGGGCGCTCAATGACTTTGGGCTGGGCTCGCGGCGCAGGTGGGGTGTCAGCGGCTTGAGTGCCGGCGGCGGAAATCACTAGAGCTGCGGCCAGTGCGGCGGGGAGAGCGAAACGGATCACGGGGAACGCCTGATTAAAACCGAGCGTCGATAATTGCAGCAGTAAGTACCAGAGTCAACTGAGCCAGCGACGCGTGGAAGCAGGTCATGGCGGTTTCACGGTTGGTATTCCTGGTCAGGAGCCAGGCTTTCTGAAGGAACAGGGCGCCGCCGATAGCGGCTCCGACAAAATAAATGGCACCCAGGCCAAAGGCCATTGGCAGGAACGAGGCCGCGACTAGCAAGACAGTGCAGGAAAAAATGGTGCGCGCTGCGCGTTGGTCGCCGACCACGATCGGCAGCATGGGAACGCCGGCGGCAGCATAGTCGTCCCGGTAGGCGATAGCCAGACTCCAGAAATGCGGCGGCGTCCACAGAAAAAGAATGAACGCCAGTGAGAGCGGAACGGCGCCGACATTCGGGTCAGCAGCAGTGGCTCCCGCCAATACGGCCCAGCTGCCGGCAAGGCCGCCAAAGACGATGTTGAGCCAGGTACGACGCTTGAGCCAGACCGTATAGACGATGGCATAGAAGAAAGCGCCGAGGAAAGTGAACAGCGCCGCCCAGGCGTTCAATGCGATCCAGGCCGCGGCAACCGATAATGCCATCAGGCCAAAGATCACTACAAGCCAGACGGGGCCGTGCTGAACTTCACCGGTAGCGAAGGGGCGGTTCTTGGTGCGTGACATCAATGGATCGGTGTCGTGCTCGTAATACTGGTTGAAAGCGCCAGCGCTGGCCGACGAAATCAAAATAGCAAGCGTCAAGATGATCAGCTGCGCCAAACTCAGGCTTGGGCCGGCACTGACAGACAGGCCGGCAAGGGCGGTAAACGTGATAACCACGCCAATGCGCAGCTTGAACACGCCCATGATTGCGCGGAAGGGAATGCCGGATGTTCTGTGGGGAGGCAGAGCCGTATCCATAGGGTTTTATTGGGGAGGAGGCAATCTTGTTTTAATTGCTGGAACCTGCCTGAATCGGGCCTGTTGGCCAAGCCCGATTCAGCCACCCTCCCCGCACCGAAGTGCGGGGAAGCCTTATGCCTGGATCAGTCGGTGATCAGCTCAGACCCCATACTTCGGACAGGTACTTCCAATTCACGAAGTAGTAGAGCACGAAGCAGACCAGCAGCGTCATGGCAAGAACTACCGTGCCCGGGACACTGACATGTTCTTCGCTACCGGTGCCAGATGCTGCTGCCGCAGCGGACTGATCCGGGATCGGCACGGGTTTGTCGTGGGTCGCGCCGCCGTCGAGCTTCTTGCCGAACAGCAAGGACCAGACCACGAGGAAGATCCACAAACCGCCACCGATGACCGCGATCACGCCGAAGATACCGGTTAGACCCATCATCAGGTAGGCCGCACCCGGCCATTCATACTGGAATGGTGCGCCCGAGAAGGCCATATCCCAGTGGCGACGGGAGACGCCCAACGTGCCGGCACCCATCATCACCAGCGACAGCACGATCATGCTGAGGCCGTAGAGATAAGGCTGGATCTGGCACAGTTTGGGGAACATCATTTCGCGCTTGAACAGCGTTGGCACCAGCAGGTAGGTGATTGCCATAAAGGCTAGCGTGGTGCCGACAACAACCGTCGCGTGGAAGTGACCCGGAACGTAGAAGGTGTTGTGCATCAGCATGTTGATCTGCTCGGTACCCAGCACGACGCCGGAAATACCGCCGATGAAACCGAAGCCGACCAGGGAAATGAACATGCCCGAGAACACCGGATTGCCCCAGGGCGCCTTGCGCAACCACTCGAACAGACCGTTGGTGAAGCCCTTCTTGCGCTGCGCTGCTTCGATGGCGCCTGGAACCGTGAAACCGTGGATCATCGAGGCCAGAACCGCGAAGTACATAAAGTAGGACGTGTTCAGCACTTTCCATTCTGCGCTCATGCCCGGGTCGGACAGCAGGTGGTGCGCGCTGGCCAATTGCAGGAACAGAATGTAGAGCAGGAAGGCGAAGCGGGAGACTTTCTCCGACAGCGGCTTGGCACCGAAAGCGACGGCGGCGACCAGATACCAGATCGAGACGTGAGCGGCGACGTTGATTTGCTGTGAGGAGTGACCGAGCGCCCACCAGACCATGCGATATAGCTGAGCATCGATTTCCTTGATCCAGCCCATTGACCATGCGAAGGTCGGGATCAGGATCGCGGCACCCGAGGCGATGGTGAATACAGCGATGATTGCTGCAGTCATGGCGCCGAAAGTCACCAGCGGAATCGATCCGGTGTAGGTTTTCTCGCGCTTGGCTACCACCAGCGTGCCGAAGAACACACCACAGCCGATAAGTGCGCCGACAGCAAACAGGATGATGCCCAGGTAGAAATGTGGCGCGGCCTGCATTGGCACGTAGGAGGTGAACATCACGCTCGACTCGCCCTGGAAGATGGCGACGTTGGTCATGATACCGCCGACGACCATCAACCAGAATTGGACCCACGCCAGTTTCGGCGTTGCGAGTCGGCATCGCAGCAGTGTCGAGGAAGCGAAATAAAGAACGGCCATTTCAAAGAAGATGATCCACAGAATCAGCATGTCGATGCCGTGTGCGGTCAGGATCAGGTAGAACTGATCTGCCGGCAGCAGCTTGATCGCCGGCCAGCGGGTCAGGATCACCAGCAGCGCGGTAATGCCTCCCACCAGTAGCCAGAGCACGCCGGCTACGGCATTCCAGCGCATCAGTTTGTCGGCGTCTAGGTCGAACTGCAGCCCGGTGCGCGGACAAGTACGGTAAGTAGTTGCCATCTATGTATCCCCTTATTTCACGTAGATTCGGCCAAGCATCGAGTGGTGCCCGATGCCGCAGAACTCATTACAGACGATGGCGTAGGTGCCTGCCTTGGTCGGCGTCATCTTGACCACATGCTCATAACCGGGAATGACCTGGATATTGATGTTGGTCGGTTGCAGCGAGAAGCCATGGTTGTAATCGACGGACGACAGGTGGATCTTGTAGGTTTTGCCGGCTTCCAGTTCCAATATCGGATACCAGGACCACAGACGCGCGAGCAGGAAGGCTTCGTTGTTGGCATTCGCCTTGGCAACAGGAATCTGCTGCTCGGTTTCGGTACGAATAGTATTTTCCTTGACGAAGGCATCCGTCTTGGCCTGAAACATCTCGGTAGTCGTTTTGTAAACCTCGTTGGAGAGGTTCTGCTTACCGTTGATATGCCAATAGACCATCATGACAAACATGATCATGGCCCAGACAAACGCGATTCCGATCCAGGCCCATTCTTGGCCCGCGATCGGCTGTTTCCACCACAACCGCTCGGAAGGCGGCAGGATTGCACTCATATGATTCTCCCTGATTGACTGGATTGCTTACTTGGCGAGCGGGACGCTCATGATGTCGATCACGCCCCACAAAATATAGAGAACACCGGGAGAAGCTACTCCCAGAAACAGGAGCAGGAATGTGTTGTCCAGCAACTTCTGCATGAATGGAACTTCTTCGTCATTGTTATTCGCCATGTGTCTGCCCTCTATCGTTGGCGCCTGCGGCGCGCGGTTGATACGAAATTTCGGAAACGTAGAAAATATGGGCGCGAGGTTAACTCGACAAGGGCACTTGTGTACTTGATCCAGGACAAGAAAGCGCTTCATTACCAGATATTTGAATGTTGCGCTGCGTCAAATCGTCGCAGCGATTTGACGTGGCGCGAGGGCTGGGAGCACGTTTGCGCGAGGCTTGCCTGTATTACCAGGTGCAGCCTAGACCTGAAACAACGGTTAGGCGGATTCCAGAGTGGCTAGCCAGAAGGCCAGGCCTTGGGCGTTGAGGTCCAGGTCGGTGCGCCAGATTTCCAGAATTTCCTCATCGCTCATCAGGCAGCCGTGCTGGTGGGCCGCATCCAGTAGCAGATCCGCGAGGTCGTCGCGAATTTTCCCGGTGATGTCTTTGCTTTCCCTGGCTGCCAGGGCAATGGCTACGTAGCGGTCAACCCGCTCCAGCAAATCCTGGGAGAGTTCCAGCGGGCGGGCGAGTCGGCTGAAGTGTGTCAAATAGACTGCTTCCGGATTGAAACCGACGATGCGCAAAATGGAGCCGCGCATCTCGTCAGGGTCAAATTGGGTCGGGCTGGTGGAGGGAAAGATCAGTGGCTGACCCTCCACATCCATTTCCCGATAGGAAATGCCGAAGGTGTCACCGGTAAAAATGCCTCCCGTCTGGCGGTCGACGATAGCGATATGGTGGCGTGCATGTCCTGGGGAGTCGATGCACAACAGCTCTCGTGAGCCGAGTTTCAGGACGGTGTTGTCGTGGGCTTCGATAATACGATCAGCGGCGATGGGGAGCAGCGTTCCATACATTTGTCGCGCCTGCTCCTGGCCATAGACGGCTTCGACTCCGGCCATCAGTCGCGTCGGGTCGATCATATGCCGCGCGCCGCGCGGATGCACCACCAGCTTGGCGTTGGGAAAGGCTTTCATCATGATGCTGGCACCGCCGGCATGGTCGAGATGGACATGGGTCAGAATGACGTAATCCACCGCCTCAGGACCCAGGTTGCGCGCCTCAAGCGCAGCCAGCGCCTGTGGCATGACTTCAAAGTTGGCTGTATCAACGAAGGCAACGCGGCCGTCGCTCTCGATCACATGGATGGAGACAAGCAGCGGACGGACATAACCGGCATCGAAGGCAAAGATGCCGTTGTGATAGTCGGTCAGCAAACGGTACGCTCCCCAGTCGCTTCTCCCGGAGAGGGGGGGACTGCGGTTCGTGAGCTTCGCTCACTCCATGTGCTTGACTGCGCCGCCCTTGGGGCGGCCCTGCTGGCGTCGCTCATTACTTTATCCTCCGCGCGGCGCGAATTAGTGCGGCACCGCGCTCGGCAATCATGATGGTCGGGGAATTGGTGTTGCCGGAAGTAATGGTGGGCATGATCGAGGCGTCAACCACACGCAGGCGGCTGAGACCTCTTACACGCAACTCGGAATCAACTACCGTTTGCGGGTCGTCGGCACGACCCATGGCACAGGTACAGGTCGGGTGAAAAATCGTGGTGCCGATGTCGCCCGCCGCCCGTGCAAGCTCCTCGTCGCTTTGCCATTGGGCGCCCGGCAGATACTCCTCGGGGCGGTATGGTGCGAGCGCGGGCTGCGACAAAATCTTGCGCGTCAGGCGTAGCGAATTTGCCGCAATCAGGCGGTCACGCTCGGTGGACAAATAGTTGGGCGCAATCAGTGGGGCACTGTTGGGGTCCTTGTCTCGAACGCAGACGGTGCCGCGCGAACTCGGACGCAAATTGCATACACTGGCGGTAAATGCGGGAAACGGATGCAGTGGATCGCCGAACTTGTCCAGCGACAGTGGCTGCACGTGGTACTCAAGGTCGGGCGTGGTCTCCTCGGCCGATGAGTGAGCGAAGAGACCCATCTGGCTCGGCGACATGGTCAGGGGCCCGGTACGAAATAATGCGTATTCAAGCCCCATCATGGCTTTGCCCCAAAGGCTGGCGGCTTGCCGGTTGAGCGTATTGATGCCTTGCACTTTGAAAATCATGCGAAGTTGCAGGTGGTCTTGCAGGTTGCCGCCGACGCCGGGTAGCTCGTGCACCGGGTCAATGCCACTTTGTTGCAGCTTGTCGCCAGCGCCTATGCCCGAGCGCTGGAGGATGGCGGGTGAGCCGATCGAGCCGGCAGTGAGCACTGTTTCGATTCGCGCTTTTACTCGATGGCTGGCATTGCTCAGGCGAAACCCGACTCCGCGCACCTCTTTGCCTTCCAGCACCAGTTTGTCGATCAGCGCCCCGGTAACCACTTTCAAGTTGCTGCGATGCTGTACCGGACACAGAAAAGCCTTGGACGCATTCCAGCGCACGCCGCGTTTCTGATTCACCTCGAAAGTGCCGACACCATGATTGTTGCCACGGTTGTAGTCGGATGCGGGCGGGACGCCGGCCTCTTGCGCGGCTTCGGCAAAGCGGTCGAGCACGGCCCAGGACAGACGCTGCTTTTCCACCCGCCATTCACCTCCGGCGCCGTGTTTGTCGTCTTCTCCCGCCCAGTAGTCTTCGCTGTTCATGAACACCGGTAGCACGTTGTCCCAGTTCCATCGCGAATCGCCGGTGATCTGCGCCCACTGGTCGTAATCGCGCACCTGGCCGCGCAGATAGAGCATGCCGTTGATCGACGAGCAGCCGCCCAGCACCTTGCCACGTGCGTAGATGATGGAGCGGCCGTTGAGACCCGGTTCCGGTTCCGTCTTGTAACACCAGTCAGTGCGCGGATTGTTGATGCAGTAGAGATAGCCAATCGGGATGTGAATCCAGATCCAGTCGTCCTTGCCACCGGCTTCGAGCAGCAGCACCGTGACGTCCGGGTCGGCCGAGAGCCTGTTGGCCAGCACACAGCCCGCAGTACCGCCGCCGGCAATGACGTAATCGAACTCGCCGTAATCGATTACCTGGCTCACGTCACTTGTTCACCGGCATGACGAATTCGGGGCCTTTGGACTCGGACCCGGGCCAGCGCTGCATGATGCTCTTGTAGCGGGTGTAGAAACGCACGCCTTCTTCGCCGTAAATGTGATGGTCGCCAAACAGGCTGGCCTTCCAGCCGCCGAAGGAATGCCAGGCCATGGGTACCGGTATTGGCACATT
>JAIPCF010000098.1 GCA_021738385.1 Sulfuritalea sp. | reverse complement strand
CCGCCCTCGACTGGATCGAATTCAAGGCGCAGAAGTCGATCACGGGCTCCTTACCGGTTGAGGTGTTCTCCAGTGTTGCAGACAACCTGATTAGAAATGCCGCCGAAAAACATTTGCGTGAGCCTGCGCTGCGCATGCAAATAGATCTGTCGCATAGTGATGCTGGTTTCGAACTGACTGTTTGCGACACAGGTACTGCCATGCCGGAGGAGATCGTGTCGAAGTTGTTTGCCGGCCCGGTCAATTCCGAGAGCGGGTTCGGGATCGGGCTTTACCACGCCGCGCGTTATGCTCGGGCGGCTGGATATTCACTGGAACTGGCGGAGAACCGCACAGGCTGGGTGTGTTTCAGATTGACGCCGGCAGCCTCTTCATCTACCGCGTTGGCGATAAAAGAAAGCCCAGAGTAAGAATCAGTGAAGCCACCGGGAAGCTGTAGTTGCGCGAAACGATTTTCGGCGCCCCTCGTTCCCTGGCGACAAGTCGTCCGGCTAATCGTTGTCGCTGTTGCCGGCTGCGCCCTTGCGGCCGATCAAACGGTAAACCGTCATGTTGCCTTTGCCCTTGAGATAGATGGTTTGCGGTTCGTGAAAATCGAAGCTCGATGACAGGCGGTGGAAGGTTGTGGTGTCGCACTGGATCATGCCGGGCACACCTTCGGCGGTGATGCGGCTGGCGATGTTGACCGTATCGCCCCAGAGGTCGTAGATGAATTTCTTTTTGCCGAGGACACCGGCCACAATCGGACCAGTACCGATTCCGATTCGGACCTCAAGGTGCGAGGCATTGACGGCAAAGTCTCTTTGCAGCAGATCCCTCATCGCAATGGCGATATCGGCAACCGCCGCTGTGTAGTCGGACAATTCCTCATTAAGCCCACCGGCGACCATATAGGCATCGCCGATGGTCTTTATTTTTTCCAGTCCGTAATGTTCGGCCAACTCATCGAAAGCGGAAAAAATCCTGTTCAACATGGCGAATACTTGCGATGGCGACATGTTGCCCGCAACCTGGGTGAAATTCACGATGTCGGCGAACATCACCGTGACATCGGCAAAGCCATCGGCAATGGTTTTGTCGGAATTTCTGAGGCGGTCCGCAATGGCGCCGGGAAGTATGTTCAGCAGCAGCTTTTCCGAACGTTCCTGCTCAATTCGTATCTGTTTGTGAGCTTCTTCGAGACTTTGCTGCGTCTTGCGTCTTTCCGCGATCGAGAACGCGAGCAGCGCATAAATGATGGAGGACACCGATATGAAATTGAGCGCGAAAAAGAACAAGGTTGTGCGTACCGGCACCGCCGGATTTTTGGGCGCCAGAACTACGTCGGCAAGATAGTAATCAACGGCACCGGACAAGCCGGTCAGGGTCACCCAGGCAATAAACCAGCCAATCGACTGTCGCACGCCGACGCACAGAATGGCGCCGACAGGAGCGAGCAATGCCCATAGCAACACGCCGCTGGTGGTAATGATGGTGCCGCTCCACTGCGCGACGAAAGGCAGGAACAGGAACAGCCCCAACTGGCTGACACGAAAAAAATCAAAGTTCCGCGACTTGATATAGAAGAGCATGTTCCCTGCCAGCAGCAACTGGAAAGTGAAGGGCAGGGTGCTAGAGAAATTGGGGCCAAGAATCGAATAGAGCGCGACCCAGAGGATGATCGCCACGCTGATCAAGCCGGTGGCCAGCATCAGCAGCGACTTGCTCAGCCGCACGTCTTCGCTGTCGTCGGGGTCGATGCCAGCACTCTTCAGTCTGTCCCAAAAACCGGAAGGCAGGGCGTTGGATTCTGGGTTGTTCATGAAGCGGCGTTGTACAGAGTAGAAGGCGGCCAGTGCTTATGCATAGTTGAAGTTTCGCGGAATAGACTGCAATGGTCAAGAATGATGATTAGAAATGGCCTGCCAAATAGTGGTTTCTTGCTAGCGGGCGAATTTTGGTGTTGAATGCCCGCCCATGGCCGAAGCAAAGAGATATCAGATCGAGGTTGCAGTGGCGACCCACTATATCGCGGAACAGTCCGATCCAGCGATCAACCGGCACGTATTCGCCTACACTGTAACGCTCAGCAATACCGGTACAGTGCCGGCGCAGCTGATTTCGCGGCACTGGATAATCACCGATGCTGAAGGTGAGGTGCAGGAAATCCGTGGTCTCGGCGTTGTTGGGCATCAGCCCTTGTTGTCGCCGGGTGAAAGCTTTGAGTACACCAGCGGCTGCCAGTTGGCAACTCCAGTGGGTACCATGAAAGGCAGTTACCAGATGACGGCTGAAGATGGTGTGCAGTTCGAGGTGCCGATAGCCGAGTTCGTTCTTTCCATGCCGCGCGTGCTGCATTGAGTCTCAAGCACAGCTACACGCTGGTCGCTCCGTTCTACGATGCCTTTTTGACTACAGCGACGCGTGGCGCACGCAAGCGCAGTCTGGCAGCCTTGGCAGACGGCCCGCCAAAGAATGTGTTGCTGCTGGGTGTGGGAACCGGACTGGATCTACCCTATCTTCCTGTGCAGCATCGCTATGTCGGTGTCGATCTGACAGCCGCCATGTTGAAGCGCGCGCGCCCGCGCGCGGCCGGCTTGAGCTTTGCGCCTTTGCGGGGCGACGTCCAACGCCTGCCTTTTCATAACGCGAGCTTCGACGTGGCGGTGCTGCACCTGATTCTCGCCGTGGTGCCAGAGCCGACTTTATGCCTGGCCGAAGCGGTGCGCGTTTTGAAACCGGGTGGGCAGTTACTCGTGTTTGACAAATTCCTGCGACGTGGCGAGGCCGGATGGAAACATGTTCTCAATCCATTGACGCGCCGAATCGCAACGCGTCTGGACGTGGTTTTTGAAGACTTACTTGAGGAGGTCGGTGGCATCCAGGTAACCACCAATGAAGCCGCGCTGGCCTCAGGCTGGTTTCGCCTGATCCGGATAGAGAAATCTACTTTTTGATGGCCAGCGAAATAATCCGGCCAAGTGGTTTCGGAGAATAGGCTCCGGCGAGTTGGCGGTTTCGCTCCTGCAATCGCCACCATATCCTAAGGCCGAGCAAGGCGCCCAGTAAGACTGCATACAGTAGCGGCTTGCTGATATCCGCTTTGACCATCCAGAAATAATGCAGAACCGCCAGCAGTCCGATGAGGTAAACGCTGCGATGCAGTCCTTGCCAACGGCGGCCGCCAAGTTTGCGTATGGCAATTGAGTTGGAGGTGGCCGCTAGCGGCACCAGCAGGACAACGCAGATCATGCCAACGGTGATGAACGGCCGCTTCAGAATGTCCTTGGCAATTTCCGCCCAGTCGAAGAATTGATCGAACCACAGGTAAGTGCCAAGGTGCAGGGCGGCATAGAAAAACACGAAAAGCCCCAGCATGCGCCGCAATCTGATGAGCCAATTCCAACCGGAAAATTTCCGCAGAGGGGTCACTGCCAGGGTGATCAACAGGAAATTCAGGGCCCAGGTGCCCATCCCTCGCGTCACGGCTTCGATAGGATTGGCACCCAATGCGTCGGCTTGCACACCCCAGGCGTAATACGCGAGTGGCCCTAGGCAGATGAGGAAGAGCGGTGGTTTGATCAGGGCGAGGTTCAAAAGTTCTTCCTTAGATCCATTCCAGTGTAAAGCTGGCTGACCTGCTCGCCATAACCGTTGAACATCAGCGTCTTTCGCTTGCTGAACTCGCCAATGCGCCGCTCGCGGGCCTGACTCCAACGTGGATGATCGACCTCCGGGTTGACATTGGAATAGAAGCCATACTCGCTCGGGCCCGCTTTCATCCACGAGGTGCGCGGCTCGCGGTCGGTAAAGCGAATCCGGACAATCGATTTGCCGCTCTTGAAGCCGTATTTCCATGGCACGACCAGACGCAGTGGCGCGCCATTCTGGTTCGGTAGCGCTTCACCGTATAAGCCCACGGCGATAATCGCCAGCGGATGCATGGCTTCGTCCAGCCGCAGGCCTTCCACATAGGGCCAGTCAAGTACTCGACTACCGACCCCCGGCATGTTTTCCGGCTGGTTCGCGGTAATGAACTCGACATATTTCGCGTTGCCCAAGGGTTGAACCTGCTTGAGCAGGCTCGCAACAGGGAAACCGAGCCAGGGGATCACCATGCTCCATCCTTCGACACAGCGCATGCGGTAAATGCGTTCTTCCAGTGGCGCCAGCTTGAGGATGTCTTCGATTCCGAGGGTTTTTGCCTGCTTAACCAGGCCGTCGATCTGCAAGGTCCAAGGCCTCACCCGCAGTCGGTGTGCGGTACGCGCCGGTTCCTCTTTGTCGGTGCCAAACTCGTAATAGTTGTTATAGCTGGTGACATGCTTGAGTGGCGTGGGTGTCTCGGAAATGGAATATGGACTGGACTTGCCGGGACCCAGTTTTGCATGGGCTGAGGGAAGCACACCAGCCAATGCGATGCCGGCGGACAAGCGCAAGAAGTCTCGACGACGCTCAAACAAAGCTCGTGGCGTGATTTCTGAAGGGATAATACTGTCGGCTCGTCGGATAAGCATAAGGGGCCCCGATTTCTGATTTGGATACTGTTTTGACGTTGAATTGTCTCGAACCTTACATACGGCGAGGGTTATTAATCTGGTGCAGTGAGCAAATTGTCTAGTCAGTCGATGCTGTTTCCAGGCTGAGTCGCACAAGTTGACCGCAGGGGTATCCCACCGGTAAAATATCCCGACTCTTTTACTCAACTATTTACTGGAATGTTAATGGACATCAAACAGAAAATTCACGACACCGTTACCGGCAGCCCGATCGTGCTCTACATGAAGGGTAGCCCGCAAGCGCCTCAGTGCGGTTTCTCGGCACGCGCGATCCAGATTCTGGGCGCGTGCGGCGTCAAAAGTCTGGTCACCGTTGACGTGCTGGCTGACCCGGAAGTGCGTCAAGGCGTCAAGGAATACTCCAACTGGCCCACGGTGCCGCAACTTTACATCGGTGGCGAGTTTGTTGGTGGCAGCGACATCATGACCGAGATGTACCAGTCGGGTGAGTTGCAGAAACAACTGGAACCCATCGTCAGCGCGGCCTGAGTCAGCGTTTCAGATCCGCAAGAAGTTTCTCGATCATGCGCTGCGCCTGCCCCAGGTAGGCGCCGCCGAACAGGTTGAAATGATTGAGGATGTGGTACAGGTTGTAGAGAGGCTTGCGCGCTTCGTAGCCTGGGTCCAGAGGCCAGACCACGCGATAGGCGGCAAAAAATTCGGTAGGAAAGCCGCCGAACAATTCTGCCATGGCGATGTCGGTTTCGCGATCGCCGTAGTAGCAGGCGGGATCAAAAATAACCGCCGTGCCGTCGCTGCATCGTGCCGCGTTGCCAGACCACAAGTCGCCATGCAAAAGGCTGGGTAGCGGTCGGTAGTCAATGAAAAGACCACCGATGCATTCAGTCAATGCGTGGGCTTTTTCCAGCAGCGATTTGTCCATACCCCTTGTCTGAGCCAGTTCAAGTTGGGGCCGCAGTCGGCGTTCGCCGAAGAAGTGCGGCCAACTTGCGTGCGTGGTGTTGAGCTGGGGCGTGGTTCCGATGAAGTTATCTTCGCTCCAGCCGTAAGCCTCGGCGCTCGCACGATGCAACTGCGCCAACGACTCACCGAGTTGCGTGCCGCTGCGCTGATCGAGCGGGGCAAGGTCGAGATACTCGAGTACCAGAAATGCCTGGGCCGCGGTTTGGCCGAGGGTGATAAAAGTCGGCGTTCGCAGCACGGCAACTGCCGCCAGCGCTTGCAGCCCTTTGGCTTCTGCGGTAAACATTGGCGCGATGCCAATCGCACCTGTTTTTACAAAATAGCGCTGACGTCCGTCAGTCAGTAGCCATGCGTGATGGATGGAGCCGCCGCTGACGGGATTGGCCGAAACAGGGGTGAAAGGAGCTCCGGTAATCGCGGCAATGGCCGCAGCGATAGTGGAAAGCTCGGCCGGTTTGCTTTGTGTCAAAGCGATGCCAGGCGCGCATTTGCGTCGGCCAGGCGACCGGCGATGACATCGAGAAAGCCCTGATAAAAGTGCATCCGGCATCCATCCGAGGCGTGCTGCAAAGCCTGCGCAGAAATGGTGACCAGGCGGATCGAGGTTTGCGCCACAACGTCAGCGCCGCGGGCGTGTTCTCCGCGACGAATGATGGCCATTTCGCCAAAGCACTCCCCGGTTGCCAAAATGCCTAGAGAATGCCCCATCTTGGTGACGGTGAGTTCGCCGTCGAGCAGGAACGCAAAAAAATCACCGCGCTCGCCGTCGCGCATGATCACCGTGCCGGCCGCCAACTCGTCCCAGCGTGAGAAACGCACAACTTCCCACAAATCGACATCGGAAAAGTCACCGAAAAATGGCAGCTCGCGCAGCGACTCGAATTTTTCGCTATCGGGGAACGCATTGCGTTGCGCCGATAGCTGCTTGTTGCGAAATGACTGTGCCAGATCGTGGGAAAACTCTTCCCAGGTTTGGTAGCGGGCACCGGTTTCTTTTTGCATGGCACGAGCGACGACAGCATCGAGGCTGGTCGGCATGTCGGAGCGAAAAGTTGATGGCGGCGGCGGCTCCGTATTGCATATCTGGTAGATCATGCCGTAGTTGGAATTCGACTGGAACGGCAACCGACCCGTGAGCAACTGGTACATCACCACGCCCAGCGAATAGATGTCGGTTTTGTGGTCAAGCGCCATGTCGCGCACTTGTTGCGGCGACATGTAGGCCGGTGAGCCGACACCGGAAACCTGGGTTCGCGTCTGTTCTCCACCGGTCAGCATCGCCGCACCAAAATCAGAAATCTTGATGTCGCCCCCCGCGCGTTCTGCACCCTCTCCTGCATTTACCAGCAGAATATTGGCGGGCTTGATATCGCGATGCGTGATGCCAGCGCGAAAGGCATAGTCAAGCGCACGAGTGCATTTGAAGATGATTTCCACCAGGCGGTCGACCGGTAGCAAGGTGCTCGGGCTGCAGAAGGGCTCCAGTGTGCCGCCGCGAACAAATTCCATGACGATGTAGCTCTGTTCGTCATTCACGACAGCATCGAAAATCTGCACGATGTGGGGATGCATGAGCTTTCCGGCCAAAGAAGCCTCAGTCATCAGCAAACTGCGATACAGCCTGCCGCGTTCCTTGTCTCTCAGTACCTCCGGGAAAATTGCCTTGACGGCAACTTCGCGCTCGGCAAAGGGATCGTAGCCAAGGTAGACGATGGACGTGGCGCCTTCGCCGAGTTGTGCGCGAATTTCGTACTTGCCGATACGTTCAGGAATACCCATCAGTCTGCAGTCACAGCCGAGTGCGGGAACGCTCGATTGCGGCGCGAACTTGTGCTGGCGATGTGCCGCCGATGTGGTCGCGGGCGGCCAGCGAGCCGGCTACGGTCAGTACCTCGAATACGTCGTCGCCCACCAAAGGAGAAAAAGACCGTAGCTCATCGAGACTCAATTCGGACAACTCGCAGCCGCGCTCTTCACAGCTGCGCACTGCGCGGGCAACAGCCTCATGTGCATCGCGAAATGGCAGTCCCTTTTTCACCAGATAGTCGGCAAGATCGGTGGCCGTGGCATAGCCCTGGCGTAGTGCGGCCGCCATCGCTTCGGGTTTGACGCGAATACCGGGGACCAGATCGGCGAAGATGCGCAAGGTATCGATCAGTGTGTCGGCTGTATCGAATAGGGGCTCTTTGTCTTCCTGGTTGTCCTTGTTGTAGGCTAGCGGTTGGCCTTTCATCAGCGTGAGCAACCCTACCAGGTGACCAAAGACGCGACCGGTCTTGCCGCGCGCAAGTTCGGGCACGTCCGGATTTTTCTTTTGCGGCATGATTGACGACCCCGTGCAGAAGCGGTCGGCCAGATCGATAAAGCCCACGCGCGGGCTCATCCAGAGAATCAACTCTTCGGAGAATCGCGAAATGTGAGTCATCACCAGCGCGGCGGCCGAGCAGAATTCGATGGCGAAATCGCGATCGGAAACCGCATCCAGCGAGTTTTCGCAGAGTTCTTCAAAGCCAAGATCGCGCGCCACGGATTCACGGTCTATCGGGAATGTTGTACCGGCCAGTGCGGCAGCTCCCAGCGGCAGACGATTGACACGACGGCGGCAGTCGCCAAAGCGCTCGCGGTCACGACGCAGCATTTCGAAATAGGCCAGCAGGTGGTGGCCGAAGGTCACCGGTTGCGCCACCTGCAGGTGCGTGAAACCTGGCAGCGGAGTATCGGTGTGACTTTCCGCCGTGTCGAGCAGGGCCTTTTGCAAGTTGCGCAGCTGGCCATCGATTTCGTCGATCGTGTCGCGCAGCCAGAGCCGGATGTCGGTGGCGACCTGATCGTTGCGCGAGCGGCCGGTATGCAGGCGTTTGCCGGCATCGCCAACGAGCGCCGTAAGACGCTTTTCAATGTTGAGATGCACGTCCTCGTCGTCGAGATTCCAGATGAATTCACCCGCTTCGATCTCTCGGGTGATTGTTGCCATGCCTTGCTCAATGGCAGCCAGGTCGCTCTCATCAATGATGTTTTTACGTGCCAGCATGCGCGCATGCGCCAGCGAGCCCCGGACATCCTGGCGCCACATGCGGCGGTCAAAAAAAACCGATGCGGTGTAACGTTTGACAAGATCGGATACGGGTTCGGAAAAGCGGCCGGACCATGCGCTCTGGTTTTCAGGAGATGCCGGTAGTTTGGGTTCTGTCATAATCTGGCTGTTGGGACAGCAGGCAACGAAGGTGTTAAAAACGCTGGAAAATCAAAGCTAAGAGGCATCTACGCCACATGCGAAGTATAAGGGAAAACCCCGGATTCTCCGGTTCGCCGGACTTCCGCAAGCCTTCAATCTGGCTGCGAGTGTTGCTGATTGTTAACTGCGGCATGTTGTTGGGGGTATTGGCAGTCAATCGCGAGTGGCGATTTTTCTTTTCCGAATTGGTCGAGATGGCAGTGTTGGTCGAGCCGGTGACACTGCTCAGTCTTGGGCTGCTGGGTCTCGCCAGCAGCTGGCTGATGCGCTTGCCCAAGTGGCTGGGAAGTCTGCTTCTGGTGATGTTGGTGCTGCTGGTGCTGGCCGCTGTGCGCGGTCTTTTCGCATCGCTTGGTTTGCTCGATTCCGATTTGGCTGGTTTTCGCCGCAGCCCTATGTGGGCTGCGATTGCAGTCGTATTTGTTTTGGCCTGGTCTGCGGTCAGTGATCGGGTACGCTCCCCCGCGCTTGCCGAAGCCCGGTTGATGGCCTTGACCGCTCGTATTCGCCCGCACTTTCTTTTTAACGCACTGAATGCCGTGCTTGGTGTGATGCGTTCCGAGCCGCGTCGAGCCGAATTGGCGCTGGAAGAACTCTCAGACCTGTTCCGGGTACTAATGCGCGAAAACGCCGATCTGGTTCCGCTATCCGAGGAAATTCTGGTAGCGCGCCAGTACATCAATCTGGAACGCCTGCGTCTGGGCGAACGCGTTCAGGTCGTTTGGGATATGGCGAATTGCCCGCCAGATCCGCTGATACCTCCCTTGATGTTGCAACCCTTGCTCGAAAACGCTGTCTACCATGGCATCGAGCCGGCGACGGAGCCTGGCGAGATAACGATCCGCTTCGAGCGACGGGATTCCCGCATGCGAGTTGAGTTGTCCAATCCAATGGCAGCGGCCGAGGATCATGTGCACGGCAATCAAATGGCACTGACCAATATTCGCGAGCGCCTGATGCTATTTTTCGATCTTGAGGCGACGATGATTACTCAGGTTGATGCCGGTCGCTTTCGCGTGACGATCGAGTTCCCCTATCGCCCGGTGACCGCCCAGTGAGTGGCCCTCTGCGCCTCCTGCTGGTCGATGACGAGGCGCCGGCACGCGCGCGGCTACGGGATTTGCTGGGTGACATCGCACCCGAATTGGCCACTGAGGTGGTCGCCGAGGCTGCAGATGGGTTCGCTGCTTTGGAGCAAGCACCGTCAAGTGCCATCGATGTAGCACTGATCGATATTCGGATGCCAGGCATGGACGGTGTAGAACTCGCCAGGCATCTGGCGCGCCTGCCGGATCCACCCGCCGTAATTTTTGTTACCGCCTTTGATCGGTACGCGGTGCAGGCTTTTGAATTGGCGGCGCTCGACTATCTGGTGAAGCCGGTGCGCGCCGCGCGACTTGCTGACGCCTTGAAAAAGGCCAGACCACGCACCTATGACGCGAACCGTCTCGAAAAGTCGGCGCTGACAATACGGCAAAACCTGTCATGCCTGGAGCGCGGGCGCATTCTTCTGGTCCCAGTGGCGCAGATTCTGTACTTCAGGGCAGAGCAGAAGTATGTCACCGCGCGCACCGAGGAGCGTGAGTACCTGCTGGAAGAGTCATTGGTGCATCTCGAGTCGGAGTTCAGCGACCGCTTTCTGCGCATACATCGAAGCTGTCTCGTGGCGCGCAACGCGCTGGCCGGAGTCGAGCACGCGACGGAAGAAGCAGACGGCGAGGCACGTTGGCAAGTTATTCTCGATCGCGTTGCAGAACGTCTGCCGGTGAGTCGCCGGCAGTGGCCTCAAGTGAAGGCGTTGGTGAAGGCGCGCGGCTGACAGCGCAACGGTTTTGATTCTCCATGCATGCCATAACGGGACATCGCTGCGTTGACGGCGACAGGCGCGCCGCCTAACATCCCGCCTTTGCTTTGATACTCGACCCAAGCCGTGGACATCACCCGTTTATACGCCCCCATTGAAGCCGATATGCACGCGGTTGACGCCGTGGTAAGAGAAAGACTGCATTCGGAAGTGGTGCTGGTTCGCCAGGTTGCCGAGTACATTATTTCCGCTGGCGGTAAACGGATGCGCCCGGCACTTCTGCTGCTGTCGGCCCGCGCCTGCGGTTACCAGGAAACCCACCATCACGAACTGGCGGCGGTGGTTGAGTTCATTCATACCGCCACTCTTTTGCACGATGATGTTGTAGATGAGTCGTCTTTGCGTCGCGGGCGCAATACCGCAAATGCGGTTTTCGGCAATCCGGCCAGCGTATTGGTCGGCGACTTCCTGTATTCGCGTGCCTTCCAGATCATGGTCGGTGTCGGCAGCATGCGTGTGATGCAAGTGCTGGCCGATGCGACCAACGTGATCGCCGAAGGTGAGGTATTGCAACTGATGAATTGCCGCAATGCCGATATCGATGTGGACGCCTACTTGACGGTGATCCGCTACAAGACCGCCAAATTGTTCGAGGCTGCCGGTCGGCTCGGCGCGATACTTGGCGACGTCAGCCCGGAAATCGAAGAGGCGATGGCCGCCTATGGCACCCACATCGGCACGGCCTTCCAGTTGATCGATGACGTACTTGATTACTCAGGCAAGGAAGTCGAAACAGGCAAACATCTTGGTGACGACCTGGCGGAAGGCAAGCCAACCCTGCCTTTGATTCATGTCATTCAGCATGGCAGTGAAGCACAGGCTGCACTGGTTCGTGGCGCCATCGAAAAAGCCGATGGCGACAGATTTGTCGAAGTACTGGCAGCCGTTCGAGACAGCGGTGCCCTGGATGCGGCGCATCGCCATGGCGTAGAAGAGGCCGGAATTGCAAAGGTGGCGCTGGCGCCATTGCCGGATTCGCAGTTCAAGGAAACGCTGCTACAATTGGCCGACTTTGCGGTGCAAAGAAGCTTTTGAATACCGCCATGTTTGCAAGGACGACACATCAGGCAAGCAGTTATGGCCTGTTCCCGCAATGGTTGTCCCTGTCACCACCTTGCCATCGGGGCGTAGCTCAGCCTGGTAGAGTACTGCGTTCGGGACGCAGGAGTCGGAGGTTCGAATCCTCTCGCCCCGACCAGTTTGCTACGGAAATTTGACCGCCGTGGCGAAAATTCTCCTGCTCATAGCTGTATTTGCCGTGATCTACCTGGTGCTGCGAACCTCGAGTCGCCGCGGCCAGCCGCCGCCTGCCGCACATTTGCCTGAAGAGATGGCTCGCTGTGCCCATTGCGGAGTACATTTCCCGCGCACGGAGTCCGTCGGTGATGGGCAGCATGACTATTGCAGCGAAGAACATCGACGCCTGGGGCTGCGTTCTTGACGGTGGATGGCACTGTGCCGAAGGAAGCCGACGCGATTGAATCGTTTTGGCGTTCGCTGCGCTTTTTTTCTATCTACCGCGTTTCCATAGCGTTGCTTTTTCTGGTTGCGGCTCTGGTTTTTGGTGATGCTGTAGCGCTTGGTACCTACGATTCACGCCTGTTTGACCGAGTTGCCGCGACCTATGTCGTGCTGGCGATTGTTTTTCTCGCCACATTGCAACGCAGACCAAGCGGCTTCCATCTCCAGCTTTCCGTACAAGTAGCGGTTGATGTTGTCGCCCTGACGCTAATGATGTACGCAAGTGGCGGACAAAAAAGCGGTATTGCGATTCTGTTGCTGGTTGTCGTGGCCGGCGCCGCACTCGTTGGTCAAGGGCGAATGACTCTGTTCTACGCGGCACTGGCTTCCGTGGCTGTGCTATTGGAACAAAGTTGGCGCGCGCTAACGCAGGATGCCGGTTCGGCGGATTTTGTTCGTACCGGGATCATATGCATTGCTTTTTTTGGCACGGCAATAGTCGCCCGCCTGCTGGCGCAGCGAATAGTGGCCAATGAAAGGCTGGCATGGGAGCGAGGCCAGCAGCTCGACGAACAGTTGCGTATCAGTGAGCGGATCATTCAGGACATGGAAGACGGTGTACTGGTGGTGGATGGCAGTGGGCAGGTGCGCCTGCACAACCCGCAGGTCGAAGGCTTGCTGGGAGAGCCGGTATCGGATGGTGTCGAACTTGACAAGCTTTCTCGCGGATTGGCTGATCGTTTTCAAGTTTGGCGCGCTC
>JAIPCF010000097.1 GCA_021738385.1 Sulfuritalea sp. | reverse complement strand
CGATCCGCCTCATGCAAGGCTTGAAAGCCCGCCGATTCCGGATCGAGCCCGACATGACCGTCACGGAATGGCTGGACCGCAACAAAACGCCGTCTCGCCAGCGCCGACTTTTATGGGAGCCGCTGTGCATCGCCGCACTCAACACACCGGCTGATCGCGCCTCGGCCCAAGTGATGGCCAACGTACTGCGCGACAGTCTTGCCGCCGCACGCGCCGCCAGCGACATGCTCTTGCCGCAAGTGAATCTCAGCGCCCTGTTCCCCAACCCTGCAGCGGATTACATCGAAGCCCGTGGCGGCAGCGTGCACCTCGGACATCGCGTCGGCTCGCTGAAGCGGGAGGCGGATGCCTGGCGCATTGACGATGCCGGAAGCTACACGCAGGTCATACTCGCCGTCGCGCCCTACCATCTGGCCAGCCTGGCACCGTCATTGGCGCCCCAGGTCGAGCATTTCGACTGGGAGCCGATCGTCACCAGTTATTTCAGCTATCCGGGCACCATCCGATTGCCCCGCCCGATGCTCGGCGTGGACGCCGGCCTCGCACAATGGCTGTTCGACCGCGGCCTGCTGTGTGGTCAGCACGGCCTGATCGCGGCGGTGATCAGCGCGCGCGGCCGCCATCTCGACGTACCGACCGAAGAACTCGAACGCGGCATCCATCAGGAGATCGCACGGCTGGTGCCCGGTCTGCCGGAGCCACTGGGCGTACACACCATCACCGAGAAGCGCGCCACCTTCGCTTGTATACCGAATTTGTCGCGCCCCGCCTGCGAAACGACCCTGCCCGGTCTGTGGCTGGCCGGTGACTACGTGGCCGGCGACTATCCGGCGACGCTGGAAGGGGCGGTCAGAAGCGGCGTCAAGGCAGCGCGCCGAATCCTTGCCGGCTCGTTAGCGGACTGAGCACGATCGCCGGCCGCAGTTCGCCGTCTCACCATCCGCTACGGCGAGGAGAGCGTCTTTTGCTCGACCGCCTTGTAGCGCAGTTGCTTCATCAGAGCCGACTTTTTTCGGTGGATATCAGTGCCGGGCGAGAATGTCCTGAATTTGAGCGGGCTCAAAAGCCACATCCCAGCACCAAAGCCCAAAGCCGCCTTTCGCATTGACCGCCTGCACCCAGACAGCAAGAGCCGCGCGCTTGGCGCGGTTCTGTTCCGAGTCTTCGCCCTTGATTTCCAGAACCAGCGTCTTGCCATTGGCGAGCCGAATCAGAAAGTCGGGCAGGTAACGCCGGCGCACGCCGTTCCACAGATAGTGCAACTGAAAGCCCAGATGATCATTCTTGGCATAGGTCGTCACACGCGCGCTCATCTCCAACACGTTCGCCGCATGTTGTTCCCAGGCACTGTCCGCCAGCATGTGGCTGATCTGCGACTTTTGCGTTGGTTGGCAAGGTTTGGTGGAGTACCAGGTCCGCATGTTGCGAGTTGATCCGATCGGAAACTCCTCGTCAAACACGGGCTCCAGCCGCTCAATATTCTGCTCGTCGATATAGCGCAACAGATGTTGGACGATCAGATCCATGTTCAACGCGAACAGAATTCGCTTGCGCACCGGTTCCTGATGAAAAAGTGACGGAATGACGATCTTGTCTGAAGCCAGGAAGGCGTCGACCAAGCGAATCAACTGGAACACCAGGTATTCCCGGTTACCGGTAAACCGTCCCTCCATCGCAGCGAAAGCCTTGGCTGCCGCCTTGAAGCTGATGCGCTGGAGGCGGAACTCCTCCGGCAGCAACTCCAGATCAATACGCACGGCTTTGCTGATATCCGTAGCGCCACCCAGTGCCGGTGCGATTTCCGCCACTACCGGCGTACTGGCCGGGTCCAGTGTCAGCCCGCCAACCAAATTCCAGTCGATCACCAGCGTGGGTTGCACCACGGTATCTACCCGTAGCACATTCGGCCAGCGAATCTCCAGCGAATTGCGCTCCGGCAGCGATTCGATCTGCGTACTCGGACGCGGTGGCGGTGGTGGATCGCCGCCGCCGCCCACATCCTGGAATATCGAAAGCGGCACGCCGAAAACGTTGACATACTCAGGCTGAAACAAACCATTTTCGTCCAGATCATAAGACACCCGGCGCAAGCCGCGACCAATGACCTGCTCGCACAACAGCTGGCTGGTGAAAGCGCGCAGGCCCATGATGTGCGTGACGTTTTTTGCGTCCCAGCCTTCCGACAGCATCGCCACGGAAATCACGTTCTGCACATCCTGCCCCGCCGTGCCGTACTTGCCGACATTGTCGACAATCGAGCGCAACAACTCTTCCTTTTTCAAGCCAAGCAACCGCTCCTTCTTCTCTCCAGAAATGCCGGCTGCCGCTACGATGGCACGTAAAGTGGTTTCGTAATCCTTGTCCGCGACCGCAGTTTCGCCGATCTCGGCTTTCTCCAATACCCTTGAATCGACGCGAAGGGTCCGTTCCTGCGCGTGCAGCTCCGGCCAATGCGCATCACCCTTGCTGAAATAACGTTCGATGCGCGCCGCCGTTTCAGTGCGATTGCACACGGTCAGCAGTACCGGCGGAGAGGTGTGACCAGCGTCGCGCCAGTCTTGCAACGCCGCACGCCAGTCCGCGCCCAACAGGGTGTAAGCGTCCTGCACCAGCTTGGGCAGGGGCTCGTGCGCCTGCGCCTTGCGATTCAGGTCATCCGCCACTTCGGGATCACGATAGATGTGATAAAGCTTTGAGCGGAGCGTTGTCGCATCGGGCAACGCGTCATCACGAATCACCACACGCGGGGTTTTGACCAGGCCGGCTTCGATGGCATCGTTGAGGCCAAAGTCGGAAACGATCCAGGAAAACAAGCCTGCCTCGGTACTGGCTTTGCCGGCCGGTGCAAACGGAGTGGCCGAAAGAACAAAGCTGCGCTGGATGCGCCGGGGCTTGTGAATTCGGTCCAGCCCCTCGATCCAGCGTGTCGCCTCGTCCAGGTCCAGGCCCTGTTCCGCCGCTGCCTTCTTGCTGATCTTGGCCTCGGCGGGAACCCGACAGGCATGGTGCGCCTCGTCGTTGATGATCACCAAATCACGATAGGTTGCCAGCTTACCGAGCACACGACGGGTGAATGCCTCGTCGGACTCCGCGCCCTTCTTCACCACCGAGCGATCCTGCTCTTTCAAAGGCATCAGGCTGTGCCAGTTCTCGATCAGGATTTCCGCTTGATTGAGTTTCTGCCGCAGCGCTTCCGACGGGCAGAGTGAGAACTCGTCGTAGGCACTGTCCGCTTCACCGGGGTACAGCACGCGCAAGCGCTCCTTGACAGTGAGCCCTGGCGCCACAATGAAGAACGCTCTTGAAAAGTCCTTCTGCCGCTTGGGATAGGTCAGCGCATTCAATGTCTGCCAAGTGATGATCATCGCCATCACCGCCGTCTTTCCCGCCCCGGTCGCCATCTTGCTGCACAAGCGCTCCCAGGGCCCGCCATCGCCCGGGACGAAAACACCCTGACGGAACTCCGGCGTGCCCTCCACCCACCAGATCAAAGTTTCAATCGCCTCCAACTGGCAGAAGTAAAAAGGAAAAGGTCGCGCATTTCGGTCATGCCAGTGTTCCAGCAAACGACGCGATACCGCCGTCGCGCCCGGATAGCCAGCCGCACGCCAGGCATCCACCCGGCCGCGAATCTCGCCGATCCGCTCCAGTTCCTCGGTGCGCCGAGTGTTGTTCCGTATATCGAAAATCTCGTAGCTCGCCGGGCGGCGAGACTCCACAAGAGCCAGCGTGCCACCGCGCGACTGCTGCCAGTGCCGAACGGGAGCGATGTAGGGCGAGTTGATGATGAGCGAAGCGGCCATCAGGGTGTGCCGTGCAGGCGATCTTTCCTATAACCGGGGCGACGGCTGTGATGGGCAAACGCCACAATCACGACCTCGTCCTGCAACACGCTATAAATAAGATCGTAAGGATAGCCCGCCAGGATGAACCGCCGTGTCCGCTTGGCAATCAGCGGTGCAGCATGTGGAAACATGATGATCGAGCGCCGCGCATCCTGAACTCGCAACCACAGATTTTCCGCCGCACGCGGGCTGCGCTGACGATACCAAGCCATCGCATCCCGCAATTCGGTGCTGGCTACTGTGAGCAAACGCACCCTCATTTGACGAGGTAATCCTTTCGCATCCGCTCCATGACGACATCAAAATCCTCGGCCTCGATCTCACCGCGCTGGTAAGCATCCAGACGATCTTCGCTCTCTCTGGCCCAGGCTTCCGCCCAAGCTTCGTCGGGTGGCACAACAAGTTCCTGCAAAGCATCAAGCGCGGCAACGCGTTCCTCGGCCGTCATGCCTCTCGCTTGCTCTATTAGTGCCTCCACGCGTGCATTCATCGCAACTCTCCTCAATCCAGCGCCACAATCTTCAAGGACTCAATCCCGCGGTCGTCCACAATCTTCACCGCCACTTTGCGGTTATCCCCCGCCGCGAAGGGCAGCGACACCGTGCCGTGAAACTGCGGCAGCAGGTCTTCGTCGAGTTCGGCGCGAATGTCCTTCTTCAGCTTGTCCCAGCCCTCGCCCTTGCCGGCCATGGGGAAGAACACCTGATGCGGGAACAGCGAGCGCTCATCGTAATCCGTATCCAGCGACCACATCGCGATGCGGCCCTTGCCACCGGACACCAGTTCGCCTTTGGCCGTGTCGAAATAATCGAAACCGTGCACCTCAACCTCGAAGTCGCCGTTCTTCAGCTTGCGCACTTCGACATCGGGCTGGCCCATGAGCCAGAAGGATTGATTCGATGCGCGAGCCTTCTTCAGGTCTTCGGTCAGCAAATCGGTATTCATCTGCGCCTTGAGCGCGACGATGCCTTTCAGATGGTCGATGTCTTTCGCTGCCTCGGGGTCGAAGCTGAAGGCGCAGAACACGATCATTTTCGGCAGCGGAAAGAGTTCACCGGCCTCGGTCAGCGCCAGCGCCACTTGTCGCTGTTCGAGCGCCGCGTGCTCGGGGCCGAAGCTGACCACCACGCGCTCGCCGGAATCCGTGTAGCCCGTGGCATGCAGATAGCGCGTGCCAGGCTGGGTTTCCAGTTCGGCGAACTTCAGCATCTGCCCGCCCTTGCCGCGAATGCCGGTTTTCAGCAACTCATCGCGCCACTGGTGCTGGCGCGAGGACTCGCCAGAACGCGCGATGCTGGCATTGGCCTCCAGATCGCCGTCCCGCCAGGGCCGACTTTCATCCAGCGCAGCCACGGTGGGGAAAGGCACGGCCTCGACGCTGAACGGCCCGGTGATGCGCAACTTGGACTTCGATTTCGCCGGCTGGTCATACAGCGTTTCCTGGTCGGCGTGGTCGGCAATCGAACGATCCATCTGCTTCTGCATCGACTGCCGGGCGGCGTGGAAGGCGTCGAAAGGCGCACGGGCCTTCTCGTTCCAGCCGTCGGCGAAGTCGTAGGGAACGTCCCATTCCTGCAACTGCTGCTTCAGTGCCTTGTTCAGGCTCGCCAGTGCCGTCTCGATGGCCGGATGCATGCGCTCGTAAATGGTATCGATGTCCGGATTGTTGGCGATGGATTTCAGCGTCACATGCGGCACGGTCTTCCAGATGAAGCCGCCGCGCAGCCCCTCGTGCGGATAGCGCAGCTCGTAGTAATCGTAGCTGGCCGTCATCAGCCGCTGCTTGGCTAGTGTCACCGCCACGCGCGAAGTGTCGCAAGTGATCCAGCGCCGGCCCCATTTCTCGGCGACGAAAGCCGTGGTTCCCGAGCCGCAGGTCGGATCGAATACCAGATCGCCGGGGTCGGTGGTCATCAGGAGGCAGCGTTCGACAATACTCGCATTGGTTTGGACGACATACACCTTCTTGTCAGAGAACCCCGAGGTAACCGTATCTGTCCAAAGATTGGAATAGGGGAACACAGGGAAATCGTCTATGTACCGCACATAGCAGAGAGTCCTTCCGACAAGATCAAGTCTGCCCGCTCGCGCCAGCAACCGCATACCTGATTCCCCGGTTTTCCAATAGCCGTTTGCCGGCCGGATTTCTTGACCAAACACGGCAACCGGAAAATCGCCCGGTGGTCGCTGGCTTGTCATGTTGTCGAGCCGAAACACTCTTGTCCCTTCAGGCGCAGCAGATAGCGCCTTCTCCGTTTCCGAAGCGCGAACGCGTCGACCGTCAGGGTATCTAAGGGACGAGTACTGCCCCCCGCCCGCCCCGCCAACCTCTTTATCCTGAAAAAGCTGGCGGTATTTAACTTTGTCGGTGTCCTTCGCATACCAAACAACGTAGTCCGAAACACCCGCGAGCAGTTCGCTTGTGGCGCTACTCGTCTTTGCCACGGTAATCAAGCTAACAAAATTCCCCGCCCCAAACACCTCATCCATGATCTCCCGCACATGGTGCAGGTTCTCATCCGAAATCTGCACGAACACGCTGCCCGTCTCGCTCAACAAATCCTTCGCCAACAGCAACCGGTCACGCAAGTAAGTCAAATACGAGTGAATCCCCAGCTCCCAGGTGTCGCGGAAGGCCTTGATCATTTCCGGCTCCTGCGTCAGGTCTGCGTCCGCCCGATCTTTCACGTCGCGCTTATTCACGAAGGGCTGAAAGTTGGAGCCGTACTTGATGCCGTAGGGCGGGTCGAAATACATCATCTGCAATTGGCCGGCCATGCCTTCTTTTTGCAGCAGGGAATTCATCACCAGCAGGCTGTCGCCAGCGACCAGGCGGTTGCTCCAGCCCTTGTCGTGCTTGTAGAAGTCGATGGCGTCGCGCAGCGGCAGGCTTTCGAAGGGCGCATCGAACAGGCCGGGCTGGATGGCTCGCATTTGCGCCGCTTTGGCACCTTTGGCCTTGTCCTTCGCCGCGCTTTTCGCCGTCTCCCCAGCGCCGGCGCTTTGCGTCCCTTTGGGAACTTTTCTCCGCACCGCCGAAAGTATGCTCGCCGGGTCGATACGCTCATGCACGTGCAGGCTGACGGTATCGACCTCGAAACTCAGGCGCTCTGCCTTGCCGGTCCATTGCAGGGAAGGGTCAAGGTGCGGGTCGTGCTGCCAGGTGGTCTTGCTGTCGTCCGCATCGGTGGCCGGCGTCACCATGCCGACCTCGGGATTGTTCTTGCGCCGTTCGGAATGCCGGTAGCTGAGGATTTCGGATTCTGCTGCTGCCGGCTTTCCGACGGAACTGGGTTTCTTGGCCATGCGGTCTTTCCTGCGAGGGACTGCTCCGGTTTATACCAGAAACATGAAGCGGAGGAGCGGCTTGGAAACTACTGCCCGCCTGCGCTATCGATCGCCGTCTCACCATCCGCTACGGCGAGGAGAACGTCTTTTGCTCGACCGCCTTGTAGCGCAGTTGCTTCATCAGAGCCGACTTTTAGTTGCTGCCCTCAGGCTTGCAGCCGACCGGCGGCCAGTCTCAGCGTTCGGCCGCAGCGCCTTGCCAGGGCCTCGTCGTGGGTCACCAGAATCAGCGTGGTGCCGGCTTCAGCGTTCATGGCAAACATCAAATCGATGATTTGCGCGCCAGTCGCGGCGTCGAGATTACCGGTGGGTTCATCAGCGAGAAGAAGCTGCGGATGCATGGCAAACGCGCGGGCCAGCGCGACCCGCTGCTGTTCGCCGCCCGACAGGTGCTTGGGGTAATGCCCCAGTCGCTCGCCCAGACCTACCCGTGCCAGCATGGCGGTAGCCAGCGCGCGGGCATCGCCACGCCCAGCCAGTTCCAGCGGCAGCATGGTGTTCTCCAGCGCCGTCAGCGCCGGCAACAACTGGAAGGACTGGAACACGAAACCCAACAGCCGACCACGCAGTTCAGCCCGCGCATCTTCGTCAAGAACGCCGAGATCCTCGCCACCCAGGCGAATCTTTCCTGAAGAGGGAAGATCAAGCCCGGCCATCAAACCCAATAGCGTAGACTTGCCTGAGCCGGAAGCGCCGACGATCGCCACCGCCTCGCCCGACGTCACCGCAAACGAAATCTCGTGCAGAATCGTAAGCGTGCCATCGCCGCTGGGAACGACCTTGCTCAATTCTGCAACGTCGATTACAGCATCACTCACTGCATCAGTTACCAAACGCGTCTCATCCATGCTTAGAAGATTCATCTCATTAGGCTGCGGCCTGCTTCTGTTGACCTGCAGTTTAGCCGCAGCGGCGGGTCAAGGTGTTCTGGTATTCGGCGACAGCTTGTCTGCCGGCTTCGGTATCCGTGTCAGCGAGAGTTGGCCGGCACTGCTCGCGCAACGCTTGAAGAGCGAAAACCCGGACAAGACCGTGACCAACGCCAGCATCAGTGGCGAAACCACGGCCGGTGGGCGGGCGCGCCTCGCTGCAGTACTGAAACAGTTCAAGCCCTCCGTCGTGATTCTGGCACTCGGCGCCAACGATGGCCTGCGAGGCCTGCCCGTAGCGAGCCTGAAAGACAACCTTGGCTACATGATCAAACAAGCGAAGCAACATCGCGCCCGGGTGCTGTTGGTCGGCATGCGCCTGCCGCCCAACTACGGGACGAAGTACACCGATGCCTTCGAAGCAACATTTCGTGACTTGGCCAAACGCGAGAAAATCGCACTGCTGCCCTTTCTGCTGGACCCCATCGCACTCGACCAGAATGCCTATCAGGCCGATGGCCTGCATCCCACTGCGGCGGTTCAACCCCTGATTCTCGATCACGTTTGGAGTGCGCTCAAGCCGCTGCTCGCTCAAACGGGGAAAGGCGGGAAATGATCACCACGGAGGACACGGAGAAAGCGCTAAAGCTCGGCTTGTTTCTCTCTGTGCCCTCCGTGTTCTCCGTGGTGGATTTTTGACTTTTTGTACGCAACATCGAGCAACTAGTGTCGCAAGAGATTGAATACCTAATGTCAGAAAAACTACCCAAGGGCGTGGCGACGATAGCGCAAGTCGCCGAATTCGACACCGTCATCGACGCCCGTGCGCCGGGCGAATTTGCAGAAGACCACCTGCCGGGCGCGCTCAGCATGCCGGTACTGAACGACGAAGAGCGCGCGCGCGTTGGCACCTTGTATAAACAGGTGTCGGTGTTCGAAGCCAAGAAACTCGGCGCAGCACTGGTCTCGAAGAACATCGCTCGCCATATCGAGGAACATCTGCTCGACAAACCCAAAAGCTGGCGACCTCTGGTGTACTGCTGGCGCGGCGGGCAGCGCAGTGGCGCCTTCACCCATATCCTGCGCGAAATCGGCTGGGACGCGCACCGCGTTCAGGGCGGTTACAAACGCTGGCGCCAGCACGTGATCGAGCAATTGCAATTATTGCCACCACAATACAAATTTCGCGTCGTCACCGGCGCCACCGGCAGTGGCAAAAGCCGGCTGCTTGAGGCCTTGGCGGCACAAGGAGCGCAAGTTCTGCATCTCGAACAATTGGCGGCGCACAAGGGTTCGGTGCTCGGCAACCTGCCAGGCCAGGCGCAACCCGCGCAAAAAGGATTCGAATCGCAACTTCTGGCCGCACTCAGTGCGCTCGACCCGGCACGAGAGGTATTTGTCGAAGCCGAAAGCCGCAAGATCGGTCGCTTGCAGTTGCCCGATGCCGTGCTCGGCGCCATCCGCAGCGCCACCGGTCTGCGAATTGAAGCACCGTTGCAAGCACGGGTCGAATTTCTGCTGCGGGATTATGACTATGCAGTGGCCGACCCGTCCTGGCTGATCGAACGCTTGGGACATCTCAAAGGGCTGCAAAGCAACGAAACCCTGGCTCGCTGGAGCGACATGATTGCCACAGGTGATTTCGCGGCGCTGGTGGAGGAATTGCTGACATTGCATTACGACCCGCTGTATCAGCGCTCGCAAACCAGCAACTACGACTCTTTCGACGCGGCGACGCGTTACGCGACCGATACGCTCGATTCAGGCTCGTTGAATGCGTTGGCAAAAGACATCCTGGCTACATCTGTCTAAACAATTGTGCGCAGCCGCGGCTGATCGTCGTACCCTTTTAGTCACACTCACGTAAAGGCCCTTCATACCTGCCCTCGTTCTTCGGGTTGCCCTGGAACATAAAATATCGCGATATCCGATATCAAGGCACAGGCAGCAAACAAATTTGCATGGAATGAAGCGAGGCGCATAATGACGTTGCAATCGAATCAGGGTTACCTACCGAAAGGGAGAATAAATTGCAAACCAGTCGTGAAGTTGGCAGCCAACCCTCCTTTGAACACGAAGAGCTGAAGGGAATTGCCCGCTCGGTCGGTGAAATCGAGTGGCTTCTGCTGGTTGTGGTGTTGCTCTATCACGCCTTCGGTGGTACAAAACCCGACGATACGCCGATGGTCGTTCTCGCCATGGTGCTTTATCTCGTTTTCATCATGGGTTTCCGCTATGCCAACTTCTTCAAGCGCGAATCACGCTGGAAACTGGCGACAGAAACCTGGATCATGACTGCTTTTATCACGTGGACGCTGTGGCACACCGGCCGCCTCGAAAGTCCATTGCTTAACAGCTATTTATTGGTGATCATCACCAGCGCACTGGCGCTCAGCAAACTCACCACGATGCTTGAGCTGATCCTGATAGGCGCTTGCATCGCCTTTCTTGGCGACTATTCGTCGACTATGGAAATGGTCTCGCCGCAATATGTTGTTGGAATCATAGTAGTGTTCGCACCGTTCGTGCTGGTTGCCTATATCACTACCATGTTCGCTTCCGACATTCGCTATGCTCTCAGAAAGGATGCGCTGCCTCAAACGGAAGACGATCTCAGCACGGAAGTGAATATGCGCGGCTTTGCGATTATCGCGGATCGTTTGTTCGGTCAAGCAGTGCGCGACAAGAGCCCGATCAGTCTGCTGGTTGTCGAATGCAACAATTTGAAGGAGATCAACGACGATCTGGGTTCCAAGGCCAGCGATGTCTTGATAGCCGGGCTGACCAAAAGCATCAGGGAGCAACTTCATCATACGGACATACTTTCGCGCCAGAGTAGTGACGAATTCGTTGCTCTGCTGCCAGGAACTGCAGCCGATAGGGCCCTGATCGTAGCCAGAACAGTTCGAGCAGCGGTTGCTTCCACTCCGCTGGTGCTAAGCGGCCAGATCGTCAGAACCAGTGTTAACGTTGGGGTCGCCAGCTATCCGGATCATGGCGACAATCTCGACCTGCTTATGGACCATGCTTACAGCAACCTGCATTCGAATCGACCGATAGCGTAAAAATTACTCAGGCTGCGCTCTACTCGGGCAACGCCGGTGAGAGACACCGGCTTGCACATAACCGCTGAACGACTGCCGGGCGCGGCGTGCTGACCTCCCCTTGTTCGAACGCCACCACTTTTAGTCGCTGCCGCACCATGTCCAGCAATTCCCCGGACCGCAACAAAAACTCCGGATTGGATGGTTTGCCAAAACGTTCATTTCCAACCATGAAGGTTTCATAGATCAGCACACCATTTGTGTCCAGCGCGTTGAGCAGCATCGGCAGCAAGGGTCGATACAGATAATTGGTAACAACAATACCGTCGAAAACACGGCCATAGTAGGGCCAAGGACCACTTTCGAGGTCACAATGCCGGGTCACGATAGTTGGGTCTGTCGCCGATATCTCGGTCAGAGCCTGAGCATCGCGGTCGGCACATTCCACTTGGTACCCGCGTGCCGCCATCAGCAAGGAATGTCGCCCGCGGCCACAGGCCAGATCCAGTACCGACCCACCCGGCGTTACCAGAGGAAGGAAGCGCTGAACCCAAAGTGACGCCTTTTCGGAATTATGTACATCCATGTCGGTTATCATTTTGCACTTAATCCCATTCACAAGTCACTGTCAGTGGCTTCCACCCTATGCCCGTTGATTCGCACAACCCTGCCGGCACCACCGAGGACGACTCGGAAACCCTGCTTCAACGGTTGGATACGACGGTACAGGCATACGGTCGCTTCGTGCCACACGAGTTTCTTCGCTTAATGGGCATTGACGACATTCGCTCACTTGTGGTCGGGCAGCAGGTTGAACGCAAGATGACCATACTGTTTGCCGACATACGCAATTTCACATCCCTGTCGGAAACGATGAGTCCCCAGGAAAACTTCAACTTCCTGAACTCCTATCTGGTTCAAATGGAGCCGGTTATTACCGCTTACGGCGGCTTCATCGACAAGTACATCGGCGACGGCATCATGGCGCTGTTTCCCGATTCTCCCGATTCTGCATTGCATTGCGCGCTGGCCATGCTCGAAAAACTTGAGAGCTACAACGAGGGCCGTCAGCGCGCAAATTATCGTCCGATCAAAATCGGCATAGGCATCAACACAGGTATTGTCATTCTTGGCACCGTTGGCGGTGCCGCGCGCATGGACGGTACGGTGATCGGCGACGCAGTCAATCTTGCAGCGCGCATGGAGCGAATGACCAAGGAATATCGAGTTTCCGTTCTGATCAGCGAGTACACCCTGTACTGCCTCGACCAACCCGACCTCTGGTCAATTCGCTTTCTCGATCGCACCCATGTCCGGGGCAAGCAAGGCACTCAATCAGTATATGAAGTTTTCAATTGTGACCCCGCTCCGCTGCAAGAAGCCAAGACGATACATCGCAAGCACTACGAGCTAGCACTGGCCTACTACCATAACGACGATATTCTCAGCGCCAGCGAGCAGCTCTTAACCTACATCGCCAAGGTACCTGATGACACAGCGGCCAGCGTGTACCTTGAACGCTGCGAGCGTCCAATCGACGGACTGGACACGCCGCGAGCCGAAATGCCTGCCATCTGGCGTGAGGAATATGCCTTCGGTCCTGCAACGGTCGACCAGGCAAACAAACTCCTGCTCGCCGACATGAATGCACTTGCCCGCGCGGTGAATACCAGCGCATTCGACATTACGTCCCCACTCCTGGAAAAAATTCAGATTGCTGCAACCCGCGACTTCAGGATCGAGGAAGGACTGATGCTGAGGGATGATTATCCCTTTTTGAGCTTGCATATCCGGCAACATCAGCG
>JAIPCF010000096.1 GCA_021738385.1 Sulfuritalea sp. | reverse complement strand
ACAGCCAGGAGGCAATCTCTGCCGGCGACGCGCCGGCAGCCTCGGCGGCCTGAAACACAATCGCCGCTGAACTGGTATAGCCGACCAGCACCGCGATGAAGCCGGCCGACAGATGTGAAATGCTGAACCACGCAGCGATACGCTTGCCCACTGTTTTCCTTGTTATTGAGTTTGGTGATTCCCTGCTTGAAACGACCTCAAACCTGGACTGCGATCAGCTCCGGGTGATTGCGGTTTCCAGCAGCGTCATGAAGTCCTGTTCGTCGCGTACCTTGGCCACTTCCGCCGACGTCACGGTGTAGCCGTGCGGTTTGGCGATCGCCTCGTAACGCGGAATGCGCGAACGGAACAGATGCGGGAAGACCCAGCGCGTGAAATCGTCGGGATCCGCCGCCGCAACCTCCTTGCCCGTTTCCACCAGAAAGCGCGGCAGGTATTCCGCCAGAAACTCCGGACGAAAATATAGCGGCTTGGGGTCGGCCTGGGCACGCCGGATCAATTCCGCCTCTTCCTCCGCCGTGGTGACCTGGATGTAGAGAATGATCGTATGCCGCACCAGCAGGTCAATGACCTCCGGCTCCTCAAGCTCGCACAAACTGCCGCCGACGTCATTGACGAAATGCAGATAGCCATAGGTTTCCTGCGCCTTTTTGACGAAGGCCGGAACGTCGCGCATCGCCGCGATTTCCGCCTCACGATACATGGCCTGACGACGCGAAAACTCCTCAAGCAGCATGCCGCCGCGCGCCGGATCGCCGAGCTTGCCGACGAAGGAAAGCACCGGCCCCAGATCGTCCACCTTGATGTTGTTCTTGATGTCGATCCAGTCGCGACGCAACAGATCGCGCAACAGCGGCACTTGCATCGCCTCCTGCTTGACCAGGTCGAGAATCGGTTCGTCGAGATAGCGCTTGCCGATGCGGAAATCCGCCGAGTAATGAAACCAGTCGTGCCGGCGCAACCGGGACGACAGCCAGGTCTTGCCGACGCCGGACATGCCCAGCAGGGTCACCTTCTTGTGCGGCCAGTTGCGAAAGGATTCGAGATTGAATTTCATGGGCATTGATTATAGGGACAGGCGACGGCCTTGAGCATCGGCAAGCGGCAGTCTCGAAAAGTCGGCGATGGTGATACGGCGATCCCGAACTCCAGGCCGCGTCTTGCGCTGGCAATCAATCACGGGTTGAACTCCGCAGCCATGGAATGATGAGTTACATTTGCGCGAGCGCACCCGCTTTCGTTGCAATCGAGCATGCAACGCACAGGTCGCAATTTTCTTCGCGAGGATTCCATGAATTTCATCGGTACATTTCCCATTCTGGCAACGCCCTTCAATGAAGGCGGCAGCCTTGATCTGGATTCCGTCGAGCGCCTGGTCGGCTTCATGGCCGGCATTGGCGTCGAAGGCGTCACTGTTCTTGGTGTACTTGGCGAATCCAATCGCATGCTGGACAAGGAGAGGGAGGCATTGATCACGCGCGCCGTGGCGGCGGCAGGCGGGCGCACCCGGGTTATCGTCGGTGCCAGTCATCCCGGTACCCAGGCCACCATCGGCCTGTGCCAAATGGCCAGGGATCTGGGCGCCGACGCGGTGATGATCGCGCCCTCAATGGAACCGGTGCCGAACGAGGCGCGTGTATTCGACTATTTTCAACAGATCGCCGCAGCGGAACTGCTTCCCATCGTCGCCCAGGACCATCCAGCCTCAACCCAGGTGCATATGTCGATACCGCTTTTGCTGCGTCTGATTGACGAAGTTCCCGCTATCGCCTGTATCAAGGAAGAAGGATTACCGACCCCGGTAAGGGTCGCCGCTTTGAAGCAGGGCATGCAGAAACGTCGCGTGCCGCTACTCACCGGTCTGGGCGCGCTGTACGGATACTTCGACCTCATGGCCGGATGCGACGGCTTCAATACCGGCTTCGCCTTTCCCGAGGTGCTGATGGCGATGGAACGGGCGGCGCGGGCCGGAAATCTGGAAGAGAGCTATCGCCTGTATGCCAAATACCTGCCACTGATCGTCTTCGAACAGCAGCCCGGTGTTGCCGTGCGCAAGGAATTGTTGCGCATGCGCGGCCTGCTGAACAATGCCAACGTAAGGCATCCGGGCGCCGCGATCACGGAAGGCGCGGCGCGGCAGCTACGGGACATCATTGAGCGCGTGCTTCCAGGTGTCGATATCACCAAAGCCGTTCAGCCTTGAGCCGTCAATAGAATTTTCGGCAACCGAGTTTGACGAATACCGGCAGCCTGCGGAGCCGCCGCCAGCGAATTCAATTCGCCCCGGAATGGGCAGCCATAAAGTCCCGCAACTGCTTTGCCACTTCGTGCGGTGCCTCCTCCGGCAGGAAGTGGCCGCAATCGAATGCAGCTCCAAAGACGCGGTCGGCTTTCTCGCGCCACAAGGCCAGAACATCGTAGTTGCGGCCGACGAATCCCTTCGCGCCCCATAGCACCAGCAACGGACAGCCCACCTTGCGCGTCGCGTCGGCTTCGTCGTGCAGCAGATCGATGCCGGCTGCCGCGCGGTAATCGTCACAACTGGCGCGGATGGCTTCCTCATCCGAAAAGCAGCGCACGTACTCGCCGATCGCTTCCGGCGAAAACGCCTGGTCGTTGCCCATGCTCCAGCGCGAAAGACATCCCTTGAGCCATGATTCCGGATCGGTGGCGATCATGCGTTCCGGCAGCGGTTGCGCCTGAATCAGAAAGAACCAATGAAAATAGGCGGTCGCCAACGCCTGATTGGTCAAGGCGAAGGTCGTCAGGGTTGGAGCGATGTCCATGATGCAGGCGCTGGCGATCCGCTCTTCGTGATCGAGGCACATACGATGCAGAACCCTTGCGCCGCGGTCATGCCCGGCAACGTGAAAGCGTGGATGGCCCAGCGTAGTCATCAACTCTGCCATGTCTTGCGCCATTACCCGCTTGGATTGGTTTGACGCGTCGGGGAGCGATGGCGGCTTTCCCGAGTCGCCGTAGCCGCGCAAATCCGGCATGACCAGCGAAAAATCTTCGGCAAGCAGTGGCGCCAGTTGATGCCACATGACGTGCGTCTGCGGGTAGCCATGCAGGAGCAACAGCACTGGCTTGCCTGTGCTCTCACGAATCAGAACCGTAATGTCCGTGCCGCTCACGGCAATCCGACGCGATGCATACGACGAGTCGAACAGACTCATGATCTGACGTCTTTCATTCGAGGACGATTCATGCGCTTGTCATCGGTGCCCATGCTTGGCCCGGGCTTTGGCTGGTGCAGTTGCTTCGGCAGCGGGTTCGGGATAGCGGATCACCACGATCTGCTCGTCGGGTTCGAGCCAGAATTCGCCATGCGGCCCCTTTAGGTTACCGGTGATCAGCAGCACCAGACCGTCTTCGGAACGCACCTCGGTAACGGTTTCCCAGGCAAAGGTAGGGTGGGCATTGGTACCGGTACCGTTATAAATGTGGTCGTTCACCCTCACCTCTGATGCCACTACGGTAATCTTGTTGGTCATGACCGCTGCTCCCTGATGCGCCGCGTTCCGAAATCACCCGAATGCGATGGCAGACCGCCAGTATGCGCGAATTGCGGCGAAAACATCATGGTCGATGCCGGGACCCATCGGGCCTTGACCCGCCTGGATCGTTTCACGCCTGAATCTAGGCGACAGCGCCGGAAACGGTCTCCAGGCTCGGTCGTCCATAGACTGCAACTCGATTCCTGCCACCGTCCTTGGCGGCGTAGAGCGCAGCGTCGGCACGACGATAGGCATCATCCACCGACAAAGCCAGATCAACCGTAGTGACCCCGGCACTGACGGTGATTTTCAGACTGTGTTCCTTGTGCCGGTACTCGCTTTGCTCGACCGACTGCCTGACCCGTTCCGCAACATCCGCTGCGTCGGACAACTGAGTGTTTGACAGCAACAGCACAAACTCTTCGCCGCCAATTCGGGCGATAAAACTCCCGGCACGGACTACGTCGCCAAATACGCGAGCGAAATGCTTCAACACTTCGTCGCCCACGCCGTGCCCCCAGGTGTCATTCACTTTCTTGAAATGATCGATATCCAGCATCACCAGGGCCAACGGTTCCTTGTTGCGCAGGCTCTTGGTCGTTTCCTGCCGGAATACCAGTTCGAAGAGTCGACGGTTGGGCAATCCCGTCAGGATATCGGTCATCGCCATTTGCTCGATGCGTTCTTCGCTTCTCTCGGCGACGGAATCCGCCAGCCAGAACAGGAGCAGCATGGTGGACAGGATCGACGCGACAACGACGGTCTTTAATGTTTGCAGCCAGCCAGGGTCCAGCGCTTGCAGGCTTGCCACCGGCGTGACAGAGTGCGTCTCGTAGTAGGCAAAGATTGCGACGTTGGCTGCAAACAGAATGAGCACCGAGCCCCAGCGCGCACGAGGAAAAAACATGATCGGCACAATGGCAAAAACCACGAAGTAAAGATGAATGTTGATCAGCGTGCCAAGACCAGCATGAATCGAAACAACAATTGCGACTAGAGCAGTTAGCTGTAGCATCCAACTGGCCACAAAGCACCAACCCTTGCGATTCAGCCAAACCACGAGAAGAGCGAGCGGACCCAGGGACAACTCAAAATAGGCGATTCGGATCAGCGAGGGATCGCCAATTACAAAATAGATGGTGGCATAGAGCAATATCGTTGCAACCGCGATCAAGGCTCCGATATTGGTATGCAGGATCTTGCGCTTGAGCGCCAGGTTCTCATTCCTGTCGCAACCACTGTGCAAGAATTCAGTTAGTACCGTTAGCATCTACCCCTACCCCCAAGGCTGGACATCCTGAATCAAGCGGGCAAGCCCCGCTTTGATTATGGCTTAGGTAATAGAAAAACGGAAACCAATCGTTGCACCTTTGACTGACGGTTGCTTGAGCGCCGCCCGCCCGCGACCTCAGAAAGACGAGCCGGGCTGCTTGAGGAACTCGATCTCCTCAGCTGTCGAATCACGGCCAAGAATCGCATTGCGATGCGGAAAGCGGCCGAAGCGGACGATGATCGCTCGATGCTTCAAGGCGTAGTCGTAGGCCCCATCGAAGGTCTCGTTCTGCATTTCACGGCGCAGGCCATCGTAGAGGGCAACGGCGCGTTCCTGATCAAGCAATGATTCGCTGTGCTCGAAGGGCAGATAGGCGAACCAGCGCTGGAAGGGTGTGAGATTCTTGTCACGACCGCTGGACACCAGTAATTTCGCGATTTCCAGCGCCTGCGAGTCGCCGGCAAAGGCGCGCAGTGTGTTGCGGAAGGTGTTGCGGGTGAATTGGTCCAGCAGGAGGATGCGCGCCAACAATGCTTCGGCGGACCCTTCTTTGCTGGAACTTCCCAGGGCCGTTTCGATATCGGTGCCGAAACGTTGGCGGATTTCGTCGTCGAATGCGTCGTTCTTGCGGAACCACTCGGCGCGGTCTTTTCCGTGGTCCGAATGGTCCTCAGGCAGAAACCAGAAATCAAGAATGGCGCGCGTGCTGCTGTCAGACGCCACGCCGTTCACTCGGCCTTCTTGGCAGCCGGCTTCTTCGCTGCGGGCTTGGTCGCTGTCTTCTTTTTCGCGGGTTTCTTTGCTGCAGGCTTCTTTGTCGCAGCTTTTTTCGCCGCGTCGCCATCGCCGGCGCTTTGCTTGCCTTGCACTACCTTCGTGTCGCCTTTGGGAAGTTTTGCTGGCGCCTTTGCCTTGGCACTTTCAGCTTTCGTCGGCTTTTCTACGGCACCTTCGGCGGCCGGTTTCGCGCCCGCTTTCGCGGCCCTCGGCTCAAACTCGAAGCCCACCTTGCCGGTCGCCGGATCGCGCACCAGAAAGGCGGAAAACTTGCGCCGCGTCTTGTTGCTGATGAATCCCCTGAGCAAAGGCGTCCTGCCGGTTTCAAGCAGTTTTTGCATATCGCTGCGCGCCACTTCCTGCTGCAGGATCACCTTGCCGGAACGGAAATCGCAGGTCTTGGCCGGGCCCACAGCCTTTTCGCAAACGTAAGCCATGCCATGTTCGAAAACACGACTGCTGCATTTGGGACAGGGGCCCAGGGATTCCTGGGCGGAAAAATCAATTTCTTCGGCATCGGCGTCGGCGTCGCCCTGGCCGAAATCGAATTCCGGCATGTGGTCGTCCTTGAGCTTGATCATCGCCGCGAAGGGGCGGCCCATTTTGCTGCGGAACCCCTGCAAGGGTCCGATCACGCGCTTGGACAGCAACTCGTCCATTTCCTCGGGTTCCCATTGCCGACTGGCGACAACTTTCCACAAGGCGTAGTCGCAAGACTTGCACTGGAATTTCTTGTAGTTCTCCTGGATCACGCCGCCGCAACGCGGGCAAGGCGTCTTCAGCGTCGAGAAGGCGGCTTCGGGCAACTCGCCGGTCTTGATGCGCTCGACCATCGTGCGCGTCCTGTCCATGATGTGACTCATGAACTCGTCGCGACCGAGACGACCGTGCTCCATTTCCTTGAGCTTGTATTCCCATTCGCCGGTCAACTCGGGCGAACGAATTTCGTCCACGCCGAGATTTTCCAATGCGAACAGCAGCGAAAACGCCTTGGCCGTCGGCTGCAGTTCGCGGCCGTTGCGATGCAGGTATTCCTCGGTGAGCAGGCCCTCGATGGTCGCCGCGCGTGTCGCTGGCGTGCCCAGACCACGCTCGGACATGGCGTTGCGCAGTTCTTCGTCCTCGATCAGCTTGCCCGCGCCTTCCATGGCGGTGAGCAGCGTCGCTTCTGTGAAGCGCGGTGGCGGCTGGGTCGCCTTGGCCTTGACCTCGACATCCTTGGCCCAGATGCGCTCGTTCTTTTCCAGCGGTGGCAGGTTGGGATTCTCTTCGTCCTCGTTGGCAGCCTCCTTGCCATACACCGCCAGCCAGCCCGGCGTCACCAGCACCTTGCCGTCGGTCTTGAAGGCTTCCTGCTCAACCCGGGTAATACGCGTGGTGATGTTGTATTCGGCGGCGGGATAGAAAATGGCGAGAAAGCGTTTGGTGACGAGGTCGTAAATCTTCTGTTCGGGCTCGGAAAGATTCTTTGGCATTACGCCAGTAGGGATGATGGCGAAGTGATCAGAAATCTTGGCGTTGTTGAATATGCGCTTGTTCGGATGCACCCAGCCGTTCTTCGTGATGGCACCAGCAAACTTTGCATAGGGCGTTTCGGCCATCGCAGCGAGTGTTTCCTTGACCGTACCGATGTAGTCTTCCGGCAGATGACGGGCGTCGGTACGTGGATAGGTCAGTACCTTGTGTCGTTCGTAGAGCGCTTGTGCAATGCCCAGGGTGTTCTTGGCACTGATGCCGAAACGGCCGTTGGCTTCGCGCTGCAAACTGGTGAGGTCGTAGAGCATCGGGCAAGCCTCGGTCTTGGGCTTGCTTTCCTCTTGCACCGTGCCGTGCTGGCCCAGACATTTCTTGCGCAGGGCGTCGGCCCGGGCCTTGTCCCACAGACGCTCGGCGCGCGCGTGCTCATCTTCGGCCTTCTTGAATTTTTCATCGAACCAGCGGCCGTGATAGGTGCCGGCCAGACACTGGAATTCGCCTTCTACTTCCCAGTAGTCGCGTGAAACAAAGGCGCGGATGCGCGCCTCGCGTTCGACCATGATCGCCAGGGTCGGTGTCTGCACGCGTCCTACGGGAGTTTTGTAGAAGCCGCCTTCCTTGGAATTAAAGGCTGTCATGGCGCGGGTGCCGTTGATACCGATCAGCCAGTCGGCTTCCGAACGGCAGCGTGCGGCATCGGCCAGCGGCAGCATTTCATCGTCGCTGCGCAAATGGGCGAAACCGTCGCGGATCGCGCTGGCCGTCATCGACTGCAGCCACAGGCGACGCATGGGCTTCTGTTTGGTACCCAGGGCGTGCTGCGCGACATAGCGGAATATCAGCTCGCCCTCGCGCCCCGCGTCGCAGGCATTAACCAGGCCGGTGACGTCCTTGCGCTTGGCCAGCCGCGTCAGCAGCCGCAGGCGCTCCTTGGTTCTCTCGATAGGATTCAAGGCGAAATGCGGCGGAATCATCGGCAGGTGCGTAAAACTCCACTTGCCGCGCTTGACGTCGTACTCTTCGGGCACAGTGAGTTCCAGCAGATGGCCGATAGCGGAGGACAACACATAGTCGTCACTCTCGAAATAGTCACCCGTTTTGGTAAAGCCGCCCAGCGCCTTGGCAATGTCCTGGGCGACGGAGGGTTTCTCGGCGATGATGAGTTGCTTTGACATTATTTGTTCAATGGTTTCTGGAGCAATACACAGTCAGGAGCGGCGCATCATAAGCGCGCCTTCCACAATTACGCAAGCCGGGTGTTAGTTGGCCCGCCCGCAGCGTGCCAGATAATCCAGGTGCAAACGCTCTATCTGAGGAGCCAGTTCGGCCAGCGCTCCATCATTGTCAATGACATCGTCGGCAGCCGCCAGACGCTGGGCACGCGTGGCCTGGGCGGCAAGAATCCGCTCAACTTCGCTTCGTGCCAGACCGTTACGGCTGATGACCCGGGCAATCTGGGTCTCCTCCGTGCAATCGACCACCGCCACCCGATCAACCCGATCGCGATAGTTGCCGGATTCAATCAACAGCGGCACCATCAGAATCGCATAGGGAGCGTCTTTATTGACTTCACTGGCGGAGAGCAGGCGCTCACTTTCGCTGCCTATCATCGGGTGCAGGATGGCTTCCAGACGCTTGCGTGCCGATGCATCGGCAAAGACGATTGCACGCATCGCGGCCCGATCCAGCGCACCATCGGCGCTTGCCACGGTGTCGCCGAACTCGGCAAGAATGGCCGGCATGGCCATGCCACCGGGCGCGGTCAGGGCGTGAGCGATGGCGTCGGTGTCGACCACCGTGACGCCGCGTGCGGCAAACAAATCGCCGACAGCACTCTTGCCGCTGCCGATTCCCCCGGTGAGTCCGACCACATAGCTCATCGGCCAATCACTCTGTGCAAACGCTGAGTTTGGCGTCTGAATAGGGGGCGATGAGCGACGGAAGTTGCTGCAGCACCGAAGCCCGGGCGCGCGTCTCGACCCGTGCCTTGAGGATGGGCGCATCACGACGCTCAAGTTGCGCGGATTTGATTCGTCGCTTTTCCAGCCCGGCCAAAAACTGGGTGGCGGCATCCTCGGACTTGAAACTGCCCAGAATGATTTCCTGCTTTCCGCTGTCCAGTTCAACGGTATTGAACTCCTTGACACCGAATCGAATCAGTTCGGCACCCTTCTTGTCGGCAGCAGCCTTGTTCGCCAGATCACCAATGAGCACCAGATACAGAGGCGGCTCCGCCTGTGGGATCAATTTCGCCACCGCGCCAGCACCCTCGACGGCGAATTTGAGCACCTCGGCATTGGCCAGATTCAAACCGCTGACGAGACGGCAACCGACTTCGTCCCGTGCTGCGACAGATTGCTGGTCCATGCGCACGACGCGCAGCTTGTCTGCATTCAGTTGCTGATTGAGTCGCTGCGGCTCGTGGTTCTCGTCGAACTCGCCCAGATAGCCTTGCGTCCAGGCATAGAAAATGAGATTGGCAAACACCAGCAACAAGGCAAGCAGACGAAAAAACATCTATCCCTGGCCCGCCCCTGTCTGAAGCGTCCGCAGCACGCGTTGGCTAGAGCTCCGCGACTCCCTCATGAATCACCATGGGGGTCGCCACTGCCGGAATCGTTGGTATCGAGGCTGCCGCGCGACACATCACGGCGGATGACTTGTTTGGGTTTGAATTCCTCGCTCAAGGCGCTGTACGCGGCTTCGGCAGCGGCGCGATTATCCTGACTGAAATTGCACACGTACAAATCGAGTGTCACCGAGTTGAGCTCCGGCCAGGTATGAATCGCCAGATGCGATTCGGCCAGCACCACGGCACCCGTAGCCCCCGCACCCGGAAACTGGTGGAAGGCATCGGCAACAATTTCCAGCCCGGAATCGGTGCAAATGCGACGGCACAATGCAGCCAGTTGCTGGCCATCAAGCAGCAAGTGGGATCCGCCTTCGCAGGCGTGAAACTCGGCAAGAATGTGCAGTCCGATCATAGCGATGACGCGTAGTGTAAACCGAGTCGGGCCATTGTGCGCTCCGCCGCCAGAACCCCACGATAATTTGCCTCCTCGAACAACGACACGCCCGAAACATCCGCATGGGCGAACTGAATGCCCGCCCGCCCCGTTTCAAAACTGTGGCGCGATCCGCCCCACAGCCGGCCGGGCAGCGGGCGGATCATGGCGTGACCGTGGCGATGCACGTCGATTCGCGTGGCCAGTTCGCGAATCTCGGGATGCGGCCGCGACAGATCGGCCAAAGCGGTTTCCGCCCAAGCCTCTCGATTCTGTAAAACTCGGTTCCGGGAACGACCCGAAGGTAGTGCAGAGCTAGGCGATTCTTCATGCAGCGAGCGATACCAGGTGATCACGGTCGATGCAGGCGCGTAGCGCAGTTGCTGATGGGTGGCGACCACATAGCCAAGGCTTGCGCTGTCATGCAGCACGTTGTCCCAGGCCAGCGGTTGCCCCGCGCGGGTTTGTGGCGTGGCCGACAGCGTCAGATTGGCCACTACCCAGGGCGCATAGTCTGCGCCCTTGATCGCCGCCAGCCATTTCGCCCGAGGCGAGACAAACACATGCGGGATAAGAAACAGGGGCGCGGCCCAGATTAGTTCTCGCGCAATGATGCGGATGCTGCGATTTTCTTTCGCGAGGTACACGTCAATGAACGATTCCTTGCGGCCTTGTTCAACGCGAAACACCAGCGCATCGGTTTGCACACGACCGACGGTCGCACGCGCCAGGCCCCGTGCCAGCCAGGCATTGCCTTCCGGTGCCGTGAGCACCTGGCCTTCGCCGTCGCGGCAGGCGAAATAATGCAGGCCGGCCCAGGCAGAGGTCTGCGCCGCAGACGTGCCGTAATCGTCGCGGCAAGCGTAGTCGACCAACCAGAACAAACCGGGTGCCGTGTAGCCTTCACGCAACAACCAGTCGCGCATGGTGATGCGGTCCAGCGCCAGCAACTCCGGGTCACGACTTGAAAGCGCCAGCGGCAAAGCGAATGCGCGCCGCCCGGATGCATCGCGCCGCTGCCGCAACTCGGCGACAGCGTCCTGAAAGCGCGCGTACTGTGCGCGCTCCGCTGCCGGCACACCCAGCGTCGGCCACAAGCCTTCCTGCCAGTAGCCATCGATATACAACCGCTCCTGTGGCGCATGGCACAGGTAGCGCTCGTCATAGACCGGGTGAGCGGCATCGGGGTCACCTTGCAACACACCGAGTTCGGCCAGCAACTGGCGTACCGCACGCGCCTCGCGCGTCGGCAAAGGCAGATAGTGCGAACCCAACGGATAGGCCGAGACATCGTTCTTGCCGGCGCGCGAATTGCCGCCCGCTTCGCCTTCCAGTTCCAGCAGCAGGAAATCCTCAACGCCCGAGCGCGCCAGCTTCCACGCCGCCGACAACCCGCCGATGCCGCCGCCGACAATCGCCACCGTGACGCGCCGCGTTTCGCCCGGCGCGGGAAAGTCGGGTGTGCGCAGACGGTGGCCAAGGCTGTCGTTCGCCCCGGACAGCTTTCCCGGCGGCAGCGGCGGCACAGCTTTGCTGCCGCAGGCAGCGAGCAAGCCCGTGGCCGAAACGCCGGCTAAAAAGTCACGACGGCGCATCAGCGGCCACCGGCTTCGATCGCGAACAGCACAACCTGGCGTGAACCATCGAAGGGAATGGTGCGTTCGCGCGGAAAGGAATCGCGCGGGGCAGACCGGGTTCGGCGTATTGTCTTCTCACAGTCGCCACACCAGCCACCGCGCCGTCTCGCCAGCGCCGACTTTTCCCCGGCCGCCGAGCCAGTCCGATCGCCAGGGTCTAACATTTGCTATTGGTTCATTCCGGCCTTGGTACCCGTCACCGCGGTACCCCAGTCGTCGGTTCCCTTGAGGGTTCGACCGTCAGCCGAGAGGGTCATGGTGTGAGTCCACGTATCGCTGAAACGGAAGGCGATCTTTCGCTTGTCGGCGTCCTCATAAGTCCAAACGCAGGTCGTTCCGGTATTCAACTGGCAGGTGCCGTCAGCCTTTATGGTGTTGGTCCGGTCCGGCACCAGGAACGAATTCACGGACCAATGCCAGATACCGGCGATTGCCGATGGCTCCGTTCCGCGGCCGGGTTGTCGCGCGGGCGCGATGCGGGCCCGCGCCAGGGCTGCAAACTGGCCGCCGGGATACTTGTCGAGATAGGCCTGGTACTCGGCCTCGGTGTTGCTTTGTTCCGCGCTTTTCCAGAAGGCCAGCTCAATCGCCGAAGCCGTTGTCGCCGGCACGGCAGTCGGGACCGATGCCGGGGCCGTTCCGTTTTCTCCAGAACGGAAAAAGAAGTCGCCGGTCAGTGACGACGACTCCCACGGCGTCTGCGCTTCGCCGCTCTTTCTCACGACATTGGCACGCACGCGCTTGAAGACATCCTCGATCTTGATTCCGGGAACATCCATGGCGGCAAGCAGCTCGGAGGTATAAAGACCGTTGCGCCCCTCGCCGTCGGCCGCAACCTTGCCCGGGGCCGTGGCGTAGGCGATCAGCGTTCCAGCAGGGGCATTGATCTGTGCAAGACCTCGCCCGCCACCGCGAAAGCGGCGTTCGAACGGGTTGTTGCGGCAGGCGTCGAGTATCACCATCGACAGACGCGCCGGCGAAAGCTTATCGAGCAGCTGATCGACATCCACGGCTTCGCTGCTCACCGAGGATTCACTGCGAATCTCCGCATCAACGGGAATCAGATAATTCTTGCTGCGCACCTGCATGCCATGGCCGGCATAGAAGAACAAGGCCTCGGCGCCGGCTTGCAGCTTTTCGCCGAATTCGGTGAGCGAACGCAGCATGTCCTTCTGACGCACATCGGTACGCAGGATGACGTCAAAACCGAGCGAGCGCAGACTGGCGGCCATGTCGCGAGCATCATTGGCCGGGTTTTTCAGGGC
>JAIPCF010000007.1 GCA_021738385.1 Sulfuritalea sp. | reverse complement strand
ATGATCAGGTCGACCGGATTGGCCGGCAACTTGCTGCAGAGGCAGGGGTCACGCTGTGCTATCGGCGTAGCCGCAGTCTGCCGCACTGGCCTTACAACCTCTATTGCATGGTGCACGGCCGTTCGCGCGAGGAGGTGCAGCCGACCATCGAGCGCTTGAGCAGCTTGGCAGGTTTACCCGCCCAGGCGCTGTTTTCAACGCGCCGCTTCAAACAGTGCGGAGCACGCTATTTTGCTGAGACCAACGCTACAGAAGAGAAAGCAATCGGTCAGTTGAATGTCTGAGGCCACAAATTTCGAGGTGGAGTCCAACCCGGCATCCGGCACAGGCGCCCGTTCAACACTGGATGAGGTCGACAAAAGCTTGATCAACGCGCTGCAGGGAGATTTTCCGCTGGTTGCCGAGCCTTATCGCGAAGTTGCTGAGCGCCTGGGCATGAGTGAAGCAGAATTGCTACGACGTCTTGATTCACTGCTGGAGCGCCGCGTCCTGACTCGTTTTGGCCCCATGTTTCAGATTGAGCGGGCAGGAGGCGCCTTCGTGCTTGCTGCGATGCGGATACCGGAAGTCGATTTCGAGCGTGTAGCAACTCAGGTAAACGCTTTTCCCGAAGTAGCGCACAACTATCGGCGTGAGCATGCTCTGAACATGTGGTTTGTCCTCGCCACAGCATCACCCACTGGAATTGCCGAAACCATAGAGACTATCGAGATGGCTACCGGCCTGCCGGTATTCGCGTTTCCCAAGGAGCGCGAATATTTTGTGGAGATGAAGCTGCGTGCCTGATGTTAAGCCGGAGACCAAGCTCGACGCTCTACTCGATGCTACGGACAGGCGCTTGATGGTTGCCACCCAGGCCGGATTGCCGCGTGTTTCGCGTCCATACGACGTGTTGGCGGATCAGTTGGGTATTGCAGCTGACGAAGTCACGAGTCGACTGCAACGCATGCTGGATTGCGGCGTGATTCGCCGCATTGGTGCTGTACCCAACCACTATGCCATCGGCTACACAGCCAACGGCATGTCGGTGTGGGATGTCGATGACGCACGTATCGACGAGCTGGGGGCCGAGGTCGGTGCTCTGAGTTTTGTGACACACTGCTACCGGCGTCCGCGTCGATTGCCGGACTGGCCCTACAATCTGTTCGCCATGGTCCATAGCCAGAACCGTGAAGAGGTTGCCGCACGGGTAGCCGAGATCGAAGCCCTTTTGGGCAGTGCCTGTCGGGGGCACGACATTCTCTACAGTACCCGGATTTTGAAGAAGACCGGGCTGCGTATCGCCGGTTGATGCCGTTTTGCTCGCTGCCCGTAGTCGCCAGTCGCGCCCGGTTTATTGCTGATCCTGAATTGAGGTCAGGTAGGCGAGAATGTCCTGTCGATCCTCCTCCTTGAGGGAGCTCAGAACCCCACCGACTACAACGTCGTCATGCGGGCGTTCTCCTGCCAGATACTTCTCCATCTGCCGCTTCAAATAGCTGGTGTATTGACCGACAAGCATGGGGAACATGCCGCGCCCCATCCCGGTTTTCGCATGGCAAGTGGCGCATTTCTTTTGATAGATCGCGCCACCATTGTCCACGTCGCCCGGGACGCGCGGAATGATCATGACACGCTCGGTAAGGGTGAGCCGCGCAAGCGCGTCATCGGTTTCCTTGAACACAGGCCATTTTGTGGGCAGTTCAATCGACGCCAAATAGGCGGCGATATCCTTGATGTCTTGATCCGGCAATTCACGCTCTTGGGTATAGGGGTACATCGGAATATTGACTCGTGTACGGGCGCGAAATGCCTTTAGTTGACTTGCAATGTACGAGGCGCTTAGACCACCGATACGTGGGTATTCGCCGCGCGAGCCCCCCTGTCCATGCTGACCGTGACAGCCGGCACAGGTAGCGTTGATCTCCTTGCCGTTTTCCAGATTCTGGGCGATTCCAAAGTCGTTGAAGCACAGTGCGAGCAGCAGAATCAGAAATATCTCTCTGAATACCGTGGTGGCTTTCGGTGTCGTAATGGTTGGCATGAAGTTCAATCTGAGTTTCATCGTTCTCATACGGTTTTTGCTCACGCGGTCAGTGATGCGACATATTGTCACGGCGACCGAACGTGCCTTTCCGTGCTTCGTGTCGGATAATTCACTGGTGTTGAATTTTACTCTGCCCGATGAAGGTTCCAATCTTCGCCTCAACCAGCGACGCGCTGTGATTTTGCGCTGGTGGCTGCTGATGGCAGTGCTTGTCGCCGTGGTGTCAGCGCCGACTTTTCTCGATATTGCTCTGCCTCAGATTCCGATGCTTGCAGTGATCGCTTTGATGGTGGGCTTTAATGGCTATGCTCAATGGCGTGTGCAAACGAATGAGGCAGTAGGCGCGATAGAGTTGTTTGGTCAGTTATGCGTTGATCTGACGGCACTGGCAATTTTGCTGTACCTGTCGGGTGGTGCGGCTAACCCTCTGATTTCCCTGTTGCTGGTTCCGATCGCCGTGGCCGCGTTGTCTTTACCCGGGGCCATGACAGCAGTCGTGGCAGTACTGGCGATCGCCATCTATTCGCTGCTGATGTGGTTATTCCTGCCACTCTCGGTAGCGGACGCCGAGCGGGCCACTCGCCTGCATCTAGGTGGTATGTGGTTGAGCTTTGTGGTTTCAGCAGCCATGATTGCATGGTTTGTAGCCCGTATGACAGCATCGATTCGCGAGCGCGACCGTCGTCTGGTAGCGGCCAGGGAGCAGGCGCTGCGCGATGAGCAGATGGTTGCGCTAGGCTCACTGGCCGCCGGCGCCGCCCATGAATTGGGAACCCCGCTCGCAACAATTGCCGTGGTGGTCGGTGAAATGGAGCAGCTAACCAGCCTGGATGTCGATGTACGGGAAGATTTGGCCTTGGTAATGAAGCAAACTTTGCTTTGCAAGGACATCATCAGTGGCATGGTTGCGCGAGCCGGATTGCAGCGGCCGGAGGGACTCGAAGTCCGGGATGCGGAAGTCTGGTTGCAGGGAGTTTGTGCGCGTTGGCAAGCGATGCGGCCACGGGCAAGCAGTCGCTTCATACTTAGTCAAGGTGTCGGTCGGCCGCTGATCATGGCCGAAGCTACGCTGGAACAGGCACTGATCAATCTGCTCAACAATGCGGCGGATGCCAGTGATTTCGAGATTGAGATCAGCCTCGGTTGGGATGAGGCCATGCTTAGTTTGGAGATAAAGGACGGTGGCCAAGGCTTTCCCAACGATGTGCTGCGCAGGGCTGGACGCATGCCGCTGACTGTTCAGGGCAAGGGCGCTGGAATCGGATTGTTGCTGGCGTTTTCAGCCATCGAGCGACTTGGCGGTCGTATTGTGTTGGACAATCCTCCAGCGGGCGGTGGCAGGGTTTGCGTCGAACTGCCACTCGTTCACAGTAAATAGGTGTCGAAAGCAAGGGATAGCATGGGCCACACCATACTGGTTATTGAGGATGATGAAACTTTCAGTGCCGCACTGGTGCGCGCGCTGAAGCGTCGTGGTTTCGGTGTTGAAGCTGCAAAGACCCCAGAGGAAGCAATCGCTGTGGCCCAATTGACAGTGCCGGCTTGGGTAGTGCTGGACTTGAACCTCAATGGCGCATCCGGTCTGACCCTGATCCCGCTTTTGCTGGAAGCCAGTCCCTTATGCCGGATTGTTGTATTGACTGGCTACGCCAGCATCACAACGGCAGTCGACGCGATCAAGCTGGGAGCTGTGCAGTATTTGGCCAAACCGGTGGACCTCGACTCGTTGTTGCGAGCATTCGATCACACTCTTCAGGCCGACAGCGCATCGTCCAGGGCCAGTGTACCGGCCTCCATCCCGCGCGTGCCAATGTCGGTAGACCGCATTGAGTGGGAACACATTCAGCGCGTACTGGGAGAGCACAAGGGCAATATCTCAGCCACCGCGCGGGCACTCAATATGCACCGGCGCACCTTGCAGCGCAAACTGCTCAAGCGTCCAGTCAAACAGTAGTCACGGTGTTGATAATCAGGTTTGTATTGATTAGTGTCCGACATCGAAGCGAAAGGGTATCGATATTCGTTGCTGATCAGTTTCGATTATTACAGTTGCCACCCAGGCCATACGACCGGTAACGCAAACGGGTAGCGAGGTTTCGCCGACATATCTAGTGGGCCTTGCGGCTGTCAACTCACGGCGGTTGTAGCCCATGTTCATGGTTTCACCCGAGAAATCCACTTCAACCTTCCTTGGTTTGACTCCGGTAACCGAAACTTCGACTCGCAATGGGGAGAGAAACGCTATCGGGCGCGGTGTGATAGACAGCCGCATGCGTCCGCCTTTTGCAAAAGCGCCCTCGCATGCCTGACGCTGAAGATCGCAGCCGGGTTCAGCGCTACCACTGACATCCGCCTTCGGCAGTAGCAGTGGTGACAACTGCTGGCCGAGAAGAGCCAGGCCAATCAAGGTGGCGATCATCGCCATACTGATCGCGTTGGAACGGCTGATATTCAAGTCAAAATTCCGTTGTGAGTTGTTATGTGCTCATACGCCAACTTGATAATCCCAAACAGTTGACCCATGTCAACGACTTGGCAACAAGCATCGAAGGAAAATGTGCGGCATATTGTCGCAGTAGTCGACCCGTGAGCGGTCACAGCGGCGCAAAGGAGTAGGACGCATCGGAAGCAGTAATAATGAAGTATCAACCGGAATGGGAGCCATAAGATGAAACAGTTTAACAAGCAAGCCACCTCGCTGCTGCTGGCAGCCGGAATCGGGTTCGCCGCAAGCGCAGCCTGGTCGGCCGACAGCCTGCAGGATGTGTTAAAGGCACGCGGTTTGAGTCAGCAGGATTTGCTCGCTGCCGCCAAGACCTACGTACCGACAGGAAAGCGGGATGAATTCGTCACTTTCAGTTCGGGTGGTCAGTCCGGTCAGGTCATTGTCTATGGCATTCCGTCGATGCGCATCCTGAAGTACATCGCCGTATTTACCCCTGAACCCTGGCAGGGTTACGGCTTCGACGAAAGTTCCAAGGCGGTTCTGGCTCAGGGCAAAATCGACGGCAAGGACATTACCTGGGGTGATACCCACCATCCGGCAATTTCCGAAACCAATGGCGAATATGATGGCCAGTTCCTGTTCATCAATGACAAAGCCAATCCGCGTCTTGCCGTTATCGATTTGCGCGATTTTGAAACCAAGCAGATTGTAGTCAATCCGATCTTCAAGTCGGAGCATGGTGGCGCTTTCGTCAGTACCAACACGGAATACGTGATCGAAGCCGCGCAATATGCCGCTCCTCTGGAGAACAAAAAGTTCTACCCGCTCGAAGAGTTCAACGAGAAGTATCGCGGCGGTGTGACCTACTGGAAGTTCGACCGCAAGGAAGGCCGTATTGACACGAAGGAATCCTTCTCGCTTGAACTGCCGCCCTACTCGCAGGATCTATCCGATTTCGGCAAGGGCCCGTCAGAAGGCTGGTCTTTCACCAACTCGTTCTGTTCCGAGCGCTATGTCGGTGGTATCGAGAAGGGTCGCCCTCCGTATGAAGCCGGTTGCTCTGCAAAAGACACCGACTACATGCACGTGATCAACTGGAAGAAGGCTGCGGAACTGGTCAAGGCCGGCAAAGCAAAGAAGATCAACGGCCACAACGTGATCATGATGGAAACCGCCGTCAAGGAAGGCATCCTGTTCCTGATTCCGGAGCCGAAGAGCCCGCATGGAGCGGACGTTTCGCCGGATGGCAAGTTCATCATCGTTGCCGGCAAGCTCGATACGCACGTTTCGGTATATAGCTTTGAAAAGATCCAGGCTGCGATCAAGGCAGGCAAATTTGATTCGAAAGATCCGTATGGTATCCCGGTCATCGGCATGAAAGATGCCCTGCATACCCAAGTATCGCTCGGCCTAGGTCCCTTGCATACCCAGTATGACAGCAAGCCCTGTATCGCCTACACATCCTTGTATGTGGATTCGCAAGTCGGCAAATGGAACTATTGCGAAGGCAAGGTGCTCGACAAGCTCAGCGTGCATTACAACATTGGTCACCTGATGACCATGGAAGGTGATTCCATGAAGCCGGCCGGAAAGTACCTGGTCGCCTTGAACAAGCTTTCCATTGATCGTTTCGTGCCGGTCGGTCCGCTGCAGCCGCAGAGCCACCAGCTGATCGATATCAGTGGCGACAAGATGCAGTTGCTCTACGACATGCCTTTGCCGTTGGGCGAGCCGCACTATGCGGTATCGATCGATGCCAAGAAGCTGAAGCCGGCCGTTCGCTACAAGGTCGGTACTGACAGCCGCACCGACAAGCCGCATCCTGGCAAGGTTCGCGCTGGCGAGGAGAAGATTGTAAGGAACGGCAAGAAAGTCGAAGTGTTTGCCACCCTGATCCGCTCGCATATCACGCCAGAAACGATCGAAGTCGAAGTTGGCGACGAAGTCACGATCAATCTCACCAATCTCGAGCGCGCTCAGGATGAAACCCATGGTTTCACCGTATCGACCTACAACGTGCATGCATCGGCCGAGCCTGGAAAAACCGTGGCAGTAAAGTTCAAGGCCGACAAGGAAGGTGTCTACCCTTACTACTGCACCGAGTTCTGCTCGGCGCTGCACCTTGAGATGCAAGGTTATCTACTGGTCAAGCCCAAGGGCTGGAAGCCGACGAAGATGACGTTGGCCAAGGGTAACTACACTGAGGCTGACTACAAGGCAACAGTGAAGAAGGTGGCAGATACCCAGGTGATCATCGACTCTGTAGTGGCTTACATTACCAGCGTCAACTACAAGGACTTCCCGGATGTCGTGGCCATGGTTGAAGATGCATTCGACCAGCTGGGCAAGACCAAGGGTCTCAAGGAAAAACATGAAGGCTATGCGGCCAAGAAGGATTGGGAAAGCGCCAATCTCTGGGCTGAGCAGATCTGGCAATATCAGGTCAAGACCGCCGACCTCGGGTTGCGCGCCAAGACCTACCTTGAGCAGAACGGAGCCAAGAAGGTCAAGTAACTCTTGAAATAGATCAAGGCAGGTCCCGGGGGGCAGATGTACTCTGCCCCCCGTTTTCATTCAGAAAGGAAATACCCATGAAGATCAAATTGATACTGGCAGCGCTTGTTGCTACAGCATTCGCTGCGCCCGTTCTGGCCGATGGCAAAGCGTTGTATATGGAAAAGACCTGCATCGCCTGTCACGGCAAGGATGCAAAGAAACCGCTGACGCCTGAGTATCCAAGGTTGGCGGGGCAGAATGCCAAGTATGCCGAGAACCAGATGAAAGACATTAAGAGCGGCAAGCGTTCAAACGGCAACTCGGCTGCGATGAAAGGCGTCATGCATCTGGTGACTGATGCAGAAATCGCGGAATTGGCCAAGTATCTTTCCGAGATCAAGTAAAGGCGCTTGAGATTGCATATGATCATCACACTGGCAACTTCGTCCAGTTGATGAATATCAATGAACGCTAATGTACTAAAGTGGCATCATTGATCAACCCAGATACACTGATGAGGAAACAATTATGTACAAGGCACTGACACTGGCGCTTTCCATTGCGCTGATTCCGGCGTTTGCGCTGGCGGGAGGTCCTCCAGCCAAGAAGCAGGCCGGCATCGAGTCCAAGGATTACAAATGGAATGCCGAAGGGGGCGAGCAGAGCGCGGCGCTAAAACTCAAAGGTGACCCCAAAGAAGGCGAAGATGGCTACGAAATTTGCGGTGCCTGCCACCTACCTTCGGGTGCCGGACGTCCTGACGGGACTTTCCCGCAACTCGCGGGACAGCACACCACGGTGCTGATCAAGCAGATGGCCGATATTCGTGCCGGTCTTCGCGACAATCCGACCATGTATCCCTTCGCCAAGGAATTGACCGATGCGCAAGAGCTGGCCAACGTAGCGGCCTACATCGAGAAACTGTGTATTCCGGTTGATCATGGCAAGTACGAAGGCCCGGACGCTGCCATACAGGTCGAAAAAGGCAAGGCGATGTACGAGAAGGAATGCATCGAATGCCACAAGGCTAATGGTGAAGGCGTCAAGGAAAAGTTCTATCCCGTACTGGCCGGCCAGCACTACAAGTATTTGCTGCGCCAGATGACGGAAATCCGTGACGGGCATCGCCGCAATGCCAACCCGGACATGGTCAAGATCATCAAGAAGTATGACGACAAGCAACTGGTGGCGATCTCGGCCTATCAGGCGAGCCTGAAGATGCCTGGTTCCATGTGCAAGCCCAAGGGCAAGAAGAAGTAGCAAATGATTCATCCGGGGTTCCACAAGCTGGCCCGGGTCAGCTTGTGGGACGCTTCCGGTCAGCTTCACCCCAGTAAACAGAGAACAGAATGTCAGACCAAAAAAAACAGAACATATTGATCACCGGCTTGACCACGGTCGCGCTGGTCGCGCTCATAGTCGCCTACTTCGCACCAATATGGTGGGTATCCCTGACGGCGCCAAACTATCCGAAAGATGCGTTTCCTGACGGGATCCGAATTCATTTTCATTTCAACGGTGTGTTCAACGGTTGCAAGGCAATCGGAAAAGGCACGCAAATGGGAAATGAAACCATGCAAGCCGATTTGGGTGAGCACAGCGAACGATACAATCCGATTCTGGACAGGAGCAAGGACGTAAACAAGGATGCCGAGAGCCTTGATTGCGTGCACGAAATGAACACCATCAACCACTATGTGGGGATGTATCCGATCGATACGGGCTCCCCTGTGGAACTGAGGTTGTCCAAGTTTATTTTTGGCTGGTTTGGTGTGATGTTGTTGGGATTCATGGCAACACAGAGAAGGAACCAGCTGAAAATACTGGGTGTCGGCTTTTCCGGGGTTGCCGTCTGGATGGTGGTCGATCAGATATTCATGGGACAACTGGAGAGTTTCGCTGCGCACTACTACCATGAGGCAAGTACGTTCTTCAACCAGCCGGATGTGTTGGCACAGTGGAAAGCCAATCTGATACTGGCCACCAAGATTGCCATGGGCGGAATTGTCGCGGCGATGGTGATTATCATGCTGGGCGTCTGGAAAATTCCAGGGTTTTCGTTGCTCCTGGCGCTGGTTCCGGCGTTCTTGCCCCTGTTTTTCGTCATTGATTATGCGGGCTGGCTCTGGTTCTTCGGTCACAACATGCACCCTTGGGGCGCTTTTACGGTCAAGCCATTCATGCCAACGGTATTCGGTGAAGGCAAGGTGGCACAGTTTTCGACCTTCTCCTACCCATATTGGGGATATGCACTACTGCTGCTTATGGCTGGCTGTTTGATGCTGGCGCTACTGCTGCGGCGCAGGCAGATGCGTGATTTTTCAGCGGATTGAAGCGAGAATGAAGCTGAAGCGTTGGCTGGTGTTGCTGCCGGCCTTTCTGCTCGGCGCCTCTTCGCTGCTGATAGCACGGCCACTTGATCCCGAGGAAACCGACGAACGAGAACAAAAGTTTGGTGCGACTGCTGATCTCACGACGGCACCAAGAGTCGGTGTCGATCGGCCCAAACCGACGTTCCCGCTCTATCAGCGCAACAAGCGCGTCCACGGCCTGAAGCCATTCCAGATTCTGGTAGATGAGGCGCCCGCCGGATCGATTCTGAGTCCGCCACCCGGAGCTTATTCCGGCCCGGTGGTGATGACCAAACCCCTGATCATTGAAGGCGGCGGTCAGGTGACCATCGATGCCGGCGACCGCGGCACGGTGTTTTCGCTGGAAACCAGCGACGCAGTGCTGCGCGGACTTCGTCTGACCGGCTCCGGTGACTCGCACGATACCGATGACTCCTGCCTCGACGTACGCGGCAGCCGCAATCGGATCGAAAACGTGGTTATCGACAACTGCCTGTTCGGCATCGATCTCAAGCAGGCGAATGAAAATATCCTGAAAGGCAACAAGGTCAGTTCCAAACCGCGCGACCTGGGGATACGCGGCGATGGTTTGCGGCTGTGGTACAGCCACCGCAATCTGATCGAAGGCAACCAGATTGTCGATTCGCGCGATAGCGTCGCCTGGTATTCGAACGACAACGTCTATCGACGCAATGTCGGCATGCGCAGCCGCTATTCGATCCACTTCATGTTCGCCAACAATAATCTCATCGAGGACAACCGTTTCTACGACAATTCCGTCGGCGTCTACTTCATGTACACCGAGGGTGGCATCCTGCGCAACAACCTGATCTCACATGCCACGGGCGCGGCCGGCATGGCCGTTGGCCTCAAGGAAGCGAGCAATACGGTGATCGAAGGCAATGAAATCATCTACTGCGCGGTCGGCATCGGCTCCGATTTGTCGCCCTTCCAGCCGGACAGTAAAATATGGGTGCGCAACAACCGGCTCGCCTACAACGGCATCGCGGTGAAGTTGAGCAGCGAATTGGGCGGCAATGTCTTCACCGACAATATCTTCGAAGGCAACCTGACCAATGTGGTGCAGGCCGGCCGCGGCACCTCGGGTCTCAACCAATGGCAAGCAAACTACTGGGATGACTATCAGGGTTTCGATCGTGACGGCAACGGTATCGGCGATACGCCTTTCGAACTCTATGCCTATGCGGACAGGATATGGATCGAGATGCCGCCGGCGCGCTTTTTCAAGAATTCGCCGGTAATGGAATTGCTGGATTTCCTGGAACGGTTGGCACCTTTTTCGTCGCCCGAAATGACCCTGAAGGATGAACAGCCTCGATTCGTCAAGCCGACGTCGATCAAGAGCAAGGTGACAGGATGAGCGAGCCCGAACAACCCGACAACGAAATCCAGCCTGAAACCCAGAAGCCGGCGGTCGCCAAGAAGCCACCGCCATCGCGGGAGCGCCTGCAACAGTCGCGGCGGCGCTGGCTGCGCACGGTTTTGCTGACCGGCGGCGTGCTGGGCGCCGCGCTCTCCGGTTATCTGCCGCTGGTCTATGCGCAGAAAAAGCGTCTGCGGCCACCTGGAGCGCTCGACGAGAAGGATTTTTTGTCATCCTGCATCAAGTGCGGACAATGCGTACAGGTCTGTCCCGTCGAAGCGATCAAGCTGGCCGACCTGGTCGATGGCTTCGGTGTGGGCACGCCCTACATCGATGCCCGGGAGCAGGCTTGCGATTTCTCCTGCGACGCCGTGCAGTGCATTCTGGCCTGCCCGACCGGTTCGCTGGTCTACAAGAAACCGGCTTTCCTCGGTGTGCGCAAGGGAGCGCCGCTGGCCACTGCGCCCATCCTGAAGGCCAAGGAGAAGGACCCCGAACCGACGCTCAACCTCACCGAGCGCATCGGAGTTGCGCGTCTGACGCGACCCGAAGCCTGCCTGGCGATTCAGGGCAAGGGCTTCAAGGGACAAGCGCGCGGGGCTTCATTCAAAGGGCTGCTGCGCTACATGGAGGTCGACCGCTGGAAGCCCGTTCGCATCAGCGACCATCCTTACGATCTGGCCGAATGCGATCTGTGCGTGCGCGAATGCCCAGTCAAGGGCGCGATATCGATCGAGACGGTATTCGCGCCGGATGGCTCCAAGCGCAAGTCGCCGGTGGTGCATGAACCCTGTGTTGGTTGCGGTGTCTGCGAAATGATCTGCCCGGTCGAGCCGACTTGCATTGTGATCGAAGCACGAGAGGTCTGGAACACATGAGCACGATTCTTACCCGTCGATTCTTCGATCAGATTGCGGTGATGTTCGGCCGAGAAGCAAGAAAGCCGGTCGCGATAGAACCTGCAGCGCAAAAAATTCATCTGTACAAGCGTGGCAACCGGGACTTGATTGCCGAAAAACTTCACGCCCGCGCCCACGCCGTTCATACCAACAAGTGGCGCAATCGCCGTTGGGCGACGCTTATCGTCGTGAATCTGATGTTTACCTTTTCGTTCTGGCTCGACATCCAGATCCTCGAGGGTGCGCTGACGGCCTCGCGCTTCATCGGATTCCACCTGATCGATCTCAACTCGGCGCTGCAGGTGATGCTGGCGCACAAGCACATCATCGTCAATCTGGTGATCGGCACCGGCACGGTGTTTGTTCTCTGGCTGCTGCTGGGTGGACGCAGTTTTTGCTCCTGGGTCTGTCCCTATCATTTACTGGCGGAATTCGCGGAGAAGATCCACCTCTATCTGGTGAAGAAAAAACTGGTGACTGATCAGAACATGGATCGGCGCCTGCGCACCTGGTCCTGGCTGGTGTTTGCCGTGCTTGCCCTGCTGACGGGCTATACGGTGTTCGAGGCTATATCGCCCGTCGGCATCGTGTCACGGGCGCTGATCTACGGTCCGGGGCTGGCCCTGCTGTGGGTCCTGGCCTTGTTGGTGTTCGAAGTCTTCTTTTCGCGTCGAGCCTGGTGCCGGTATGCTTGTCCGATAGGACTTACCTACGGCGTCGTCGGCATCTTCTCTCCTCTACGCATCAGGTACAAGCTGGATGGCTGCTTCCATGAGGGTGACTGCCGCAAGGTGTGTCTGGTTCCCCACGTGCTAGACACGGTAATCAAGGGGCGTGCCGTGGATACAGAGATTCCGATTGGCCCCGATTGCACTCGCTGCGGACTGTGTGTCGATACCTGTCCAACCGGTTCGCTTTCATTTGACATCAAGGGTCTGTCGAACCTGCTTTGACCAACACAAATTGGTAACTTCGGTTTTCAAATCATGATCCGTTTTTCAAAATTGGCAAAAAGCTTTCGCAAGACGCGTGTCCTTGACGACATCAGCCTCGAGATCGGGTTGGCCGAACGTGTTGCATTGATAGGCTCCAATGGTGCGGGCAAGACCACGCTGATCCGCTGTCTATTGGGCGAGTACACTTTCGCTGGCGAAGTCAGCATCAATGGTAGCGACCCGCGCAAGGAACGTATAGCGGTGCTCGGTTCTATCGGCTTCGTGCCGCAGCAACCGCCGCCGCTGAAGATGCCGGTAGCCCAATTGATCGACTTTTCTGCAGCCTTGTGTAGTACCGAGCCTGCAAACATTCACCAAATTGCGCAGCGTCTGGGCCTTGATCTGGCACCTATCCTGACGCGGCCTTTCGTCAAGCTGTCAGGCGGCATGAAGCAGAAACTGTTGATCGCGATTGCTCTCGGACGTGACGCAAAGGTGCTGGTGATGGACGAACCTGCCGCCAACCTCGACCCTGAAGCACGCAAGATATTTTTCGAGTTGCTGGCCGAGCGGCAGGACGATGTCACCATGCTAATTTCCAGCCACAGACTCAACGAGGTGTCGGCTCTGGTGAATCGGGTGATCGAAATGGACATGGGCAAAGTGGTGCTTGATGACCGCGTGGCCGACGATGTTTCGCTTTCCGGCCGTTTTGCCTGTCGCATTACTATCAAGCGCATTGAGCCGGCATTTGCCAAGGCCATGCTGAACTGGAAATTTCGCGATCTCGGAGGCGGTATGGAATGGGAAGGCGTGGTGCCGGGGCCGGATCGCCTGCGCTTCATGGGAATGACGTCGCGCTATGTCGCACTGATCAACGACTTTTCACTCTCAGAAGTCGGCGATGGCGCGCTCTGCGTGCCTGAGATACCGCTTCGCGGGCAGGCAACGGCGATCTAATGGATCGGCGCCGCTTTATCGCTGGGCTCACCCTGCCGCCGCTAGCGGTGGCCCTGGCGGCCTGTAGCAAGACCGGTGAATGGCCCCAGGGCATGGCCGAGATCAAATGGGATCGGGATACCTGCATGCGTTGCAGCATGGTGATTTCCGATCGACGCTTTGCCGCACAATTGCGCGGCGGTGAGAAGAACCTCGCGCTCAAATTCGACGATGTCGGTTGTGCCGTAATCTGGATGCGTGACAAGATCAAGGATTATCCCTGGATGAGCGATGCCGCCACAAAATTCTGGGTGGCCGACATAAGCAGTACCGGCGAAAAATGGCTGGATGCACGCAAGGCACAGTTCATAGGCGGCAAGACCTCGCCCATGGCGTACAACTTCGGTGCCACTGCTTATCCGCAGGGAGGTTCCCTGAGTTTTGAAGATATGCGCCAGCATGTGCTGGCCAAAGGCAGATAGGAAACACACATGAAGCAACTCTGGCTGACTGCCAAACTGGATATTGTCGAATCTCTGCGGGCACGCTGGTTCCAGATCTATACACTGGTTTTTGGCGGTATCGTCGCCCTGTTGTTTGTGTTCGGCTTGACCGAGTCGCGTGTATTGGGATTCATCGGTCTGTCCCGATTGCTCGTTACGTATATTCAACTGACCATGGCTATCCTGCCGATCTTTGTGCTGATCACCACCGTACGCTCGGTCGCGGGAGACAGAGAAGCGGGAGTCTATGAGTACCTGCTATCGCTGCCGGTATCGCTGGTGGCATGGTTCTGGGGCAAGATACTCGGTCGCTATATTGTGATTTTTTTGCCTGTCTTTGGCGCCATGGTGCTTGCCGTTCTAATCGCTTTGGTACGCGATATCGAGGTTCCCTGGGAAATGTTTGTCTACTACACAGCGTTGCTGGCAGTAATGGCGGCCTGCTTCCTGGGAATCGGCATGCTGATTTCGGCCCTGGCACGCAGCACGGATATGGCGCAGGGAGCGGCATTTGTCGTCTGGCTGACGTTGCTGCTGTTCCTCGATCTGATCCTGTTGGGAGTGATGATTCAGGGCAAGATCAGTCCTGAACTGGCGGTGACCATTGCATTGGCAAATCCTCTGCAAGTGTTTCGTACAGCTGCGTTGGCCTTGTTCGACCCACAGTTGATCGTGCTGGGTCCCTCGGCCTATGTCATTCTTGATATGTTCAGTGTGACTGGATACAAGATCTTTGCCTTGGTGTATCCGACCATCGTCGGTCTCGGCGCGGCGACTCTCGGTTATCAGTTGTTTCGTCGGGGTGATTTGCCTTGAGGGCTTTCCTGGCGCTTCTGCTGTTATTGGCCAGCTTTTCGGTTACTGCTGCCGGAGCGGTTTCGAGTGCACCTTTGTTTGCAGCGACCTTGTTCGATCTGGACGACAAGCCCGTCAACTTTGCCAGCTATAAGGGCAAACCGATGATCGTTAATTTCTGGGCGCGCTGGTGCGGTCCATGCCGTGTCGAAATACCCGAACTGGTGGAAATTCAAACCAAGTACAAGGCGCGCGGTCTCGAAGTTGTCGGGCTCAACATTGAGAGCAGTGCTGCGCCGGTCCGTGACTTTTCCAAGGCTTACGATGTCAATTACACCGTGCTGTTGACTCGCGAAAAAGGCATAGATCTGATGCGTGAGTTGGGCAATACCAAGGCGGGTCTGCCCTTTACCGTTGTCGTGAATCGCAGGGGCGAGATCGTGAAAACCAAACTCGGCGCAATGAAAAAGGCCGAACTGGAATCCGCCAGCGCAGCGGCGCTGAGATGATGCGGATCGGTATCGATTGGGGAATGCAACCGGCACATCGTTGTCCGGCTTGAGCTGTCGGGCCTCAGATACAAGGCGCGATGGAGAACAAGAACTCACTTGATGGAAGTTTTGGCAAGCAGTCCGTGACCGCTGCCGAACGGCGTAAACGCATCAGTGTGGTTTTCAGTGCCGTGGCGCCGCGCTACGACCTGATGAACGATCTGATGAGCTTTGGTATCCATCGATTGTGGAAGCGAATGCTGGCGCGACGGGTTAAGGCTGTGGATGGGGTTGTGGTTGATCTGGCCGGCGGAACGGGTGATGTAGCGCGCCTGCTCGCAAATGATCGACGCAATGTTGTGATCTGTGATCCCAGCCTGCCAATGATGACAATGGGACGGAAGCGACCGAAGGTGGCACTCTCCTGGCTGGCAGGAGAGGCGGAGAAAATTCCTCTGGCAGATGCCAGCGTGGATTTGCTGACCATTGCCTTCGGTTTGCGCAATACGACCTTTCTGGAGCGGGCGCTGATAGAAATTCGGCGCGTTCTAAAACCCGGCGGTCAATTCGTTTGCCTGGAGTTTTCACGGCCGGCCAGATGGCTGGCTCCCTTGTATGACCTCTACTCATTCTTGGTCATTCCACGCCTGGGTGCATTGGTTGCGCAGGAGCCGCTTGCCTATCAGTATCTGGTCGAGTCGATACGACGCTTTCCGGATCAGAACGAATTTGCCGCCATGATGGCGAAGACCGGCTTTGCGTCAGTGCATTGGGAGAATGTATCCTTCGGTATCGCCTGTCTTCACTTTGGAACTCGTCCGCATGAAACCTGAATTGCCAGCCGCAGTGTTTGCTGCTCCGCCGTCGGGCTGGCGCGTGTGGTGGACCGCGACTCGCCCGCGCACCTTGAGTATTTCAGCCACGCCAGTATTGGTGGGCAGTGCGCTGGCCTGGGCTGAAGGCGCTGCGCCGGCCTGGTTCCTGATGTTGGCTGCATTGTGCTGTGCCATCCTTATTCAGGTAGGTACCAACTTGCATAACGACGCGGCGGATTTTGAGAGCGGCAACGATCGACCCGATCGCGTCGGACCGCTACGCGTCACTGCTGCGGGTTGGGCAAGTCCGGAGGCTGTTCGTCGCGCAGCCTTGTTCAGTTTTGTGCTGGCACTGGTGCTGGGCTCGTTTCTTGTCGCGGCAGGTGGCTGGTTTATTCTGATCGCCGGGCTGGCTTCGTTATTGGCGGGATGGTCTTACTCGGGCGGGCAGCATCCGATTTCGCATACGCCGCTGGGCGAGGTATTCGTGCTGGTGTTTTTCGGTCTTGTCGCAGTTGCCGGAAGTCATTGGCTGCAACTCGCGGCCTGGTCACCCAAAGTCCTGCTTGCCGGCATTGTGGTCGGCATGCCGGCGGCGGCCGTGTTGCTGGTGAATAATTATCGCGATCTCGAAGATGACCTGCGCAGCGGTCGGCACACTCTCGCCGCCGTCATCGGTCGCGAACAATCGAGACTGATTTATGCATTGCTGATGCTGCTGCCGTTTGCCATTCTGCTGGTGTTCGCGGTGCAGGGTTTGTCCGGCGCTCTGCTCGGATTGCTGGCATTGCCCTTCAGTCTGTCCCTTATCCGTCGGCTGCATCGCACTCAGCCAGGGCCACAACTGAACCTGCTGCTGGCAGGTACTGCGCAGGCTGGATTCATGATCGGTGTGTTGCTATCCATCGGGCTCTTGTTATGAAACTGCCAGTCGTCGATTTGATGCTGCCGCTGGGTCTGGCTTTCATCATGTTTTCGCTCGGTCTGACGCTGGTGGTCAATGATTTCAGGCGCGTGTTCACGCGGCCCAAAGCCATGCTGATAGGCCTTTTCGGACAGATGCTGGTTGTCCCGGTCTTTGCGTTTTCAGTGGCGCGTATATGGGGCTTGGCTCCGGAAATGGCGGTGGGGCTGATGATTCTGGCAGCCTGCCCCGGAGGAGTCAGTTCAGGCTTGCTGACACATCTTGCACGTGGCGAAACTGCCCTCTCGATTTCGCTGACAGCCGTTACCAGCGTTGCAGCGGTGGTTACCGTACCGTTTATTGTCGATTTCGCCATGCGGCAGTTCATGGACAGTGGATTGAGTGTCGATTTTCCACTGCTGAAAATGGTGCGGGGGGTGTTCCTGCTGACCACAGTTCCGGTGTTGCTGGGTATGGGTGTCAAAGCCTGGCGTCCGAAGGTTGCGCAGCGTTTGGAGCGTCCAGCAGGGCGCTTGGCGACAGTATTGTTCGTATTGATCGTACTTGCCACTTTTGTCAGCCAGCGCCATGTTTTGATTGACAATCTCGGCAGCGTGGGTCCTGCCGCGATGTTGCTGAATCTCCTGGTTCTGGCCGCCGGCTTCGGCATGGCCGCCGCCGGCAGGCTGCGGCGACGCGACAGGATTGCGGTGGCGACCGAGTGCGGTTTGCAGAATGCAGCTCTGGGCATTTTTGTTGCGGCCAACATCATGCAGTCACCAGCCATGACCGTTCCCAGCGTGGTTTACGCGCTGCTGATGAATTTTGGCGCGATCGGTTTCGTGTTTCTGATGCGTTCAGCCAAAGCGGGCGATACCGGGAGTGCAATACCGGAAAGCAGATGAAACTGCTTGGTTTTCTGCTCGCATTGTTTCTTGCGCCCGCTTTTGCGGCAACACCGACGCCGTTGCAACCGCTGATTGATGCCACACCGCCTGGCGGAACGCTGAGGCTGGGGCCGGGGACCTACACCGGTCCGGCAAAAATTATCCGGTCGATGATTCTGGACGGAGGCCATCAGGCTGTCATTGTGGGCGACGGCAAGAGCAGCATTTTGTCGGTAGCCGCCACGGCCGTGACCTTGCGCGGCCTGCGCCTCACCGGCAGCGGTGAATCGCATGACCGGATCGATGCTGGAATTCTGCTCGAAGGTGATGAGCATCTTGTCGAAGACAACGAGATCGACGACGTGTTGTTTGGCATTCACCTCAAGGAGGTCAATCGCTCAAAGATCATCGCCAATCGGATTACTGGAAAGCACCTGGCGGTGGCTATGCGCGGTGACGCCTTACGAATGTGGTACAGCCGCCACAATCTGATTGCCGATAATGTATTCAGCCGCGCGCGAGATATTACGATAGCCAACTCCACGGACAACCAGATCATCGGCAACCAGTTTCGGGATGGACGCTACGGCATGCACATCATTTTCTCGCCACGCTTGCTGGTCGAGAACAACCGGCTTTCCGAGACAGGTACCGGCATCGTCGTGCTGTACTCGCCCGGTCTGATCCTGCGTGGCAACCACGTGGCTCATGCGCTGACCGACGGAGGGGGCGGCATGGTGTTCAAGGAGAGCAACGACGCCCTGATCGAAAACAACGAGGTTCTGCATTGTTCCGTGGGACTCAAGGTCGACGCACCACCGCTGTCAACCGGTGTGCTGACGGTGCGCAACAATCGATTTGCCCACAATATTGTCGGCATGTTTTTCTATGGCGAGGCAGGTGGCCACCGTTTTTCCGGAAATCGGTTCGAGAACAACCTGAATACCATTGCGATCAGCGCGCCGGGCGCCGGCAGCGACAATGTCTGGCATGACAACTACTGGGGTGACTATCAAGGCTTCGATCGAGACAGCGACGGCCATGGAGATCAGGCGCATGAAATCTACCTGTTTGCCGACCGCATCTGGATGGAGACACCCATGGCCACATTCTTTCGCAACTCGCCAGTGCTTGAAATGCTGGATTTTCTTGAACGTCTGGCACCTTTTTCTTCACCGCACCGGGTACTTCAGGATCCTCTCCCGCGCATGAGGTGATGGCGCACAAAGTTTAGGGGTATAGGCTCGGTTGACCGCGGTGGGCAATTGACTGCTGTCAAAGCGAATCAACTATTTGAGTGTTAAATTAAGCCATGTTCAGAATCTCGCAATTCATGCAGGAAATTGCCGCGCCGACACCGATCGGCCCGGTACGCAAACCTCCAGGACCCGTGGTCATCTGGAACCTCATCCGTCGCTGTAATCTGACTTGCAAACATTGCTATTCGATCTCGGCCGACAAGGATTTCGCCGGCGAATTGTCGACGGCTGAGATCTTTCGCGTGATGGAGGAACTCAAGGCCTTTCGGGTTCCGGCACTGATTCTTTCTGGCGGCGAACCCTTATTGAGACCGGATATATTCGAAATCTCCGCTCGCTCCAAAGAGATGGGTTTTTTCACGGCCCTGTCGTCCAATGGAACCCTGATCGACACCGCAATGTGTGAGCGAATCGGCACCATTGGTTTTGATTACGTCGGAGTCAGTCTTGACGGCCTGGGTGCAACGCACGACAAGTTCCGTCGCATGAAGGGAGCCTTCGATCTCTCGTTGGCAGGCATCCGCTTGTGCCGCGCGGCAGGGATGAAAGTCGGTGTTCGCTACACCATGACGCAGGACAATTTCAAGGATCTGCCCGGATTGCTTAAGCTGGTGGAGGATGAGGGCATCGATCGCTTTTACTTCTCCCATCTCAACTATGCCGGGCGGGGCAACAAGAACCGCAAAGACGACGCCCTGCACCAGATGACCCGCAGTGCAATGGACTTGTTGTTTGATACCTGCTGGGATTACCAGCAACGCGGTCTGGTCAAGGAGTTCACCACCGGCAACAACGACGCCGATGGCGTGTATCTGCTCTACTGGGTACAGCGACGATTTCCGGAGAAGGTTGAGCACATTCGACAGAAACTGGCGCAGTGGGGCGGAAACTCGAGTGGCATCAATGTTGCCAATATCGATAATTTGGGCAACGTGCACCCCGACACCATGTGGTGGCACTACAACCTGGGCAATCTGCGCGAACGCTCTTTCGGGGATATCTGGAACGACGTCTCCGACCCGCTGATGGCTGGCCTCAAGGCGCATCCGCGTTCGGTAAGCGGGCGTTGCGGAGCCTGCATCCACTTTGATATCTGCGGCGGCAACACGCGGGTGCGCGCCCAGCAATTAACCGGCGACCCGTGGTCGGAAGATCCAGGCTGCTATTTGACGGATGAAGAAATAGGAATCGCATGATCAAGATTGTCATGCTGGTCGCGATGCTGGCGAACGCCTTGCCGCTACTGGCCGCTGAACCGAAGGCTCTGTATCAGCAACATTGCGCGGTATGTCATGGACCGGGTCGGCTTGGTTTGACCGGGCCAGCACTTTTGCCGGAGAGCCTGTCTCGACTGAGAAAACCCGCTGCCATTCAAACCATCACACATGGCCGCGCCGCCACACAGATGGCAGGATTTGCCGATCGCCTCGGCAAGGAAGACATCGCCGCGCTAGCCGACTATATCTACACTGCCGTGTCACCAGCGCCGACTTTGAGCGAGGACGACATCAAGGTGTCGCGCATTGTCAATTTTGCACCGGGTAGTTTGCCGGCACAGCCGATGCCGCTATTCAAGGGCGTCGACATGATGAATCTATTCATCGTGGTCGAGACCGGGGATCACCATGTCACGGTACTCGACGGTGACAAGCTTGAGCCGATTTTTCGCTTTCCGAGTCGATACGGTCTTCATGGCGGTCCCAAATTCACGCCTGACGGACGCTATGTTTTCTTTGCCTCTCGCGATGGCTGGATTACCAAATTCGACATCTGGAACCTCAAGGTGGTCGCAGAAATTCGTGCCGGCATTAATACGCGCAACGTCGCCGTGTCCGGCGATGGCAAGTACCTGGCGGTGGCCAACTACCTGCCGCACACCTTGGTGCTGCTCGATGCCGATCTGAATCTGCTCAAGGTGCATGAGGTGTGGAACAAGGACCGCAAGGAAAGCTCGCGAGTCTCGGCGGTCTATGACGCCGCGCCGCGCCAGAGTTTCGTCGCCGCGCTAAAAGACGTTCCCGAGGTCTGGGAGATCAGCTACAACCCGAAATCAGACGATATCCCGGTCGGCATGATCCACGACTTCAAGTACAAGGAAGGCAGTTTCATCCCCGGCTTCCTCAACCCGAGGCGCAGTTTCCTCAGCGAACCGCTCGACGATTTCTTTTTCACACAGGATTACTCCGAACTGATGGGTTCCTCGCGCATCGCGGGCAAGGGCCAAGTTGTTCACCTCGATGTGCGCAAAAAGATTGCCGATCTGAATCTGCCCGGAATGCCCCATTTGGGCTCGGGTATTACCTGGGACTATCACCCACCGAAGGGAGCCCAAGATCGCAGGGTGATGGCTACGCCCAATCTCAAGGAAGGCCTGATTACGGTCATCGACATGAAAGACTGGAGCACTATCGCAACGATTCCGACTCTTGGCCCCGGCTTTTTTATGCGAAGCCACGAAAATACGCCCTATGCCTGGGCTGACTCGATGATGTCGAAAGCCCGGGACACACTACAGGTCATCGACAAGCGCACCCTGAAAATGGTTGCCAAGATAAAGACAGACCCGGGCAAAACCTTGGCGCATGTCGAGTTTACCCGCGACGGCAAATACGTCCTCGCCAGTCTCTGGGAGCGCAAGGCCAACGGCGGTGCGCTGATTGTCTTCGACGCCGCGACCTTCAAGGAAGTCAAGCGCATACCGATGGACAAGCCGGTTGGCAAGTACAACCTTCACAACAAGATTACCCGTTCCGAAGGCACCAGCCACTGAGCCGCCGTTCCTGGGTGTGACGACGCGACGACGCTGGCCAAATCGGCAAAGTACAGTCGGCGGTAAATTCCAGTCGCTCAGGCTTTGGTGTCAAAAAATCGAATCGAATTGCGTCCGGCGTCTTTGGCGTGATACATCGCTGCATCTGCCCACCTGAGAATGTCGTCATGGCTAGCGTCATGATTTATGAACATTACAACGCCTATGCTGGCGGTGCAGTGGTGTTCAACTGTGCTGTCTGATTTGCCGTCGCTGCGAATCGCCAATCGGTAGGGAGTCGAGAGAGCAGAGCGAATTTTGTCCGCAACAATTCCGGCTTGAGATGTCGATTCGGGTTTATCCGAGTTCAACTCGTTCAATATCACTACAAACTCGTCACCGCCAAAGCGCGCAACCGTGTCCATCTCGCGCACGCAGCTTTTAATTCGATTTGCCGCCTCAATCAATAACAGGTCGCCAACTGCGTGACCATGTTCATCATTCAGCGGCTTGAAATTGTCAAGATCGAGAAACATCAAGGCGCAGTAGTGACCACTGCGCTTGCTGGCTGCCATGGATTGACTCAGGCGGTCATTGAGCAGTCTGCGATTGGGCAGTTTGGTCAGCGCGTCAAAAAATGCCAATTCCCTGATCGCGTCTTCGGTAGCTTTGCGCTCGGTGATATCGATTTGTGATCCGACATAATGTGTAACTGCGCCGTCATCCGGCTTTACGGCAGTGATCGACAGCCATTTTGGATAGATCTCGCCATTCTTGCGCTTGTCCCAGATCTCTCCCTGCCAGCTACCCGTGCGGTGGATTCGCTCCCACATCTCGGCATAGAACTGGGCATCGTGGCGGCCTGATTTCAGCAGGGCCGGTGTTTGCCCAATGGCTTCCTCAGCGCTGTAGCCTGTGATCTCAGTAAATGACTTGTTGACTCGTAGTATTTTTCCGCTCGAATCGGTAATCACCATTCCATCCTGTGATTCAAAGGCTACTGCGGCGATACGCAATTCTGCTTCGGCGGCTCTAAGCGATTCTTCTCTTTGATTCAACGTCGTCAACAGCCGATTGAAACCGGCGATCAAATCGCCTATTTCATCTTGTTGGACGATAGCCAGGGGCTGCGGAGGCAGGTCAGATTTTGACTGGGTGGCAAGAGTTTGCACTGCGGCAAGCGTTGGTGCCAGTTCGTGTCTCAGCATCAACCAGATCAAGCCACCTCCCAGTGCTGCCAGAATAATAGTGACTAGCAGCATTTGCTTGCGTGCAGCATGGAAAGGAGCCAGGGCTTCATCGGTACTCAACGTGAGGACGACGAACCAGCCTGTCGGAGAAATACTCTTGGCTGAGGCCAGTACTTCCACGCCGCTTGAATTAGTCGCTACACCGTATCCCTCCTTACCTTGGAAAAAACTGTCAATCAAGGGGTTGGGTTCGTCGAAAGAATGATTTTCCGTTATGCCGCCTTTGTCACCACCCGCAACGGCAAGCCGATGCTGCGTCGAGAAAAAAAGATATCCGCCACTCTTGCCGTAATAGTTACTTGCAAACTTTTCCAAAAAGTTGGCCTTGTTCAGGTCGGTCAAGCCCACCAGGACACCAATCAACTTGCCTTGGCTGTCGCGAATGGGTGTTGCCATGCCAATCATTGGAACCCTAGTGTTTTTACTCTGGATGAATTGGCCAACACTGGTTTTCCCGTTCCTGATCGCGCTCGCAATAACGCTCATATTCAACAAACTGACATCGTTCTGTTCCGTGGAACGGGGGAAAGAGGCCATTGCAACGCCATCAATATCTGTGACGAAGCTTCCCGCGTTGAATATTTCCTTCAGAATCGGACGCTGCTCCAGAACCGCCTGCAGTTCTTTGGTGTTGCCCGCGACAGCAGGTGACAGTGTTTTGGAGATGGACTCTATTGCCCGCAATCGGTCGTCAAGCTCTTGATCGATTCCCGAGGCAATAACCGACGCCGAAAAAAATTGTTGCTCACCCATCAGGCCCAGCACGGATTCGCGCACAATACCCTTGCCGTAGAGCGCCAAGACCAAGACACCGATCAGAAAAATCACCAGAGTGAACAAAGTCACTCGGGTCTTTAGTGAGCGTCGCTTAACGGTGCTCATATTCGATCAGGCTCTTGCTGAGGATGAGTTTGCCCGATGAATACCATTGGGAGTTTTTTTTGAAACATGCGCGGCAAGAGTCCAAAATGAGGTCATCGGCCACTGTAGCATTGGTCTAAGGCTTCAAGGCCGAGCCGAAATATGAAATTGCCTGCTGCGATCATTGCACCGCTGACCTGAATGACCTCTGACAGGCTCTTGGATCAGTGTCTGACGGAAGCTGCCCGCTGACTCAAGCTTGAGTCAGGGTTTGCGACTCCATTTGCCATTGGCATCACGCAGCCACCAGCCGGAATGCCATTGGTCGTGCCAGCGCTTGCGCATCAGTTCCCATACTTCGGGCTGTGCTTCTCGTCTGCCGTTACCGTCGGCGATTACGAAAACCAAGGTCTTGCGCTCGACGTTCTCAAGATCGATTAGTTTTTCCGCGATCCTGCGTTTGGCCGGCGAGATATTGACGCCGTCCCGCAGGTAAATAAATCCATCATGCGCCAAGCCGATCTCACCCGATTCGTAAAACTTTACAAGACGCGAATAGCGCTGGGCAATCGAGTGCTTGGTGATCGCCATCGGTGGAGTTCCGATGTCAAGGTTGATGGCTTGTTTGGGTGGTTCCGATGCCCCGACAGGCAACACAAGACAGGCAAGCAAAAGCATTAGTTTTCGCATTGGAGTTCCTAGTAATTTCATTTGTCCGCCAGCAGAATTTTCAAATCCGCGGCGATATTGGCTGGAGTTTCGCCGTGGCGAAGCAACAGGCGCAGCTTACCTTTTGGGTCAAATGCGAAACTGCCGGTGGAATGATCGACGCTGTAGCTGTCAGGGGTTGATCCTGGCTGCTTTGCATAAAACACCTTGAAATCTTTCGCCAGCGACCGTGTGGTTTCCTCATCGGCATACAAACCGAGAAAGCTTGGGTGAAATGCCGGAACATACTGCGCCAGCAGTTTCTGGGTATCGCGCTTCGGATCAACAGTAACAAACAAGACCTGTACCTGCTTGGCGTCGCCGCCGAGCATCTGCATGGTATCGCGCAGAGTCGACAGAGTGGTGGGGCAGACATCAGGGCACTGGGTATAGCCGAAGAACATCACCACGGCCTTGCCGCGAAAATCGGCAAGTCGGCGTGCTTGACCATTGTGATCCGTGAGGCTGAAATCTTTGCCCCAATCGACCGAAGAAATATCCGTGGAAACGAAGCGTGGCGGATCGGAACAACCGGCCAGTAGCAACGCAACGCAGAACAACAAAGGCGATAACAGTTTCATGGGGGAACTCAAAAGGGAAGGGCGAAACACAACGGCAGTTTACCCGGTTTACCAGCAGGCCTTGCCGTATACTTCCATACTTTTGGCAGGGGTGGATAGTGAATTTGCATATTGTCTCGGTTTCCGAAGGTTCACCCAAGGCACTGGCCAGGGCATGGCTGTGGTTGGGGCTGATGGCGTTGATCGGGTCCGGTCTGCTGGCCATCCTGCTGGTGTTTTCGCGAACACCGGGAATCCAGGATGTTTTTCCGCTTAAGGACATGTTTCGTGCCGCGCTGGTGGTCCACGTTGACCTGTCCGTGGCCGTTTGGTTCATGGCGTTTGCGGCTGTGATCTGGAGCGCGCTCAGTCGCGACAGGTTGGCCTGGCTAGGTTGGGGTGGCTTCGGATTGGCCGCACTTGGAACTGCCGTGATGACGGTTTCGCCATTCCTGCCTGGTGCCGATCCGGTACTCAACAATTACATTCCGGTACTGCAACAGCAAACTTTCTACGTCTCATTGTGGCTATGTGCGGCGGGCTTTGGTTTGGCCGTGCTGCGCGCGCTGATCACCACATGGCCTCGGCCTTTTTTCGGCGCACCTTTGCAACTCGGCGCCTTTCTCGGAGCGGTGGCCGCTGCCCTGGCTCTGGCCGCTTTCCTCTGGTCCTGGATTATTGTGCCGCGCGACGCGGAAATAGAGCCCAAGCTGTATTTTGAGGTACTGTTCTGGGGCGGCGGACATACCTTGCAATTCCAGCACGCACTGATGATGGTGGTGGCCTGGCTGTGGATAGCCGCCAGTTTCGGTACCGGTTTCGCCGTTTCGGCGCGGGCGCTGTCTGTCATGTTCTGGATCGCAGCATTGCCCCTGCTGGTGGTGCCGGCGATCTACTTCACGATTCCTGCGGGTGAATTGCCGCATATGGAACTGTTCGCCAAACTGATGATTTGGGGTCATCCTTATATGGCTCCGTTGATTCTGGTTGGTTTCCTCAGTCTGTGGGCAATGCGCAAGCTTGAGCAGAATGCGTCCAAATCCGCCTTCATCGCCTCATTTTCGCTGTTTGCCGTCGGTGGCGTTCTCGCCTACATGATCCAGGGTGCGAACGTGGTGATTCCGGCGCACTATCACGGCTCGACGGTTGGTGTGACGCTGGCTTTCATGGGACTGGCCTACGTGTTGTTGCCGCAGCTTGGATTTGGTGAGGTCAAGGGGCGCATGGCGCGCTGGCAACCTTACGTCTATGGCGGCGGGCAGTTGATTCATATTCTGGGCCTGGCCTGGTCCGGCGGCTATGGCGTGCAACGGAAAGTGGCCGGCGCCGATCAGGCGCTGACGACACTGCCGCAGAAACTCGGCATGGGCATGATGGGCCTCGGTGGTTTGATTGCGGTCATCGGCGGCATCATGTTCGTTCTGGTCTGCCTCAAAGTGATGGCGCTGCGTCGGCGTGACTAGATTGATCCACGCGATATTTTTACCAGACTGACGAGGATACGTATGGCAAGAATCGAAACGCAACTTGCAAAACTTGGTTTGGCCCTGCCACCACCCATCAAGCTTCCTCCAGGTGTGGTATTGCCCTTTCAGTTTGTTCGCATTATTGGCAACCGGGCGATCATTTCGGGCCATGGCCCGCAAAATCCCGACGGCTCGATTGCTGCACCTTTGGGCAAGCTCGGGCGTGAGCTGACTGTCGAGCAAGGCTATACCGCAGCCAGGCTCACGGCACTGGCGGTGCTCGGTAGCCTCCAGCGCGCGCTGGGCGATCTCGATCGCGTCAGCGCCTGGGGTCGGGTGTTCGGTATGGTTAACTCTGCGGCAGGCTTCAGCTCACAGCCTGGGGTAATCAATGGTTTTTCAGATTTGATCCTCGAACTCTATGGTCCTGAGATAGGTGCACATTCGCGTAGTGCAGTCGGGATGGCAGAACTTCCGTTCGACATGCCGGTGGAAGTCGAGGCTGAAGTAGAAATTGTAGTCTAGCTGCAGCCGTGGCAAAGAAAAGGTCATTCCTGAAAAGTCGGCGCTGGTGAGACGGCGTCGATATCAATTTTTGTGCGGGTCTCGCTGGCAATCCCTTTTTCCAGTCGCATTGCTGTGATCAGAATCTCTGCCATACCCTGATAGATAAACCAAACAGCCAATTCAACTTCTATGACCGCACAGGAAATCCGTGATGCGCTCGACTCCTGGTCGAGACTGAATACAGCCAATCATCCAGGCATTTCTGAAGTTCAGGCAGCCTGCCCGCACGATTGCCCGGATACCTGTGCCATGCGCGTGCATGTTGAAGGAGGGCGCGTGGTAGCGGTAAAAGGCGACCCGACGCACAGCCTTACGGCCGGCACGCTATGTACAAAAGTGAGCCGTTATGCCGAGCGAACCTATCATCCGGATCGTTTGAAAACGCCGATGAAACGTGTCGGCAAAAAAGGCGAAGGCAAGTTTGCGGCGATTAGCTGGGATGAGGCCTACGACGCGATATCCGAGCGTCTGGCTGAAATCTGGCGCCGCGATCCGCAAGCCATCCTGCCCTACAGCTACGCCGGCACCATGGGCCAGGTGCAGGGCGAAGGCATGGCAGGGCGTTTCTTTCACGCTCTTGGCGCCAGTCTGCTTGATCGGACCATATGTTCTTCTGCCGGTGGCGAAGGATTGCGTCTGTCAATGGGCGCCAGCATTGGCATGGACAGCGAAGCCATTGAAGGGGCAAAGCTGATCCTGCTTTGGGGCACCAATCCAGTCACCAGTCATGTTCATCTTTGGGCCAAAATCCAGAAGGCCAAGCGTGCCGGCGCCATTCTCTGGGCCATTGATCCCTACCGCAGCGACAGCGCCGAGAGGTGTCACCACCACCTCGCCTTGCGACCCGGCACGGATGTCGCGCTGGCCTACGCCATCGCCCACGTGCTACAGCGTGACGGTCTGCTGGATCAAGACTACATCGACAAATATACAAAGGACGCCGAACGTTTTCTGAGTGTCGCGGCCGAATGGTCGCCGGCTCGAGCCGCCGTGTGGTGTGATGTCACAGAGGCCCAGATCGAAGCACTGGCCATGGCTTATGGCAGCACGCGCCCGGCGGCGATCCGCCTCAACTACGGCATCCAGCGCCATGCCAGCGGTGGCGATGCGGTTCGTGCCGTAATGGCGCTGCCGGCACTGGCGGGTCATTGGCGTGACGCGAGTGGCGGCGCGGTATTGTCGACCAGCGGTTGGGCGCCGCGCTGTTCCGGCGTGTCGCGACCTGATCTGCTGGGCGGGTGTACTCCGCGCATGATCAATATGAGCACTATCGGTGATGCACTGAACACCGGCGATAAACCGCTGCAGGCACTGCTGGTCTACAACAGCAACCCGGTGGCGGTCGCCCCGGACAGCAGTGCGGTACGCCGCGGATTTGCGCGCGAGGATTTGTTCACCGTGGTGCTGGAGCACTTTCAGACCGACACCGCGGACTATGCCGATATCCTGCTGCCGGCCACGACGCAACTCGAACACTTTGACATTCACTCCGCTTACGGCCACGTCCATGTGTTGCTCAATCGACCGGCGATAGCACCGCTGGCACAGGCGCGATCCAACAGCCGGATATTCCGCGAACTGGCGCAGCGAATGGCGATTAGATTGGGAAACAGTTGCCCGGCACTGAGCGATCCGGCGCTGGCGGCCAGCGACGCCGAGATCGCCTACGACGCTTTCGAGTGGATGCATCCAGCTTTTGCAGATGAAGTCGTTCCGCAACTGTTTGCCCAGGGTCACACCCGCCTCAATGCCGCGCAGGGTGCCCCGTTTGCCGAAGGCGGGTTCCGCACCGATGACGCGCGCTTCCATTTTGCCGACGATGCCCTGAACGAGTCCTTGCCTAAGGTAAGGCCGAATCATGAGGACTGGCGAAGCTCACGGGCAACACGTTATCCCTTGCAAGTCATCAGCCCGCCGCCGCGCCATTTGCTCAATTCAAGCTTTGGCAACGTCGCCAGCCTGAGCGCACTCAACGGCCCGCCAAGCGTCTTGATCCATCCCCATGACGCCGCCGCGCGCGGCATTGTCAGCGGTCAGGCGGTGCGTGTTTTCAATGATCGTGGCAGCCATCAGGTTCAGGCCGAAGTCAGCGACCGTGCGCGTCTCGGTGTGGTGGTTGTATTCAGCGTGTTCTGGCACAAGGGAACGTCTGGGGGTGACAGTTGCAACGTGGTTACAGGTCAAGCCCTGACCGACCACGGCGGTGGTGCGACGTTCTATGATTGTCTGGTAGACGTCGAAGTTGTAACGTAATTGTCCGTGCCCGCGTCCTTCCGTTACGGTGAACGGAATAGGTGGCCTCGTTGCCCCCCTTTTTCCATTGTCAGCGAAGAATTCCCCGAATACTTTTGCTCGATCACGATGATTGTCGAACGTGACCCTCGCAAACGAAGGATTCAGATGTCGCTAGTGGGGTAGCAAGTCGGTGCTGGTACGCCCCCACAGTTCAACCGGTAGACCCACCGTGCGTTTCAGTGCATCTCTTACCATCGCAGCTGTGACAGGGTGATCGAACGAAATACTCTGAACAAATTTTTGTCCAGCCAAGCGATACAACCAAGTACGGCGCCGTACGATCATGGCGTTCTCCTCCGTAGTTTTAATCAAACAAGCCGCATCGGAAGTTTCGATGGGCAATTGGACTTTAACTTATTTTTGGAGGTAATGATCTGATTCGTTTTGTCACAGATCAATTGTTCTGAAACTATGCGTGGGTCGCCGAATCGTCGGGCAAAGTACACTGAGCATCACATTGCCAAGTGTCACCATATGTACGCGATATTTCACTGGCCATATGCTAATGGAAATACCTTATAGCTCAGCATACCTACGCGAACTCGTCGCACGGCTTTTTTAGGTTACGAGCCCGCTGTCGGCTCTAGCGACGGCACTTTCTGCGAACCAGCGCAATTTGTTTTGCAGGGTGACGACTGTGCCGACGATGATCAGAGTGGGCGCTTGCAATTTGGCTTCATCGGCAAGCGCAGGCAAGTTGCCCAACGTTCCGGTGACCGTGCGCTGTGTCGGTTGCGTGCCGTGCTGCACGATAGCGGCAGGCCAGTCAGCCGGCAGGCCGTGTTCCATAAGCTTGGCGCACAGATAAGACAGCCCCGACAAGCCCATGTAGATCACTACCGTCTGCCGACGTCGCGCCAGGCCGGGCCAGTCGAGATTCATGCTGCCATCCTGAAGATGGCCGGTAACGAAAACGCAGGCCTGAGCGTGGTTGCGATGGGTCAGCGGAATACCCGCATAGGTGGCTACGCCAGCGGCCGCAGTGATACCCGGGACCACCTCGAAATTGATACCGTCAGCGTGCAGGGTTTCGACTTCTTCGCCGCCACGACCAAAAATGTAGGGGTCGCCTCCCTTGAGGCGCACAACGCTTTTTCCGGTTCGGGCCAGGCGCACCAGCAACTCGTTGATTTCCTCCTGCGGCAGAGAGTGGTTGCCGCGCTCTTTGCCGGCATATAGAAGCTCGGCATCGGGACGGGCCAGTGCCAGCACGGGTTTAGACACCAGATTGTCGTAGACCAGCACGTCGGCTTCGCCTATCAGGCGCGCCGCCTTGAGGGTCAATAGTTCGGGATCGCCGGGTCCGGCACCGACCAGATAGACCCAGCCTGCTTGAGCGGGAGTTGGTTTCATGGGGGGGGAATATACCTGATGGGTCTCAAGTTGTCCGAGCAAAGCGAGCAAACTGGTCGCCTCCCCCCGGCGGGGGAGGACGGGAGGGGGAGTCGTTTATACCGCTTTTGCTTTGGTTCATCAGGAACAACCGCCGCCACAGCCTCCGCAGCTTTTTTCGGTTGTCGGAACCGTGCAGCCACTGCGAAAAATGAACTGGAATTCACCGGGTTGAATTTCGGCAAAATCGAGCGTGGTGTTCTCCAGCAGTGGCTGACTGTGCGGCGATATCAGAACGGTGACTCCACCACCGTCGATTAGCAGGTCGTCTTCGCGTTCCTCGTCGAAGCCCATGCCGTAGACCAGTTCCCCGTCGTGTTCGTCGTGCTTGGCGGCGACGCGCAGCATGGGCAGCGGTTGACCGCCGCTGCCGCTCTGTTCTGCTGCCGCCCGGACAATCTGCTCAATGGCAGGGGAGGTCAATGTGAACATGAAACGGTTTCCTTTTTCTTGGCTGAGAGGCAATCACGAACGTGGCGGACGAATTTCGCTGGCCAGTCGCAGGCGGTGGTGGCTCGTAAATGGGTGTAGGAAGCCAGCAGAGTGTGGATCAATACACCGTCGTGACGACCGTCAACGCCATAGCCACGGCGCACGGCATAGGCGTAGCGGGTATCGTCGGGCATTCCATGAAGGCTCGAGTAATGAAACTCATGGGCGTGCAATACATCCTTTCCGGTCGACGTTTTCTGTGCTGCGTTTTGACCGGAACCTGCGATCGACCGCCACGGATGGCTGGCATTGGGTTCCAGAATCACGTAACCCCGGCCCACCGGCTTGTCGTGCATGCGGATATCACCAGGGATCGCTCCGACCATCCCGACCTTGCTGCCTTTCCATTCAATGCTGCGAGCGAGATACATCAAGCCACCACATTCGGCATAGGTCGGCAGCCCGTCTTCGATGGCGCGTTTGATGTCGGCTCGCAGGCTGGAATTGGATTCGAGTCGATCGAGAAAGCACTCGGGGAAGCCGCCGCCGATCAGCAGGCCGTCGCAAGGCGGCAAGTGGGCGTCGTTCAGGGTGTCAAAGAATACCGCCTGGCCACCGGCTGCGGCGAGAGCATCGAGATCGTCAGCATAATAGAAACCGAAGGCGGCGTCGCGAGCGATCGCGATACGAACGGGCTTTTCACTGCTGCGCCACTGTGGCGGAGGTGGTGGCAGGACAAGTTCGGTATGACTGATGGTCAGCAAACGATCTAGATCAACCTGCGTCGCAATCCGCTCGCCGATGGTTGCAATGTGTTGTTCTGCCTGTGCGGTTTCATTGACCGGCATCAGGCCCAGATGGCGTTCGACCAGTGCCAGATCTTCGTCTTCCTGAACCGCGCCGAGTACTGGAACATCGGTGTAATGCTCAATCACCGCGCGAAGTTTGGCCTCGTGTCGGCGTCCGCCGAGACGGTTGAGAATAACGCCGGCGATGCGTATTCCAGGATCAAATGCCTGATATCCCAGAATCAGCGGGGCGATGCCGCGCGTCATGCCACGGGCGTCGAGTACCAGGACGACAGGCAGATCGAGCAGGCGAGCCAGCGCAGCGTTGCTGTTCGAGCCGTCGAGGTCAAGCCCGTCATAGAGTCCCTTGTTGCCTTCTACCAGGCAGACTTCGGCGTCGTGCGCGTGGCGGGCAAACTGGTCCTTCAACTCGATATCGGGTGAAAGAAAAAAGTCCAGGTTGTAGCAGGGGCGACCTGCGGCTACGGAGAGCCACAACGGATCGATGTAGTCCGGCCCTTTCTTGAACGGCTGTACCGAGAGATTTCGTCCCCGCTTCGAACTCAAGGCGGCTGCCAGACCGATGCTGACCGTGGTCTTGCCCGAAGATTTGTGTGCGGCGGAAATCAGGAAACGGTGCATTGCGCGCCGGCCGGGCAGGTTCAGTCGGTGATGCGGATGGCGGCTTCGAGCTCGGCGATGTCGTCTTGCGGCAGGAAGTGCAGAGCGCGTACGCCGATGGTTGTCATCGTGAATGCGATGGCGACGCCTCCGAGTGCCAGGAGAATTTCCGGCAGACGGGCTGAATAGTGATCTACCGTTCCATCGAAGAAACTGCTCTTGATGTCATATCCCGGGAACATTTCCAGCGGAAAAGCCTGTCCGCCAATGATGAAAACGTAGAGCTGGAAAAACGCGCCAACGATGACCAGTGCGGCCGCCAGGTTAATCCACGCCACCTTGGCCCGGGTGGCCGGATGAAACAGCAGCGTCAGCGGTAGCAGGCTGCCAATCAGGACCTGACCGATCCAGAACATGCCGCTGAATTCGCTGTCGACCAGTATGAAGTACTCGAATGCGGTCTGCTTGGCGAAATACGCGCTGACCAGATGCAGGACGGCAGTGAAGTACAGCACGGCGGCGACCAGGGTGGCGAGCAGGTTCTTCATGCGCTGCAGGATGAGTGGTGGCAGTTGCATGCCGTTCCATGCGTACATGGTCGCTTGCACCACGATGAAGACGGCAAGTCCCCAGGAGAAGGACATGATGATGAACATGGGCGCCAACAGTGCCGAGCCATAGGCCTGTCGGGCCACAAGGAAGGCAAAGATGGAGCCGGTGCCAGTGGTGAGGATGATGCGCCAAATGAAAGTTGCGAGGCCCGCCACTTTCGAATAAGGGTTCATGCGCCGTTCCATCATGGTCCACAGATAGATGCCGACGAATGCATAAAAGACCGGATAGAGAATGACGTTCCAGCCGAATACCGATGTCGGGTTGAAATGTGTCATCGCGACGATGATGCGATCGGCACGGCCGAGGTCGAGCATGATGATGGCGAGGCCGCCGCTCAGCATGGCGATGCCGAGCAAACCGGAAAGCGGAGCGCGCGACTTATAGAGCACTCTGCCGAAGACCGATCCCATGGACGCAACATTCAGCACGCCCGAAGCGGCAACAATCAAAAAGATTGCGACAACGTGGGGCAGGCCCCAGACGATCTGGTTGTTCATGCCGGTCACCACATGACCTTCATGCTCCATGTAGAGCGCGGCGGCAAGTCCGATGGCCGACACCAGTCCGCCGATTGCGGCAAGCAGATAAAAGAGGTTTTCTTCCTGACGGGGTTTCGGAGTGAACATGGTCATAGTCCCTCGTAGCGCACGCCGGGGTTGAGTCGCAGGTCGGCACGGACCTGGGTGGTCGGTACACTGGCAATGCGCTTGGCGATGGCGCTGTCAGCGTCATTCAGATCGCCGAAAGTCATCGCACCTTCGGGGCAGGATTCGACGCAGGCCGGTTGCTGACCCTTGTCAATGCGATGCACGCACAGTGTGCAGCTTTCGACGCAGCCCTTGCCGCGAGGCACTTCGGGATTCTGGTCGTTTAGTGGCGCATGGACAAATGATCTTGCTTTGTAGGGGCAGGCCATCATGCAGTAGCGGCATCCGATGCAAGTGTGGCGGTCCACCAGCACAATACCGTCGGCGCGTTTCATTGAGGCACCGGTAGGACAGACGTCCACACAGGGCGGCTCCGCACAGTGCTGGCACATCATCGGCAGTTGCGTGACATGTCCCCGGGTTTTACCGGGACGGCGATCGACCAGCTCGATCTTGCGTATCCACTGCGAGTTCTGGCGCGGATCGGGCAGATTGGCGCTGACGCCATTTTCTGTATGGCAGGCGTCGATGCACTTGGTGCAACCCGGCGCGCACTTGTTCGCATCGATCAGCAGCCCCCAGCGCACGGCAGGATTGGCGGGCTCGCCAGCTTTGCGCGGTGTCGGTGCAGCGTTAGCCTCGCCGACCGCCATCAGATGGAGTCCGGGCGCGATCGCGGTGAAGCCGAGGCCGGCAACGCCGGCACCGGCCGCGGCGATGAACTTGCGCCGTGCGTTGTCTGGAGTTTGCGGGGACGTCATGGTTTCACTCCCGTTGCCTTGAATCCGGCCTTGGGCTGGTGGCACTCGAAACAATCTAGCTTTACGGCGGCATAGGCGTGGCAACTTTGACAAAAATTGCCTTCACCCAGAACTGAGCCGGTCTTCTGGCTGGCGTGGCACTCGATGCAACCGTTGAGCGTTACCGGTTCGCCGCGGATACCCAGACGCAAAGTACGGTCACGCTGATGCTTGAGCATATCCATGTGGTTGCGGCGCATCTCTTCGGCGGGCGCAATGCATTTGCCTGGTTTTGCAATCTCGATAACCGGTTTGTCCGTACGAGTGCCATCGCCGGCAAAAGTCGGCGCTGGTGACACGGCGAGCAAGGCCAGGGCGAAAGGCACAAACCTCACCACAGAGACACAGAGGCACAGAGGAAAGGCCGAGAAAATCGCTTCGCGTTTATTCATGGTTTTGCTGTTCTCTGTGTCTCTGTGCCTCTGTGGTGAATGCCTTTGAATCTTACTCACCGAGACCCATCTGGATGTAACCAGTCGGGCACACATCAGCGCAGATGTGGCAGCCGATGCATTTGTCGTAGTCGGTGGCAACGTAGCGACCGGTCATGGTTTCGTTCTTCTTGACCTTATACACTGCAGTTTGCGGGCAATACACGACGCAGTTGTCGCATTCGAAACATTGACCACAACTCATGCAGCGCTTTGCCTCGGCAATCACCTCCGCTTCGGAGAGTGCATCGATACGCTCGTCGAAGTTGCCCAGTGCCGAATCCTTGTTCAGATGGGTGACGTGACGTTTGTTGCGTGCGGTGTACTGGAAGTGACCGAGGAAGAGTTGGTCGTGCGGTATGACATAGCGGTCGGAACGGTTCTCGTAGTTGTGTACCACTTCCTTGCTTTTGTCGGTACCGGTGAGCGGAGCATCGATCTTGCCCAATTCGACGCCCTTTTCGACATACTTGCGCATCAGGTCGAAGACATGCACGTCGATCTTGGGCCGGCGCACCATTTCCTGGCCGGCAAGGAAGCGGTCAATGCCGTCAGCGGCGATGTTGCCGTGACCGATGGCAGTGGTGAGCAGGTGCGGGCGGATCACGTCACCGCCGGCGAACACACCCGGTTGGCCCGTGAGTTGGTAGTTTTTGTCGGCGGCGATCATGCCCTTGCCTGAGTCGAATTCTTCGATGCCGGTGAAATCGACAGCCTGACCGATGGCGGAAACAATCAGATCGGCTGGCAGTTCCTTTTCAGTGCCTTCAATTTTCTTGATGTCGAGGCGGCCGGATACCATTTTCGCTTCGCACTGCATCACACGCAGTGCGGTAGCGCGTCCATCCGGACCTTTGACCACGCCGATCGGCATCCAGCCACCCATGATGGTGATGCCTTCAGCTTCGGCATGCTCGATTTCAGGCTTGCTGGCTGTCATGTAGACCGAAGTCAAAGTAACTTCCGCGCCCTGGCGCAGCGAGACATCGGCGACATCCTGCGCCAGATGACCGGCGATGGCCGCTTCGAAATCGGTCGGATTGACTTTCTCGATGTGGCCCAGACGACGCGCCACGGTGGCTACGTCCATCGAGGTATCGCCACCCCCAACGACAACGACACGGTGGCCGACAGTTTTCAGGCGGCCGTCATTGAAGGCACGCAGGAAGGATGTGGCGGTTACGACGTTTGGTGCGGAATGCTCAGCCGGGTCTCCAGGCAGTGGTAGTGCGCGGCCGGCCTGGGCACCGAGACCGAGGAAGATCGCGTCATAGCTTTCACGCAACTGCTCCAGGGTGACATCGGTGCCGATGCGGGTCTTGAGATGGACCTCAACACCCAGATCGAGAATGCGCTGGATTTCGGAATCGAGTGTTTCGCGCGGTGTGCGGTAGCCGGGAATACCGTAGCGCATCATGCCGCCGAGGAACTCGTGCTCGTCAAATATGGTGCAGCTGTGGCCCTTCATGCTTAGCTGGTATGCCGCCGAGAGGCCGGCTGGGCCACCGCCGATGATGGCGACCTTCTTGCCGGTTTTCTTTTCCGGCGCAATGAACTTCAGATTGTTCTGGATCGCCCAGTCGCCCAGATAGTGCTCGACCGAGTTGATGCCGACATGGTCTTCGACTTCATTGCGATTGCAGCCGGTCTCACAGGGTGCGGGGCAGACGCGGCCCATCACCGAGGGCAGCGGATTGGCTTCGGTCAGTCGACGCCAAGCGTATTCCTGCCAACTCATGGTCGGCTTGCCATCGGCGCCGACCGGGGGTTTTTCTATGCCGCGCACGATGTTCAGATAGCCGCGGATGTCCTCACCGGACGGGCAGGAGCCCTGACAAGGCGGCGTTGACTGCACATAGGTCGGGCATTTGTAGGAGTAGCTGGCCTGGAAAATCTGCTGTTGCCAGCGCTTTACCTTTGTGTCGCCTTCCTTGTAGCGGCGGAAGTTGAGTTTTTCAGCTTGGTTTTCAGTCGTCGCGGACATGGGAGGTCTCCATTAATGTCTTGTTCGTCATTGTTCGTTGTCGAGCACGATCGCGGTGCTGACCAGTTGGTGCACGCCGCCGACCATGCTCATCTTGAAGCCGTAGTAGGGCAGCACTTTGCTGAACTGGGCCTTGCAGATGGCGCAAATGGTGGCCATGAAATTGACACCATTCTTGTCCGCGATCCGCTTCAACGCTTCCATGCGTGGCAGGGCGCCCTTGACGCGGATGTCCATCAACTCGTCGCTGAGCAGGCCACCACCACCGCCGCAGCAAAATGTCCTTTCGTGCGTCGTGTCGGGCGACATCTCGACGTAGTGATTGGTCACGGCCTTGATGATGTGGCGCGGGATGTCGAACTGGCCGCCGGCGTAATCTCCCATGCGCGAGCCGCGTGCGACGTTGCAGGAATCGTGGAAGGTAACGATGCGGTGGTCGTTGGCGTCCTTGTTGAATTTCAGTCGGCCGGCCTGGATCAGGTCCCAGGTCACTTCGCAGATGTGCGAGGGTTGCTTGTAGTTGTGGTCGAGCTGTTTTTGCAACTCGATGGCGAATGGGTCGTTGGCGCCGGCGCCAACGCCGGTCAGCGTGTTCCAGAAGGAGTAAGCGATGCGCCAGGCGTGGCCGCATTCGCCAACCACAATGCGCTTGACACCGAGTTCCAGCGCCGCTTCGCGAATGCGCATGGCGATCTTGCGCATCTGGTCGTAGTTGCCGATGAACATGCCGAAGTTGCCGGCCTCGGAGGCCTTGCTGGATAGCGTCCAGGAAATGCCGGCGGCGTGGAATACCTTGCCGTAGCCGATCAGGCTGTCAACATGCGGCTCGGCAAAGAAGTCGGCAGATGGCGTGACCAACAGTACTTCGGCACCCTTGACATCAAGCGGATACTTGACGGCGGCTCCGGTGTCTTCCAGTACGTCTTCTTCCAGTCCTTCCAGTGTGTTTTCCAGCGCCGGGCCGGGCAAGCCAAGGTTGTTGCCGATCTTGTGTACCTTGCCCATGATCTCGTTCACATACTTGTGACCGACACCCACGCTGTCCATGATTTCCTTGGCCGCCATGGTGACTTCGGCAGTATCAATACCGTAGGGACAGAACACAGAGCAGCGGCGGCACTCGGAACACTGGTTGTAGTAGCGGAACCAGTCGTCCAGCACATCCTTGCTCATGTCGCGAGCCCCGACCAGCTTGGGGAACAACTTGCCGGGCAGTGTGTAATAGCGGCGATACACCGAACGCATCAAATCCTGGCGCGCCACCGGCATGTTTTTCGGATCACCGGTGCCGATGAAATAGTGACACTTGTCGGTGCAGGCACCACAATGCACGCAGGCATCCATGTACACCTTGAGCGAGCGGTACTTGCCGAGCAGGTCGCCCATCTTGGCAACCGCCTTTTGCTCCCAGCCTTCAGCCAGTTCGCCGGGAAAGCCCAGCGCTTCGTTGTGTGCGACGGACGCCGGGTAGGGATTGGATCCAAGCATCGCATCAGGCGTCAGCGCCGTGATGGTTGAAAAATCCCGGAATGCGGGGGCAACCACCTTGGCCTTTTCGGCTGGCTTGGCAGGCGCTGCAGGAGCCGGCTTGGGTACTTCGGCGACCGGAGTTGTCTCGTCAGCCATGTCAGTTTTTCGCTTCGAGTTTGGCAGCCCAGGGCGCCAGGTGCCGCGTTTCGCGCGGGTTGTCCACCTGGTTGCGGGTGGGCGAGAAGAACACACCGGGGGCATGCAACAGTTTGCTGACCGGGAAGATGATCATCAGCAATGCCACCATCGACAAGTGCAGATACAGCCCCGGATGCGACGGTAGCGGATTGATCTCGAAAACCATCAGACCGAGGAAGAAGGTCTTGACGGCAACAATGTCGGTATGCATGACGAACTTCATCAGCAGACCGGTGATGGCGATGCCGAGCAGCAGCGCCAGCATCAGATGATCGGAGGGGGTCGAGATGTAACGTATGCGCTCGACCAAAACGCGTCGCGCCCAAAGCCCGGCCAGACCGGCCGCCATGGCCAAACCGGCATACACGCCGAAGGGCTGGATGAAGGCGATGATGAAGTTCACCGGTTCTGTGAAGTAGCGTAGATGGCGCAGCAGCACCAATGCCAGCCCGACATGGAACAGCCAGCCCAGTGCCCATATCCACAGGTTGGATTTGAACAGGCTTTCAAAAAACACCACTTCGCGGAACATGCGGAAGACCACACCGCCGCTCGTGGTTGGCGCCGGCGTGGTAGGAATCTTCAGCGGTGCCGGGGTGCGCGCGTAATCGTAGACCCGGTACGCTACACCGCCCACGAAAATCAACGTGGCGGCGTAGAACAGCAGCGCGAACAGATAATTCATTGGTCAGGAATATCTCGGGCTAGGGTCTAGGGGCAACCAGAAAAGGGGCGGAAAAAGCGGCGCCGGCGGGCACAAGGAGAAGCTCATCGGCGCCTACCCCAATCAGTCGTGTTCCAGTTTTCGCCGCGAGCTTTAGACGCAGCCGGTCGGCTTGGGCAGTCCGGCGATCTTGCAGGCCTGCTTGGCGGGACCGTAGGGGAACAGGTCGTACAGATACTGGCTGGTACCTTTGTCGGCGCCGAGCTTCTTGCCGATAGCCTTGGTAAGCACGCGTACCGCCGGAGCGATCTGGAACTCGTTGTAGTAGTCGCGCAGGAAGTTGATTACTTCCCAGTGCTGGTCGGTCATCTCGACACTTTCGGTTTGCGCAAGGTAGTTGCCGACGTCCTCGTTCCATTCGGTGAGGTTGACCAGATAGCCTTCTTCGTCGGTTTCGTAGGACTTGCCATTGACTTCGATGGTGGACATGTGATTCTCCTTGGTGAAAAACGGGGTAATGAAGTACTTTGTTTAAAGCCAGGATTGACAGTTCTTGTGTTCGGTGACGAGATCGACGAAGCCGCCATAATCGACAGTGGCCACGCCTTCCATGACGCGATCGCCCATGCCGCGCGCTTCGAGGTCCGGCGCAAGCGCAAATACTTTGAAACGCGACAGTGCGTCGCGCAGCTTGGCTTCCGCTTCGTTGCCTTGTGTGGCTGCGTAAACCGCATCCTCGATCAGCAGGATGACGCCGCCGTCCTGTGCCACGTTCAGGCAGGAATCCAGCGCGTTGCGTTCAGCCGGAGATTTATTGATGATGTGTAGCATCCAGTTTTCTCCCTTAGAAACTGAGAACGACATCCATGTCGTTCATCAGTTTGCCCAACTCGGCACGCGACATGACAATAACGTCAACCAGCAGGTCGTCTTCGCTCAAGCCGCGAGCTGCCAGCGCTTCTTCTTCGACATAGAGCTTTTCAATGTCGTAGCCATCCAGAGCGCGATAGGTGGGCGAGAAGTTCTTGTTCTCGATGCCCTTGGTCTGCTGACCCTTTTTTAACTGAAATACGCCGTCATCCATGAAGACGAGACTGACGTCCTGATCGAAGGCGGCGGTAATCAGCACCACTTCCAGCGATTCGAGCGCGTAGATGGTGCCGTAGGGGGCCTTGCGATTGACGAACATGAACTTCTTGATTGTTCCTTCGCTCATGTCAGTCTCCAAACGTCACTAGCCGGTCGGCTTCAATGCCGGCTTCTACCAGTTGACCGAGGCCCGAGATGCGAAAGCCGGGGGCCAGGTTCTCGTCGCGAATGCCTCTGCGCAGGGCGGCAGCAACGCAGACCACGAGATCCAGCTTGTGTTCTTCCGCCAGCTTGGACCAGCGGGTGACGATGTTGCGATCATCCTGCGGTGGCTCGGTCAGCGATGACGCGTTGTTGACTCCGTCGTTATAGAAGAACACGCGACGAATCTCGTGGCCCTTTTCCAGTGCGGCCTTGCAGAACAGGTAAGCAGAATCGCTGGCCTGATGCTGGTAGGGACCTTCGTTGATGGTGACAGCTATTTTCATCAGCGTGATTTCCTAATTGCGCTCAGAAACGGATGTGGGTCGAGGCGTTGAGATTGGCACGCGAACCACGCCAGTCGTCAATCAAATACTTGGTAAAGGGCAAGCCGGTTTTTTCAAAGAAGCGTGGCCAGCCGATGCGATCGATCCAGTCGGAGAGGCGTTCCCAGGGGCGGGCGTCGGCCTTGTAGGTACGCAGGATGTTGCCGACGGCGGCATTGACTTCGGGCCAGCGCGGCGCGTTGTTGGGCAAGCCGGACGCCACCATTTTCATGAAGGTCGGTTTGCCGCGCGCGTTGGAGTTCTTGCCACCGACCCAGATCGCCAGCTTCGAATGTTCCGGATCGTTGATCTGCATCGGCGGGCAGGGAGGGTAGCAGGCGCCGCAGCAGATGCATTTCTTCTCGTCCACTTCGAGCGAGGGCTTGCCGTTGACCAGCGCCGGGCGGATAGCAGCCACCGGACAGCGGGCAACCACGGTGGGACGTTCGCAGACATTGGCGACCAGATCGTGATTGATCTTGGGCGGTTTGGTGTGCTGGATGATGATCGCGATGTCGGCCTGGCCGCCGCAGTTGATCTCGCAGCAGGAGGTCGACAGATGCACGCGATTTGGCATCTCTTCGGTCTTGAACTCGTTATAGAGCTCGTCCATCATCGACTTGACCACGCCCGAGGCATCGGTGCCGGGGATGTCGCAGTGCAGCCAGCCCTGGGTGTGTGACACCATCGATACCGAGTTGCCGGTACCGCCGACAGGGAAGCCGGAAGTTTCCAGTTCTGCGATCAGCGGATCGACCTTGGACTGATCGGCGACCATGTACTCGATGTTGGAGCGAATGGTGAAGCGGACGAATCCCTCTGCATATTTGTCGGCGATGTCGCACAGCTTGCGGATGGTCCATACGTCCATCTGGCGTTGGGTGCCGGCACGAACGGTCCAGATTTCATCGCCGCTGTGCGATACATGGTGCAGCACACCGGGACGCGGCCGATCGTGGTACTTCCAGTTGCCGTAGTTCTTCAGCATCGTTGGATGCAGGTGCGGTTTGTTGTCCGGCACACCGCATTCGATGGCTTTGCGCAGCGGGGCGGCGGGGGTAGGTGCATTCATGCTCAATCTCCTCAGGCAGCAGCTTTTTTGGCGGTCATCCGGGCGACTTCCTCGTCCCAGCCGGCGGTATTCACATAGGGATTCATGCGCGGCGTCGACACCATGTTGGGATCGATATCAACCTCGATGCCTTCAAGGAAATTGACCAGGCCGATGCGCTCGATCATTTCACCCGTTCGCTCGTGCTCCAGCGCGTTCTCGGCGAAGAAGTCGATGGTCCGTTGGCCAAGGTCGACCAGCTTCTCAAAGTCCTCATCCGTCTTCAGCGGCATGAAGGGAATAATCACGGTGCCCATCAGGTCGCCAATCTTCAGGGTGCGCTTGCCGCCGACAAGAATCGTCGCGCCCTTGTCGACACCGGTCGCCAGAGCGCCTGTCATGACGTTGATGCAGTGCATGCAGCGCACGCAGTCCTTGTTGTCAATCTCCAGTGCCTGACTGTCATTTACCGCGACGCTGCTGATGTTGTCAGTCTTGCGTACATCCTTGATTTCCTTGATCTGGATTGCCTTGGTCGGGCAGCGGGCCACGACGTCGTTGACCAGTTCATTCATGCCGTGCTTGGCGAACCATTTTTTGGCCAGCGCTTCATCGGTGCGGATGTTGTCGCGCCAGGTGCCGATCACGGCCATGTCCGAACGCTGAATGGAATTCATGCAGTCGTTGGGGCAGCCGGAGAACTTGAACTTGAACTTGTACGGCAAGGCGGGACGGTGGATGTCGTCGAGGAAGGTATTGAGCACTTCGCGGTGTGCCTTGGCTTCGTCGTAGCAGGACTGCTCGCAGCGCGAGGCGCCGACGCAGGACATCGAAGTCCGCACGGCCGGGCCGGCGCCGCCGAGGTCAAAACCCATATCGTTGATTTCATCAAAGGCCTTCTGCACGTTTTCCGTGGTGGCGCCCTGGAACATGATGTCGCCCGACTGGCCATGGAAGGCGATCAGGCCGGAGCCGTGCTTTTCCCAGATATCGCAGAACTGGCGCAGCGTCGCCGTGTTGTAGTGCATGCCGGGAGGTGGCATGACACGCAGGGTGTGAAATTCCGCGGCATCCTTGAAAACCGGGTTGCCGGCCTCATCCTTGATTTCCGTGAAGCGCGGGATGATGCCGCCGCCGTAGCCACGCACACCGACGGTGCCTCCCTTCCAATAGCCCTTGCGGGTCTGGTAGGAGTGCTCGAGGTGGCCGAGGATATCGACCGCGTAATCCTTGTCTTGGGCCAGACGCTTGAGGCCGGTAACAAAACTCGGCCAGGGGCCGCTTTCCAGTTGATCCAGGTTCGGTGTTGGATGCATGGGCTTGGCCATGGGTCTTCTCCTCGTTGTCGGGGGGTAACGTGATGGGACAATGGTATGAGTCTGTGCGGTGCACAAACCATACTCCCGGTAGGTAATAGGACCTACCCTAAAGGGTTATATGCTTGCACTCCCATCCGGTGATGGTCGTTGACCCGTTGCTGGTGCCATAGTCTGCTTCCACGAAAAGGGAAATCATTGGACACCGTTACCTCGCTCGACAAGTTCCGCGTACCGATCGGCAATCAGGAGATTGAATTGCAGGAATTCGTCTTCGAGGCCGGCGGTATGCCTTTGCTGCGCACACGCATTCGTGAGCGAAGTCGCTTCACGATTTTTGACGTTGATCCGGTGACCGCCGCGCATTGGGGCAAAGTGCTTTGCGCCTGGGCTGCGGCGCAGCCGGGAATGACCGACAAGGAAAAGGATACTGCTTGAGTCGCTCACCTGACGAAGCTTCAACCCTGATGGTCGATGTGGTATTTGCACTGGCGGATGCCACGCTTGAGGACGACCACGCCAGCGCCTTGGCGACGGCGGTGCGTCGTCTTCTTCCCTGGTTCGACGAAGAGCCGGAGGCCGGTATCCTGCCGCTGATGGGTCTGGCACGCGGCAACAAGGTTCGTTTCGTCGGTCGTCGCAGCCGTTTGGCACTGCGCTTGCCGATTCACCGTAGCGCCAGCGCCGACTTTTTGGTGGGCGCACGCCTGGACCTGGACGGTGTGGCACTAGAGGTGCGTGCGTGCAGTGTCCGTCCCTTGTTGCCGGCCCGAGGCGTTGTGTACTCTCATTTCGTCAGTGTCGGAACGGATGAAGAAATCGAATTTCTTGCGCGTTGCGAATCTTTGCTGGCGGCACGCGGTCTTAAGCCGCAATTGATTACAGGCAAACCGAGAGAACTGCGCACCACTGAGGGATGGGTGCGCGGTTTCAGTCTGATGTTGCATGGTCTGGGGAATGCCGATTCCCTGGCGATGCAGGAAACCGGTCTGGGCGAGCACCGCGCGCTCGGATGCGGGATATTTGTCCCACATAAATCAGTCGTCGCTGTCGGCGACTAAATCAATCGAGGAGAAATCCATGACCGAAGTCGCCACCGTAACGCTTGATGTCTGCGGCATGCCCTGTCCGGCACCGCTGCTCGGCGCCAAAAAACTGATCGACGACCTGCAGCCAGGTCAGACCCTGCGCCTGCTCTCAGATTGCCCCGGCACGGCGGACGATCTGTTCGCATGGGCAAAGGTGACTGGCAACGTGATCCTTGGCAGCCAGAAGCAGGCGGACGGCAAGACGGCCTACATGATCCAGCGCGCAGGTGGCGCCAATGCCACGCCGATTGCGCATGTGACGCTGGACATGCGCGGCGTTTCCTGCCCCGGCCCCATCGTGCAGGCAAAGAAATTGTTGGAGGGCATGCAAGCCGGCGAAGTGCTGCAACTGGTCAGTGATTGCCCGGGCTCGGCGGACGACATCGCCTCCTGGGCCAGAGCAGGTGCTGCAGAGCTGATTTTTTCGCACGAATCCGGACGTGGAGTTCACGAGTTTTACCTGCGTCGTACCTGACGGTCCGGCGCAGGCAAAACTACCAAGTAACCACCTATCCCCCAGCCCCTTCCCCGGGGGAAAGAATGACCAATCAGAGAGGAGACCACCCATGAGTTATGTCATCAACGGCGTTGAAAAGGAAGTCAACGAATACGGCTATCTTCTGGAACCTGATTTCAGCGAAGAGGCGGTTCATATCATCGCCGCAGCCTGTGGCATCACAATGACCGATCAGCACTGGAAGGTCGTGAATTACCTGCGCGAAAAGTTCAAGGAAGATGGCCATACGCCGAATATGCGCAATCTGATCAAGGGCTTGCAGTCGGAGGGTGACATGCCAGAGGCCGACAGCGCGTTGCTGTTCGAGTTGTTCCCCGACGGCGGCGCTGCCAAAGAAGGCTGTAAGGTTGGCGGTTTGCCCATGCCTCTGGGTAAGGGAGGCTATTGAAAATGATTGAACCACAGGGCGCCCTGCGTGCCTGGAATTCCGCTTCGCGGGCAGGCAACAGAGGCACAGAGAGAGAACCAATTTCTTTTTGCATTTCTCTGTGCCATTGTGTCTCTGTGGTGAATGGTTTGATGTCCTGATTCATGGCAATCAGGATCCGCACCAGTTTTCACGCCGGCGGCAAGCCGCGTTCGATGGCGGAACTGGCCGGCGTTGTTGCCATGCTGGCTTGGAAACTTGCGATCGACTCGATCAAGCGCATGCGCGAGGCCGAGTACGACATCGAACTGGGCAACGCCTATTTCGATTTCGTCTGCGAATTCATGGTGTATCTTGCTCTGGCTGCCGATCGCATCGCCTACCGAGAATTGACATCGGAACAGCGCCTGGAGTTCACTACGGCGCTGGCGCAGCGTATTGCGGAGGCGATAGAGGACAACCGCGACATGTTGCTATTCGATGTGGCGCCAGGCAAATGTCATCAGCACGTTCTCGATCTGTTCAATCAGCGGGGTACGGAATACGCTGACTACGACTATACAGAGCAAGGTCCGGACTTCGGATTTCGCCGCTGTTTTTCCGCTTGTTTGAAGGAAGTATTGCCGGAAAAAGATCAACTTTGGGCGGTCGATCAGGTGATGGAGATCGAGTCACCCGAGGCTATCAAGGCGCTGGAGAAGACGCTGGCGGGCCTGTTTCACCCCCAGGCAAAAAGTTCGGAAAGTCGGCGCTCGCGTGCTCTGAATGCCTCGGCTTTGCATGACGGGGATTCCCCTTCGGGGGCCGTCAATTCCGCTTCGCGGGTCGGCAACGGCGCGACGGAGGACTGATACCATGCCCGGCCCGTTCGATCTCGACGATCCCGCGAGCTATCGCCTGTGGCGCGAGCAGAAACTCGACAGCGCACCGCGCCGCATCGAGGACATATTGGTTGCGCTCGACGATCCTCGCGCACTGGCGACAAAAGAGCTCGACAGCTTGCTTGCACATTGCGCAGGCGCCAATATGGCGATCTATGCCAGTAACACCGCAGGGGATCCAGACAAGGAAATTCCTCGCCGCCTGGGTGCCCAACTCGGCCTGTTGCATCTCGACAGTCACTGGCTTACCGACGATGATGCGATATCGCCAATATCGGTACGCGGCGCGGAAGAGCGCAGTGAGCGCAGGGAGTTCATTCCCTACACCGACAAGCCGATCAAATGGCACACCGACGGTTACTACAACACGCCTGAGCGTACCGTGCGCGGCATGGTGCTTCACTGCGTACAAAGCGCCGTGTCCGGTGGCGAGAATCAGTTGCTTGACCCAGAGATCGCCTACATCCTGCTGCGCGACGAGAATCCCGGGCATATCCGCGCACTCTCGCAGGCCGACGCCATGATCATTCCGCCGCGCAATGACGATACGGGCGTCGCGCGCGCGGCCCAGTCCGGTCCCGTATTCTCGCTCGACAATGCCGGCTTCCTTCACATGCGCTACACGGCGCGTACCATCAGCATCGAATGGCGTGAGGATGCCGCGACAGCAACTGCGGTTGGTGCACTGGCCCGCTTGCTGGCGACACCCACACCATGGACCCTGCGAGGGAGGCTGGAGCCGGGCATGGGACTGGTGTGCAACAACGTGCTGCACGACCGCGCGGGCTTCACGGAAAGCCTGGACCGTCGTCGCCTGTTGTACCGGGCGCGCTATCACGAAAGAATTACATCCGGACCGGGACGCGATCTAGCCTGAATCGCTGGCTATAATCGGCGTATCTCCTTTGGGCCGATAAATGAGCGCACTGACTCCTGAAATGGAACATCGCCTGGGCAGCGCTGTCGAGCGCATGCCGGCGTTTCCGCGCAGCGTGCAAATGATTCTCGAGTTGACTCGAAATATCAATTGCCAGGCCAAGGATTTGGTCGGCGTGATCGAAAAAGATCCAGTGATGACCATGAAGATTCTAAAGGTCATCAATTCCGCCTACTACAGTCTGCCCAGCAAGATCAACTCGGTGAGCCAATCGGTGGTCTACCTGGGTATCAACACGATCAAGAATCTGGCTCTTGGATTTGCCGCCGTGGGAATCTTGCCGCGCATGAATGCCGCGGGTTTCGATATTCAGCGCTACCTGTTGCATTCACTGGTAGTTGCCGGCGCTGCGCGGCAGGCGGCCACCGTGTTTGCCAAGGGCGAAGTCGATTCCGGAGACTGCTATATCGCCGGTCTGCTGCATGATTTTGGAAAAGTGGTATTTGCCCAGTTTCTCGCGGCGGAATTTCGTGAGGCCTTGACACATGCCGGCGAACATTCGGTACCGCTCCATGAGGCTGAAAGACTGGTGATCGGTGTCGACCACGGGGTAGTTGGAGCCCTGTTGGCCAAGCGCTGGACTTTCCCCGATTATCTGGTGGACTGCATTCGCGATCATCATGATCCAGACGCTGAGCCAAGCGCCATGATGGATTGCCTGCGGGTGGCCGATCAGGTCGTACGTTTCCGTGAAATCGGTGATAGTGGTAATCCCTGGCGCGCTACCGAAGCCCCTGTCGCTCCAGAGCGATTTGGAGACAGTACGGAGGAAGTCGTGGCAAGACTCGGCTCGCTGGACAAGCTCGTTCAGGATGCCCAGTTGTTTGCTCAGGTCGGTAACGAACCTTAAAGGCCAGACTATGAAGGTACGTTTCTGGGGCGTTCGCGGTTCGATTCCCTCACCCGGCCAGCACACGATTCGGTATGGTGGCAACACGACGTGCATTGAGGTGCGCAGCGACGATGGTTTGCTGATTATTCTCGACGCCGGTACCGGCATTTTTCCCTTGGCGCAGGAACTGCTGAAACAAATGCCGGTGCAGGCCAATGTGTTCATGACTCATTCGCATTGGGACCACATTCAAGGGCTGCCTTTTTTCACCCCGCTGTACATTCCGGGCAATTCGGTACGCATACACGGCGGCTACGATATCGTTGCCGGGCGTGGTATCGATCAGGTCATGGAAGTGCAACTGCAGTACAGCTACTTCCCGGTGCGCGAAGCGGAAATGAAAGCCGGCATCGAATATGAGACGCTCAATATCGGTAAGTCGGTACAAGTTGGTGACGCCACGGTAATGCCGCTTTTGCTCAATCATCCTGTGGTGAATTTTGGCTATCGGATCGAATGCAACGGGAAATCGGTATTTTTTACTGGTGACCACGAACCCTGGCTGAATATTTATGCCCCGGAAGACGAGGGTTACGCCGAGTTTCAGCAGATGGTTGATATGCAACAGGGGCAACTCGATGCGGCGTTGGCCGGTCTGGATGTGTTGATCGCCGACAGTTCCTATACGGATGCCGAGTACGCGAGCAAGATTGGCTGGGGCCATGGGACGCTGGAAGGCAACATTGCCTGGGCGCGTCGCCTGGGAGTAAAGCGTTTGGTGTGCACGCACCACGAGCCCACGCGCTCTGATGATGAACTCGAACGTGTTTTTGCCGCCGCGTTAGCGAGTTCCGGATATGTACCGGGAAGCATGGGCGAGCCGGAAGTTCTTCTTTCCCGCGAGGGAATGGAACTGGAACTCTAGCCGATCGCCATTTTCAAGCTTGAGCAGCAGTCAGCAACTCTTCAATTTCCACCAGTTTTTCGCGTGGGCGTCCCTGTCCCGCCGCGACCTCGGCGGCATTGATTTTCTGCCAGCCGGCAAAGTCGACAATGCGTACGCCGCGTTTGGCCAGCAAAGCGTCGATCGCGGCGCCTCCTGATTTACCCTGGGTCTGGTGGTCGGCGAAATCTTGCAGAATCAATTCCGCCACTGCCAGCGAATCCGCCCTGTTGGCAGGCACCACCCCTTGCGGACCGCGTTTGCACCAGCCAGCAGCGTAGACACCAGGCTCGACGCGTCCCTCCGTATTGGCGACGATGCCGCGAGCAGAATCGAAGGGAAGACCGGGAAAAGAAGTGCTGCGATAGCCGATGGCGCTGATGATCGTGTCGGCAGGGATACTGAAAGTCTCACCGCTCGATATTGTTTTGCCGTTTTTGGTATGGGTCTTCTCCAGAACCAGCTCTTGTGCACGCGATTCGCCGCGGATTTCCACCGGAGCGGCGTTGAACAGGAAGTGCACGGTGATCGATCGATCGTCCTGTTCTCCTCGAGCGGCGTAGGTCCGCAGTACCTCAAGATTTTTCTCGGCAAGTTTCTTCTGCGCCTCGCTCATCTCATCCGCAATGCCCTGCGGCAGTTGGGAAGGGTCGACCCGCGTCGAAACTCGCGTCAGATCACCAAACTCGGACAGCTCAGCTGTAGTAAAACTCGCCTCAAGCGGACCGCGCCGGCCGATCACCCAGATATCTTCAATAGGGGCAGCCTCCAGTGCAATGCGGGCGTGGGCGCACAAATCTGAAGATTCCAGCTCCGCTGATGTCTTACCCAGTAATCGGGCGATATCAAGCGCGACATTGCCGTTACCGATGATCGCCACCGATTTGCCATCGAGCTTGGGAGCAAGGTTTTGGCCACCCGGGATGCCGTTATACCAGGCGACGAATTGTCCCGAGCCATACACGGCTTCGAGTGATTCACCAGGAATGCCCAGTCGGCGATCTTCCATGGCGCCGATGGTGACTAACAGGATGTCGTACGCTGATTTCAGTTCTTCATAAGACAGGTCGCGACCAATATCGATGTTGCCTAGAAAGCGTACGCCGTCCTTGCTCATCGTGCGCTCGAACTGCCGGGCAATATTCTTGGTTCCCTGATGGTCGGGTGCAACGCCCCCACGGACCAGGCCGAAAGGCGTGGGCAGGCGATCGAATATGTCGATGTGCGAGCCGGGAAGTTTGCGCCCGAGCGCGTCGGCGATGTAGCAGCCGGAGGGCCCGGCGCCGATAATGCCGACCTGAAGCGGTTTTTGAATCATACGGTTTCCTCGATGTCTTTGACAGTCAGATCAGGAAAGCGAAGCTGCAAATAGGGCGCTGCTTCAGGAAGTGGTCCATTGGCGGTTTCCAGCAGATCGGTGAGATGCTGCTCCGCCGGCGAGCGAGTCAAGCGATATATGTCGCTGCAAATCTTGCGGGCGATATCGCCGGGCCAGTCGTTCGGCAACAGTTGTTTGGGTAATTGAGGGTCGCGCAACTGGACACGACGAAACTCGTGTATAAGCAGTGTGCGAACGCAGAAAGCCTGCTCCGGATCGAGTTCCCGCGATGATCTGATCGCGCGAGCAACAGGGCGAAAACAATCGCTGAACCGTTTGTAGTCTTCGGCAATAGCATCTAGATTCCAGCATTCTCTGACCAGTTCCTGCAATGGGCGGCTGGACAGCGCGCCCAGGCTGCGGCCCAGGATTACCACGACTTTGTCGTGGGTACCCGTATTTTGCAGAATGTCCAGCAAGGATTCTTCATCGGCGCAGGGATGAGCCAGAACGCCTGGTGCAATATGGCCAAATCCCTCCCAAAGCAACTCCCGGCGCAGCACGTCGCGCTGTGTCGGCGGCAGGGTACTCACGGCGGTAAGCACCACTTGCCATCCACCGTCCCACTGTTGACGCGGATCGTCATAGATGCGTCGGTAGGCATGTTCGAAACGTCGGCGACCAGTTGCAGTAAGGCTGTAATAGCTCCTGCGCCCGATTTGTTCCGATACCAGCCATTTTTCCCTGGACAGACGAAACACGCTGGTTCTGACCAGACGCGAATTCAGCCCCAAGGGTTCGAGCAGCTTGATGAAACTGCCAAGCCAGACGGTTCCGCCGCGTGGAGCAACGGCATCACCCAGGACGGTGATGATAAGTGAGTTGGCGCGCAGCGTATGCTCGGCCAGAAAGGCATCCATCCATTGGCGGATGAAGCGGTTTTTCATTTGTTGAACAGCCCTCCTATTGAGAGCTCAAATGATACCACTGGAGAAGTGGATATGTAACACAAATGATAAAACTGGAAATCGTTGATGCGGTCAGTTGGCGAGAAAAATTTTATATACAGTAAAAGATATATATAAAACAGTAAGAAGCGGCGTCAATGTTTAGATATCAAAAAATAATTGACAGCATTGTAATGATACACTAAGATTTATATCTAACAAATAATATGTATCGCAATATTGATTAGCGTATTGTTCAATTCAGCGGGGATTGATGGCGAGTTTGCGGGATATCCTGCTTTCACTGGCACTATCAGGAGAACTTAAATGAGAACATTCAAGACATACGACAAGGGTGATGTTCTGCCCGATGATTACAAGAAGGCCCTCATCAACTTGATGTGCTTCCAGGCCGATTCCGAATACGCCGGAGGCCAGCGTGTGGCCGAAAACCATCGCTACGCGACTCGTCCGGAAGAGGCCTACCGCCTTTCCAAGAAAGTATTCGAGGAAATGGGCCACGCCTTCTATGTGTGGAATCTGTTACAGGAGCTCGGCGTGGACGTGGATGCACGCCTGTACGAGCTGTCGCACAATCCGGAGAATCCGGATCCGAAGAAGGTTAATGTGATAAATGGATTCCGCAAGGAAAACTGGTCCAAGTTCTTCGAGTGCTGGGAAGACGTTGCCTTGTTCTCAACCGTGGTTACACCGGCGGCAGTGGCTTTTCTCGGTCAGTATCGCGAGTGCTCCTACCTGCCTTGGGCGCGTGTCAATGTGCGTATCCACAAGGAAGAGTACGGCCATCTGGCTTTCGGCGTATGGGCATCGAAGCGCTGCATCGAGTTTGGCGGCGAAAAAACCCGCGAATTCATGCAGGAGCGTATTCCCAAGTTTATGCAAATGGGTCTGGGTTTCTATGGACGTCCATCAACTGGCGACAAGAAGTCAGAAATGTTCGACATTTATTACGAGTACGGTATCAAGGTCAAGAAGCCGGAAGAACTCCAGGCCGAGTATCTGGAACTGCTCGACTCGCGACTCAAGGATGTCGGCCTGATCATGCCCACGGATGTCGAGGCAGACTACGACATGCGAATGGGTTACGAGGCCGAAGCACCGGTGGCTGCCTGACATGCTTGTTTCTCCTCAGCATTTGATTGATGGTGAGGTCGCTGAGCTGAAACGCTTTGGCTACACTCCTTACGGCGGGGTAGACCCGGACTGGGCAGGTATGTGGCCGTTGCTGCAAGGAGATTTTGCGACTCTGCAACGTGCCCATGTGCCGAGTTATGCAGAGATGGGTCCTTGGCCGCAGGAGGGCGCACGAATTTACATGCGGCGTCGCCTGCTGGCTGATCGTCTGTTCGAGGAATGCCAGGTGCTCTACGGGCGCCTCCATGCCGAAGGTATAAACACCGAATTGGTGGAAGCCTACACACTGGCGCGAGACGCCTACGAGGAAGCCGTGCTTGATTTTGGCAAGGCCCGCGAGATGCTGGAAGAGGTATTTACCAAAACGGTAGACCTTTAGGCCGCGAGTTAGCAGCGCGCTGCTCCGGGCGTATCGTTCGCGCGTGACTCCATCTTTGTGTGTTGCGCGAACGGCCATTTTTGGGCGATGCTGAAGTTCTGGTCTTTATCCAGGCGGATACTGAAACTGGTGACAGTGCGCAGGCTCTTGTCCCGAAATATCGTCTCAGGCGAAGGCGCACCGAGACATATCCCGGGATACCGTCTCAGGCGCAAGCACACTGAGACATATCACGGGATACCGTCTCAGGCGCAAGCGCACAGAGACATATAATTGCGCATGACTTCATCACCTTCCCTACTCGCTGGCGCTTTGTCGGCGGTCACCAGCCCAATTCCGGCTTCGAATTTGTCGTTCGATCAGTTGCCGTTGGCTCCCGCCACGCTGACAAACTTGCAGCAGTTGGGATACCGTCACATGACGCCAATTCAGGCTGCCAGCCTGCCGCTGGCGCTTGCTGGACGCGATCTGATCGCACAAGCCAAAACCGGCAGCGGCAAGACTGCGGCATTTGCGCTGAGCCTGCTGGCCCGGCTGAATCCGCGCCGTTTTGCGGTGCAGGCGCTGGTGCTGTGTCCGACGCGGGAACTGGCCGACCAGGTAGCGCAGGAGGTTCGTCGACTGGCGCGCGGCGCGGAAAATATCAAGGTGCTTACTTTGTGCGGTGGTAGCCCGATGCGGCCGCAAATATCCAGTCTTGAGCACGGCGCCCACGTCGTGGTGGGTACGCCGGGGCGCATCATGGATCACCTGCAACGAGCCAGCCTCGATTTGGCAGCGCTCGATACGCTGGTGCTGGACGAAGCCGATCGCATGCTCGATATGGGCTTCTTCGAAGATATGGTCACCGTAGCGAAAGCCTGCCCGAAAGAGCGGCAGACGCTGTTGTTCTCCGCCACCTTTCCCGAAGGAATTGCCGCGCTGAGCCGGCAATTCCTGCGCGAGCCGGAACGAATCGAATTACTTGAGCAGCACGAGGAAGGCAAAATCCGCCAGCGCTTCTACGAGGTGAGCAACGATCAGCGGCTGGCCGCTGTCGCGCTGCTGCTGCGCCACTACCGTCCGGTCAGTACCCTGGCGTTTTGCAACACCCGACAGCAGTGTCGTGATCTGGTGCAGCTTTTACGCAGCGAAGGATTCGTTGCGCTGGCATTGCACGGCGAACTGGAACAGCGCGAACGTGACCAGGTTCTGGTGCAGTTCGCCAATCGCAGCTGCTCGGTTCTGGTCGCCACCGATGTGGCCGCGCGCGGTCTGGATATCGATCAGCTTGAGGCGGTGATCAACGTCGATGTCACGCCGGATACCGAAGTGCATGTGCATCGCATCGGACGCACGGGTCGTGTCGACCAGGCCGGTTGGGCCTTCAGTCTGGTCAGCAGCAATCAGAAGGGGCGGGTGGCCAACATCGAGAAGGCGCTCGGGTTTGACTGCGAGTGGCATTCACTCGACGAACTGAAGGGCTCCCTGACTAAATCCGGTTCACCGCAGCCGATGCTGCCGCCGATGGTGACGTTGTTGATCCTCGGTGGGCGCAAGGAAAAAATCCGTCCCGGCGATGTGCTGGGCGCGCTGACCGGAGAGGCCGGTTATAGCAAGGAGCAGATCGGCAAGATCAACGTGACCGACACTTGTACCTATGTCGCGGTCGAGCGCAGCATTGCACAAGAAGCATTGCGCAGGTTGTCCGCCGGAAAACTCAAGGGCAGGAAGGTGAAAGTGCATCTGCTGAAGGATCTGACCGCATGAGCTGGCTTCATTGAATACTTCGAAGAGAATCATCGTGCTGCGGGCGCCCAGGTGCCGAGTTCGGGCTCAGGCGAACTGATGGCCGCCGTATCGCCAGCGCCGACTTTTATGCCCGCCTCAGCCCGCCACGCCGATATCGTCGCCGCCACCCGTGTCTGGCTCGAGCGCGCGGTAATCGGCCTCAATCTCTGTCCCTTTGCCAAGGCCGTGCATGTCAGGAAGCAGATACGCTATGTTGTCAGTGAGGCGAAGACGACAGATGCCTTGCTCGACGATCTTGAACGTGAGCTAAAATTTCTGATTGGGGCACCGGCTGACGAAGTCGAGACCACCCTGCTGATCACACCCGATGTGCTGGTGGATTTCGATGATTTCACCGACTTTCTCGATCTGGCGGAAGTCGTCCTTCGCACTCAGGGCCTCACCGGTATCTTGCAGGTGGCGAGTTTTCATCCAGACTACGTGTTTGCCGATGCGGATGCCGACGACGTAGCCAACTGCACCAATCGCGCGCCCTATCCGACACTGCACCTGCTGCGCGAAGCCAGTCTGGAAAAAGCCACGGCGGCGTTTCCGGATGCGTCTGACATTTATCTGCGCAACATTGAAACCCTGCGTACTCTGGGCGAGACAGGCTGGCGGGCGCTGGATGTGGCGGCACCTGCGAAAACCAAGTCTGGGGAAAGCGGCACGACATGACGACCTCTGAACCGACATTCGTGCTGCGCGACGATGAAGTTGAACTCACCGCGATTCGCGCCCAGGGCGCGGGCGGCCAGAACGTCAACAAGGTCTCGAACGCGATCCACTTGCGGTTTGACATCAAGGCCTCCTCATTGCCCGACGAGGTCAAGACTCGCCTGCTGCAATTTCGCGATCAGCGCATCAGCACCGACGGCGTCGTGGTGATCAAGGCCCAGCAGTTCCGCAGTCTGGAACGCAACACCTTCGCCGCGATGGAGCGACTGCGCGATTTGATCGCACAGGCCATATTCATTCAGCCATCGCGCCGCGCAACCCGGCCGACGCGCAATTCACAGAAGCGCCGTGTCGACAGCAAGGTGCTGCGCGGAAAGCAGAAAGCGTTGCGCGGTCGCGTCAATGAATCGTGAGCCGCCAGTATTTGCGTCGGCCTTGGCACCAATGAACAGTTTTTTCTGACGCTAGTGACGCAACTTGGCGTAAGCCGTCAGTAGTCGCTGATGCAGGTCACAGCCCTTGAGATCCATGCCCGGCGCTGTGATGCCGAAGAAGCGTTGTTCCCGTCGCAATATGGCTTCGGCGCTAGCCAGGGTTGCTTCGCCATAAAGATGCGACAGAGCGGTGCGGTGCGTATCGGCGTTGCCCAGATCAAGCAGGGTTTCGATGCAGCGATAAGTCAGGCGACGGCTGGTGTCGATCTGTTCGAAGTGACGCACCCATTCACAGCCTTCGCGAATGGCTTCCTCGTTGCCCAAAGCCAATGCCAGCATTGTCTTTAGCTCGCCGACGCGCAGATCCGCCCAAAAGGAATCCGGCTCGGCGGCCAGCCCGATCATTGTGGCGACGGGTCGCTGGTCCGGCACATCGAGTTGGTTCAATGTATCGAGCAGATCGGCACTTTGTTCATCGTCCAGTTCAGGCAGGTGCAGGATAGCTTCGCGAACGGTATTTCCGACACTGTTGTTTTCCCACTCCAACTCATCCAGCGGATAGATTTCCGACATGCCGGGCACCAAAATCCGGCACGCATAGACGCCAAGGTGGTTGAAGTCGGCAACGTAAATGTCATGGCCGTCTCTATGCATCCGTTCCACCAGCCAGTGGTAATCGTCAGCGGTGGTCGTGGAAAAATTCCAGTCGCAGAAATCAAAATCGGGTGTGCTGCCGAGAAAGTTCCAGCTGATGGTGCCGCTGGAATCGACGAAATGGATTTCGATGTTGGGCGATGCGGCAATTTCGTCCAGATCAAATCCTGGCTCGGGAAAGCCCGCCAGCGCATCCAGACCGCGTCCCTGCAACAGTTCGGTGAGTGCCCGCTCGAGTGCGATTTCAAAGCGCGGGTGCGCGCCAAAACTGGAAAAGCAGCCCTGATCCTGAGGGTGGAGCAGGGTGACATTCATCACCGGATAATCGCCACCCAGCGAAGCGTCCTTGACCAGAATGCCGAAGCCCGCCTCACGCAGTCCGCGGATGCCGGCCTCAATGCGGGGATAGCGGGCGATCACCTGCTCAGGCACATCGGGCAGGCAGAGCCCTTCGCTGATGATGCGAAACTTGATGTGGCGCTCAAAAATTTCGGACAGGGCCTGGGTGCGAGCTTCGAGTTCGGTGTTGCCGGCCGACATGCCATTGCTGACGTACAGGTTGCCGATGATATTCACCGGAAACCAGACGCTGGCCCCATCGCGCTGGCGCACGTAGGGCAGAGCGCAGATGCCCCGCGCGGTATCGCCTGAATTCAGATCCACCAATGTTCTGGCGTCGATCGAATTGTCGGGGTTGTAAAGCTGGCGCAGCTCAGGGGTCAGCAATTGCTCCGGCCATTGGCCGTCCTCCCCCGGTTGAAACCATTGCTCTCGCGGATAGTGGGCAAAATCGCGTTGGGCAAACTGATCACCCAGATAGAAATGCGTCCAGAAGTAATTACAGGAAAGGCGCTCAAAGAACTCACCCAGCGCACTGGCCAAAGCTGCCAGGCGCGATGCGCCCTTGCCGTTGGTAAACAGCAAAGCACAGTCGCGATCGCGCACATGTACCGACCAGACGCCATCCACCGGATTCAGCCAGGAGCGCTCCTCGACATGGAAATCCAGCGCGTCCAGCTTGCTCTGCATGGAGGCAATGGACGATTCGAGCGAGGCATCTTTGCCCGGAATAAAGCTTTCTTTTGGCATGAGGAAGTCCGTCAGGTTGTTGCCGTTGAGGATTTCTGGAGAATGGCAAGATTGACAATGCCTTACCCAGTGTGGCGCGCAGCTTAACGATGCGCCGGGTGACTGTCGATGCCTGATTTTGCTCTCATATCGGTTCGCCCACCCAGTTAGCGCTGCCACAGTTCATTTCATAAGCATCAGCCGCCGCTGGTCGGCGCTCGCCCGGCCATGTGATGTTTGCGGCAAATACGAGGATAATCGTCCATAGTGAGGTTTTGAGACCGACCAATAGTCGGCAACAAATATTCCTGGGGGAGCAGTGAATTCACGTGCATTCGTTTGGTCGGTAGATATTCTGTCTTTGACCGAGTCGCCTGATTGTCTGGGAATAGGATGGCCCCAAAAGCGAACCTGAACTCGATGGCCCCTCCAAGAAATCTGCATCCCTTTCTTGCAGCGCTAGTGACTTTTCTGCTCGCTACCGTCGTTGCGGCGATCCTGATCGGATATTCGGAACAGAGCAACCTGCGGCAGAACCGTGCGCGCGTCGCTGGTCTTGCCAGTGATCATGCCCGCGCTCTCGAGCTAGGGATGGAGCGCGCCCTCTCCGCTACTTATGCTTTGGCTGCGATGGTTCGTCAAGGCAATGGTGTTGTCACCAATTTTGAAGAAGTGGCGGAAGAGATGCTGAGCTTTTACCCGGGTGTAGCGGTAATGGGATTGTCCCCGGGAGGCGTCATCAAGCATGTGGTGCCTTTGGTCGGCAATGAAAAGTCGGTCGGGTTCGATCAGTTGAATGACCCAAAGCAGGGCAAGGAGGCCAGATTAGCTCGTGATACAGGAAAGCTGACACTGGCAGGACCGATGAATTTGGTGCAAGGAGGCATGGGCGCTGTGGGTCGTCTGCCGGTATTTCTTGGAGAGACCGAGGGCAAGCGCAACTTTTGGGGGTTCAGTTATGTCGTGATCCGTTTTCCCGAGGCTCTGGTAGGTGCGCGTCTGCCCCGACTGGTCAACCAGGGTATCGACTACAAGCTTTGGCGGATTCATCCAGACACCGGACAAGAACAGACAATTGCATCGTCCTCAGGAAGTCCTCTGTTGGAACCGGTTGATCAGGATCTCAATCTTGCATACGGAAACTGGACCTTGAGCGTAGCGCCAGTCAAAGGTTGGGGTAACCCGGTCGAGCTTTGGCTGAAGGGAATGCTCGGTCTGATATTCAGCTTGTTGGTGGCTTATGTGGCCATGCTGGTGATGAAGCTGCAAGCACAACGTGGGAAGCTTGAACAAAAAGTTAGCGAGCGCACTCAGGCGCTTGCCAAGGCAAACGACGAATTGGCTGGACGGGAGGCCCTGTTCCGGCAAATCCTCGATACCTCCAGTGTCGCGATTTTTCTGGTCGACATGGAGGGGCGTATCACTCAAGCCAACCAGCGCATGGCGGATATGTTTGGATACGCACTGGATGCACTGGAGGGGCTCGAATATGTAGCCCTGGTGCATCCGACGGAGCGCGAAGAATCGCGGCAACGAATGCTGGCCCTGCTCGCCAGCAAACTTCCTGCAGTAGATAATGATCGGCTCTATTGGCGCGCAGATAGTTCTGAATTCTGGGGGCATCTGACCGGTCAACGTTTCTACGATGCCGATGGCACCGAGCGCGGCCTGATAGGGGTCATCGCTGATGTCTCGGCGCGCAGGTCTGCCGAGGATCAGTTGCAGCGGCAGAACAATGTACTCAATGCGGTTGTCGAGAGCTTTCCCGGAGGCATCTCGATGGTTGACGGTGATCTTCGGGTAGTGACCTACAACGATCAGTTCAAGAAATTGCTCGACTTCCCCGATTCCTTGTTCGAGAAACCTGATCTGCATTTCGACGACGTCGTTCGCTTCAACGCGGAACGCGGTGATTATGGCCCCGGCGATAAAGAGGAGCAGGTCACCGCTCTCGTTACCCGCGCCCGAAAATTCGAGCCGCATCAATTCGAGCGCGTCCGCGCCGACGGTACAGTGCTCGATATTCGAGGCATGCCATTGCCCGATGGTGGATTTGTGACGATTTACATGGATATCACTGAGCGCAAGCAGATGGAGGATCAAGTGCGTCAGCTGGCCTTCTATGATCCGCTCACCACACTGCCCAATCGGCGTCTACTCAGTGACCGTCTGAACCAGACCATGGCTGCCAGCAAGCGCAGCTCCTGCTACGGTGCGTTGATGTTCCTCGATCTGGATAATTTCAAGCCGCTGAATGATTTGCATGGGCACGAGGTCGGTGATTTGCTGCTGATCGAAGCGGCGGAACGAATGAAGCGTTGTGTGCGGGAGATAGACACGGTGGCGCGCTTTGGTGGCGACGAGTTCGTGGTTGTGCTGAGAGATCTGG